>CAZVHW010000039.1:0-1478 GCA_964626835.1 uncultured Enterobacterales bacterium
CCGCGCCTGCAGCACGAGCAGGCTCTCGGCGTGGGGGAAGACCTGCACGGGAGGCACGGCGAGCACCAGGATCGGCTCGACATGCCGTCCAGCCAGCAAGCCGTAACCCTGCTCCGTACCGAGCAGGGTGCGCAGGGGCTCGTCCATGAAGGCGGCTTGCCATACACGCTGGAAGAAGTAGGCCTTGTCCAGGCCAAGCTCGCGCTCGAAGCCCCAGTGCCGCTCGAGGGCCAGGGCGGAGCCCACGGCAGCGAAGATCGCGGTGGCCAGGGTGATGGTGGTCCTGGCCCAGCTGGGCGCGCGCTTGGGGGGAGGCGGGGGCATGGTGGCGGTGGGCAGCTCGGGAGCCCGCCGAGGGTAGGGTGCGGGGCTTCCCGGCGAGGTTACCAGAGACCCGGAAAGAGCAGGGTGGGGACTTGGCGGGCGTAGGCGGTGTAGCCCTTGAGATCCTCGATCAAGGTGCGGTCCTCGAACCACGACCTGATCACCAGGACCACCGCGATCAACGTGGTGGGGATAGCGCACCACGGTGAGCCCAGCACCAACGGGATTCCGGCAGCCTGGACGATGCTAGCGAGGTAGCCTGGGTGTCGCACGATGCGGTAGGGGCCGTTGTAGATCACCTTGTGCCCGATGTCCCGCTGGATGCGCATGGTGGGCTCGTAGTGGGGATTCTCGACCATCGCCCAGGCGCGGCCCACGCCGCCCATGAGCACCAGCAGGGTGCCTCCGTAGATGATCTCGGTAGGGAGGGGGCTCCACTCGAAGCGCTGGGCGTCCAACCCTGCCAGGACGGGGATGGCCAAGAGGAGGAGGCCGTGGAGGGCCTTCAGGACGCGCTCGTAGGTCGGTTCCGTTGCCCTGGGAATGGCGCGTCGCCTCAGCAGGCTCGGGTTGTCGCGGGCGAGGGCCAAGTCGGGGAAGATGCTGGCCACGCCCCACAACGCCAGGAAGGTCCAGCCTTGAGGCCAGGCCACGTGGCCCGCGGCGCCGAACAGCAGCACGCCCATGAGCGCCGTGCCCGCCAGCTTGGCGAACATGGGCCTCAGCGCTGCGGGTGGCACGTTCAGGAACGCCATCGTCTCCATGCTCGCCGGTCCGGGTTGGCCGCATAGTATTTCCATGCCGCTCCCTCGGCGAGGGGTTCCCCCCGGGAGACCGAGATGAGCGAGAATGGGGTTGTCACCATGCCCGCCAACTCCTCACTCGTACCTGTCTCCCCCGCCCTGGTCGTCTTGGGTCCCTTCCTGGTGGATCGCGTGCGAGGGGCCGCGCCTTGCCGAGTCTGGGATCACCCGGGCGGGAACGGACTGATCTTCGCATGCGTGGCGGCACGTCTGGGGCTTCCCACGGCGCTCGTGGCGCAGCTGGGTGACGACGCCGAGGGGACCGCCCTGAGCGAATTCCTGGTGAGACATGGCGTGCTAGCCGTCGGCCTGCGCACCCTGGCCGACCAGCCGACGAAGCTCAGTGTCATC
>CAZVHW010000039.1:1488-19035 GCA_964626835.1 uncultured Enterobacterales bacterium
GGCGAGTGGCGCACCGTCACGACCTGGCCGCTTCGCTACCCCTACCTGGGAGATCCCACGGCCCACGCCGACCTCTTGGCCGGGCGGCCTTGGGTGCAGGTCACGGGGCTGTGCTCGTTGCAACGTTCGTGTGGGCATCGGCTCGACGGCTGGATCCGGACAGCTCGTCTTCACGCCCTCCCGCTCGGTTTTGGTCTCAACAAGCTCCATCCTGGCGAGGCGCGGGCCGTGGACGCCGTGGTGACGCCTGACGATCCCGTGTGCTGCAATCGCGAGGAGTTCGAGACCTGGCGAGGCTCGAGGGGCTCGACGACCGCTGCCCTCGAGGAGGCCATGACCGCTGCGCCTTGCGGCGATCTCGTGGTGAGCCTGGGCCGTGAGGGGGTGCTGGCGCGGCCGCGGGGTGGGGAGCCTTTCCATGTTCGCGCCAGGCCCGCCAGGGTCCGGAGCACCATCGGCGCGGGGGACGTACTCTGCGCGGTGACCTGCTGTGCCAGGTTGGCGGGCCTACCCCTGAGGACGGCCGTGGAGATCGCCCAGCGGGCGGCCGCTCGATCCATCGGGAGCGACACCTGGTATGCCTGGCTCGACGAGCGCGAGGGCCTGCTCGCCGAGCTGCGGGTCGCCCTCAAGAGCGGTGGCGGATGATCCTGTCGTGGTTCAGCCCGTCCTCGGGCCAGCCCGGCTTGGTCTCGGCGGGGTGACCCACGCCCATCACGGCCAGCACCTCGAGGTCCCGGGGCAGGTCGAGCAAGGCGAGGACGTAGTCCGAGGCGCTCCGCGAGTCGTCGTGGCGGCGATTGCGGACCTGGCCCCAGCAGCTGCCCAGGCCGATGGCGTGGGCCTCGAGCTGCAGGATGATAGCGGCGATGGCGCAGTCCTCTACCCACACGTCCGTGGCCGCCGGATCTCCGCAGATGACGACGTTGAGGGGGGCTTGTGCGAGCCATGCCACGCCCACGGGCTTGCAGCGGGCCAGGGCCTGGCGCGTGGCCTCCTCTTCCACCATGACGTAGCGCCACGGCATGCGGTTGCGGGAGCTGGGCGCGCGCAACAGCGCTTCCTCGAGCAGGGCTCGCTGGCCGGTGGACAGGGGGCGGTCCTCGAACCTTCGGATGCTTCGTCGGGTGCGCAGCAGGTCGATCATGGTTTCCTCCGTGGATGGGTGCGGTTGGATCCTCGGGCGAGCTCCCAGTCTTCGATCTCCACGTGCGCATCCACCGCCACCAGCGCGGCCAGGGGTAGACAGGCCAGAAGCGCGATGGCCGCGGAGGCCGTGGCGATTCGGGTCCATGGTCCGCTGTACTTGGCAGTCGTCACCCAGGCCAGGGTGAAGGCGAGCGCGAAACCCACGGGGAGTGCGAGGAGCATGGAAGTGGCTTAGCGTGCCGAGTCTGGGGGCGGTGCTCCGATAGTCGTGGGGGTATAGGGCGTGTCATGCGCGCTCGTTCCCTCGTCACGCTTCTGCTCACCTCGTCCCTGGTCGCCACCGGCTGTCCCGGTCCGGGCTCGGACGAGAGCGGCCCACCGGTCGCGGAACCGTTCACCCTCATCGTCCTGCCGGACACGCAGTACTACGCCCTGAGCTACCCCTCCGTTCTGGACGCCATGCTGGCTTGGGCAGCGGGTTCGGCCGAACAGGGTGGGTTCCCCTTCCTGCTGCACGAAGGGGATCTCACCCACGAAAACACGCAGGAGGAGTGGGACAACATCCGGTCCGCCTTCGACCAGATCGAGGGCGTGCTCCCCTACGCGGCGTGCGTGGGGAACCACGACCTGGACGATGACGGGGACGACGCGCGCTTCGACGCCACCTTCCCCATCGGCGCGGTCAGCGACCAGGAGTGGTTCGGAGGAAGCCATGAGCCCGATAGCCTGGCCAACGCCTGGTTCTCCTTCGAGGCTGGGGGCACGCCCTGGCTGGTGCTCTCCCTGACCTATGCCGCCGACAGCGAGCAGCTGGACTGGGCCGATCAGCTGTTGGCCGAGCACGACGATCACCGCGTCATCGTGCTGACCCACGCCTACATGGCTCCCGACGCCAGTCTGTCCACCATCGGCGTCCGGTTCTGGCAGATCCTGCAGAATCATCCCCAGGTGAGCTTCGTGCTCAACGGCCACTACACCGACGGCGAGGCCGCCTACCTCGCGAGCCAGGGAGAGTACGGCAACACCGTTCACCAGCTCTTCTTCAACATGCAAACGCGGCTGTTCGGCGGGGAGGGGTATCTCCGCTTGATGAGCTTCGATCCCGAGGCTGGCTCGGTAGACGTGAAGACCTACTCCCCGTGGTTGGACTGGTACCAGGAGACGGAGGAGCATCGGTTCGTGCTGGAGGGCGTGGACCTGGGCGCGCCTTGATCCGGCACGCTGTACCACCGGGTGGCGGGAGAGGTACCATGGGGAGCCCCCAGCCTCCGGGAGCGCCATGACCCAGGCCACCGCACCGCAGTCGAGCGGGATCGTTCGCATCGTCTTCGTCATTTCGATCCCGTTCTTGGTGCTGGCAGGCACCTGCATGCTGGCGGCCCATCGGGCGGCGCGGGTTTGGCCGGCGGTGGACACCCCCCCCCTGGCCAGCTCACCCCCGGCTCTGTCGGCCTGTGGCGACAGCGGCGACCGCCTCGAGCGCCTCGTGCGGAGCGCCACGAAGCTCGACGTCGAGGCCCTCGAGCCAGCCTTCGATCCCGAGCGCGGTCCCACCCCCGAGCAACACGCGCTCGTGGAGCAGGCCGCGGGGGTGGAGAGGGACCTCGACTCCCTGCTGGCCTGCGGCGCGGTCGCACTCGGGGCGCCTGAGGCTGGGATCCTGGGGCGCCGATTGAACGGTCTGTCGGCCGCGGCGCGCGTGCGTCTGCTGAGGGCATGGACCCGCAGCGACGGCGGTGATCCGGACAGCGGCGCCCGGGATCTCGCTTCGGTGATGCGCTTCGGTGCCGTGCTGGAGCACGCCGGCTCCGAGCTTCGTCTCTCCGAGATCGGCGTGGCCGTGGGCCTGCTCGCCCTGGACGAGGTGGAGCGCTGGCTCGATGTCAATCCGGAGGTCTCCGATGTCGCGTTGTCGGTCCTGGCCGAGGAGCTGGCCGGGCTGGGTGCCTTGCCCGATGGTGTCACCACGGCCTTGGTGTGGGATTGCCGCTTGCAGGAGCACGAGATCGCCAACCTGGGAGTCATGCCCACACCCGAGAAGTATCTGAGCCAGGCGGGCCTGCCCTATTGGGCCGGTTGGCTGTCGGGTTGGCTGCCCGTCGCCCGGACCTTCGACGCCCCGCTCACCCTGGCCATGCATCGCCTGCGCTGCGCCTCCAGGCTCGACGCGGTGCGAGCGGGTGGGCTGTGGGACGATGCCGATCTGGGGCCGGGGCTCTGGGATCGGGAGCAGCTCTCCCTGGGCGCGATGATGGACAATCCCATCGGACGCTCGCTGCTGGAGCGGCCGCCGTCCACCGCCCGCATCAACGCGCTGATCCTGGCGGATCGCACCCTGCGCAGCCGGCGCGTGCTCCTCGCCACCCATGTGGCTCTCGAGCGCGGCAGCCGCGCCCACGATGGCCAGCTGCCTTCGCACCTCGAGCTGCTGGTACCCGACTTTCTCTCCGCCGTGCCCATCGATCCCGTCGACGGGAAGCCCATCAACTGGGTGCGCAGCCACGGCGAGGTCTTCACCAGCCGCGAGGTCCCAGGCCCGGACGGTCAAGCGGCCCGCCTGCTGATCCGCGTTCCGGAGCGATAGCCCATGGGTTTCTCCTGCGGCATCGTCGGCCTGCCCAACGTGGGCAAGTCCACCCTCTTCTCGGCGCTGACCTCGGTGTCCGTTCCGGCCGAGAACTACGACTTCTGTACCATCGAGCCAAATCGGGGCATCGTGCCGGTGCCGGACGAGCGCCTCCAGCGGGTGGCGGGTCTGTACGCTCCCGAAAAGACCACCCCGACCACCCTCGAGTTCGTGGACATCGCCGGGTTGGTTCGAGGTGCGTCCAAGGGAGAGGGGTTGGGCAACCGCTTCCTGGCGCATATCCGCGAGGTGGACGCCATCGTCCACGTGCTGCGCTGCTTTCCAGATGGCGAGATCACCCACCGCTACGGCGACGTCGATCCCGTGCGAGATCTCGAGCTGGTGGAGACCGAGCTGGTGCTGCGCGATCTCGAGACCGTCGAGCCACGGCTCATAGACGTCGCCAAGGCCCGCACGGGCGGTGACAAGAACGCACAGAAGCTCTACCCGGCACTGCAGAGGGCTCACGCGGCCTTGGCAGCTGGCACCCCCCTGCGCGCTGCCGGGCTGCACCCGAACGATCTCGGGAACCTGGCGTATCTGTTCCTCCTCACCGTCAAGCCGGCCATGATCGTGGCCAACCTGGGCGACGATCAGGACGAGCACGACTCCCTGTTGGCGCGCGTACGATCTGCGGCCCAGGCCCTGGGTGCGCCGGTCGTGCCTCTTCGCGCCAGGCTGCAGGCCGAGATCGCCGAGCTGGATGAAGAAGAACAGGAGATGTTCCGCGAAGAGCTGGGAGTGGAGGCCTCTGGCCTCGAGAAGCTCGTACAGGCGGGCTACGGCTTGCTCGACCTGGTCAGTTTCTTCACCACCGTCGGGGTCGAAGTGCGCGCGTGGACCGTAGCGGCGGGCACGCCGGCCGCTCGAGCTGCCGGGCGTATCCACACCGACATGGAGCGGGGCTTCATCCGAGCCGAGGTCATCGCTTGGGATGACCTGGTCGCTGCGGGCTCCGAGGCCACGGCGCGTGCGGCGGGGGCGATCCGGAGCGAGGGCCGCGACTATGGGGTGCGGGAGGGTGACGTGATCAGGTTCCTGTTCAGGAGCTAGGCGCCGGGCCGGTTAGGGCTCCCTCTCCCTCTCCCTCTCCCTCTCCCTCTCCACGAGGTGGCTTGCATGCCCCGTATCCCCAGGCTCGGACTCACCGGGTGGATCATGGTCGCCCTGGCGGCGGGGTTGGCGTGCGGCCTGCTGCAGTACGCCTTGCTCCCCGAAGCCTGGAACGATGGCATCATCCGCTGGGTGCACGATCCCCTGGGCCGGATCTTCCTCAACGGCATCCGCATGCTGGTCGTGCCCCTGGTGCTGGTCTCCCTGACCCTGGGAACCGCCGCCATCGGCGATCTGCGCAAGCTGGGGCGCATCGGCGGCAAGATCATGGGCCTGTACCTGGGCACCACCGCCATCGCCATCACCCTGGGCTACGGGCTGGCCAAGCTCATCCACCCGGGGCGGGGCCTGAGCATCCCCATGGACGCCGCCTTCGAGCCCAAGAGCAAGCCCTTCGTCATGGACATCGTGGTGGACATCGTGCCCACCAACCCCTTCCTGGGCATGGTCGAGGGCAAGATGTTGCAGGTGATCTTCATCTCCATCCTCGCCGGGTTGGCCATCGCGTCTCTGGGACACAAGGCCGAGCCGGTCAAGAAGGGCCTGGAGTCCCTGGACGCCGTTGTCCAGAAGATGGTCTGGTTCGTGATGATGTTCGCGCCCCTCGGCGTGTTCGGGTTGCTGGCCAAGGTCGTGGCGAGCCAGGGGCTCGAGGTCTTCCTGCCCCTGCTCAAGTACATGTTCAACATCCTGGGGGGCATGGGCCTGCACGTGGCGGTCACCTACTCCTTGGTGCTCATCGTCTTCGCCCGTCTCAACCCGGTTCGGTTCTTCCTCAACGCCTGGCCTGCCGTCGTGGTGGCGTTTTCAACCGCTTCGTCCAACGCCACGCTGCCGGTCACCATGAAGGTCAGCGAAGAGCGCATGGGCACCGACGAGAGCGTGCACTCGTTCACGCTGCCCCTGGGGGCCACGGTGAACATGGACGGCACGGCGTTCATGCAAGGCTGTGCCACGGTCTTCATCGCCGAGGTCTACGGTATCCCCTTGAGCACCGGCGACTTCTTGACCGTGGTGCTCATGGCCACCCTGGCCAGCATCGGTACCGCGGGGGTTCCGGGGGCCGGGCTCATCATGTTGTCCATGGTGCTGCACGAGGTGGGGCTGCCCATCGAAGGCATCGGCATCATCCTCGGCGTGGACCGCATCCTGGACATGTGCCGCACGGCCGTCAATGTCTGCGGCGATCTGACCGCTACGGCGGTGGTGTCCAAGAGCGAAGGCGCCCTGAACGAGAGCACCTACAACCACGAGAGCCCCCGCATGGTCGTCGGGGCAGGGTAGGACAGCGTGGCCGCGCCCTCGCTGCGCAAGCGGCTGCTCTTCGCCCTCGTCATCCTGGTGGCATTCTTCGTGGGTCTCGAGCTGGTCGCGATGGGCGTGGGCGCCTGGCTGAGGGCGCATCCGTACCGAGCTGCCGAGATCGATCCCACCGTGTTGGCGGGGATACCCGAAGCCGAGCTGGTGGTGGTCTGCGCGGGGGACTCCTGGACGCAGGGTTTCGAGGTTGCGGAGGAGGAAGCCTACCCGGCACAGCTCGAGCTGCGCCTGCGCGATGTCCACGGGATGGATGCTCGGGTGATCAACCTGGGGCGGGTGGCGGCCAGCCCCCTGCAGATCGCCCAGCGGGTTCGACCCTGGCTCGAGACGGGCGAGGTGGATCTGCTGGTCTACCTCGGCGGATTCAATGCGGACCTGCCCGAGTTCTTCGAGCGCTCGAGCTACCCGGGGCAGCGTTCCGGTGCCTTGCTGGCCCTGCTGGCCCGGTCGCGCACCTACCGGGTGGCTTCCCAGCTGGTCACCCGCGCCCGAGTCCGGGGAGATGCGCTGATCGCCCAGGAAGCAGAGCTTCCCAATGGCGGCAACGGGCCCTACAGCTCGGCCTCGGCGCGCCAGGGCGTCACCCGCATGGGCGCCTTGGCCCTGGCCCACGCCACCCCCCTGCTGGTGCTCGAATACGCCGTTCCGCCAGTGATGCGCGGGCAGGACCACTGGGTGCGGCATCCGGGGCTCAATCGCGACATCCGCACCGCCGCCGCCGCTGGTGGGCTCGACCTGCTGGGCACCGAGGCCGTCTACGACCGGCTCGATC
Organism: uncultured Enterobacterales bacterium; assembly: GCA_964626835.1. GTDB lineage: Bacteria > Myxococcota_A > UBA796 > UBA796 > JAFGLY01 > CALDOK01. Next base: position 8,469 of record CAZVHW010000039.1, read on the forward strand.
TGCCGGCGGACCGCATGTTGCTGCACGGGCAGGCCGGCTGGACCAACTACGTCGAGCCAGACTTGCACCCGAGTGCCTTGGGCTACGGTGCGTACGCGGACGCCGTAGGGGAATGGCTGGTGGAAGGGTCGGTCCCTAGACCAAGGTGAATCCCTCGGTTGCCATGGTCTTCCCGTTGGCCAGGATCTCTACGTGGTGCTCCCCTGGGTAGAGCCGTCGGATGCTGACATGCTTCATGGTCTGGTTTTTGCGCAGCTCGAGGACCTGCCTGGGGGCCAGGCGCCGCTCGGTCCACTTGAAGACCTTGCGGGACAGGCCGGGGCTCTTGCGGCGGTAGTGCACGGCGTAGTCCAAGAGCAGTGCCAGCTCGCGGTCCCCCGTGTTCTCGAGGCGGACGTGGATGGCCAGCTTGCTGCCGATGGGGACGGTGGTGGGCTCCAGGCGGAGGGTGAGCGCGAGCCCGGTTGGAGGACCGTAGCCAAGGATGGCCAGGGCGCCGGGGTGGCCCGCCTTGATCAGGCCGCGCAGGGCGTGGCGCACCAGCTTGGTGGTTTGGGGCTCGTCCTCGTCCCACCACCTGGAGGCGACCTCGATGGCGATGTCGGGATTGTCCTTCGAGATGTCGTTGAGGTGGTTGGCCACCGAGCGGCGCACGTATTCCTCTGGATCTCGGTACAGGGCCTCGAGGATGGGGAGGGTTGGGGTGGGGTCCTTTTGCAGGGCCTTGATGTTGCCACTCCATGGCAGGCGGGGGCGGGTGCCCTCGGACAACCAGCGGCGTACGTGGGGATTCGGGTCGTCCAGCCAGCGCTCGAGCACGGCGAGGGTGCCCCGCAGGTTGCGCTTCAGGAGGGGCCGGACCGCGAACTCCGCGCTGAACCGACTCGTCATCTCGCGCAGGGCGGGGAGCGTGGCGTCCGGGTCCTCGGCGCCGTGCTCGTGCATCCAGTGCAAGACGGGCCAGTAGGCGACACCGCCGGTGACCTCCTCGGTGCCCTGGAGGGCCGGTCCCATGCAGGCGAGGAGCTGATCGACCGCGGTGGGTACGTCGTCGGGGAGCTGCCGATGCATGGCCGCGGTCACGTGGGCGACCCGCGCCTTGAGCTCCAGGGCGTCGAGGCCGGTGGTGGCCGCCGTCATGAAGGGCGCCCGTTCGAAGCCTGCGACGGCGGGCTCGAGCCGATCGGCCAGGCCGCCGACAGACGTGGGATTGATCAGGTTCTTGAAGGCTTTGTCGTCGGACATGGAGCATCCGTGGTCATGGCACGGGCTCGTAGCGCAGCAGGCTCCCCGATGCCCCCTCCCGATCCGGGGTCACCGCCAGCCGGCCCCCATCCACGCTTACGTACAGCTCGTCTCCGTCACGCTCGCCTCCCACACAGGCCTGCACACGTCCGGAGAGAGTGGCGCTGGACTCACCGAAGCGGCAGATCCAGCCCAACTCTACGGTCTGGCAGGATCGGGCGCCCGGCAGGTCCGGCACGGTCGCAGAGATCCCGGACAGGGAGTCGCAGAGGCTGGGTGGAGGAGGCGTCACCACGACCCGCTCGGGTACGGGAGCAGGCTGGGGCTGCTCGGGTCTGGGCGGGCGGGACTCCGGCGGGGCGGTGTACAGCTCGATGCGGCGGCTCAGGGCCAGGCTCTCCGCCCAGTCTTCTGCCTCCACCGGGTAGGTCTCGCCGTAGCCGACGGCGGTGGCTCGCTCGGGAGCGATACCCTTGTCGAGCAAGGCCGCGCGGATCGCATCGGCTCGCTCCTGGGTGATGCGCAGGTTGTAGGCGGACGAGCCCCGCGTGTCGGTGTGGACCTCGATCTGCACGGTGAGATCGGGCTGCTCCTCGAGGAGACAGGCGATGCCCTGGACCGGCCCGGCGCTTTCTGGGGTCAGCTCGGCCGTGCGCGGTTCGAAGGCCAGCGGGTCGGCCAGCAGGATGCGCTGGTCTTCGACGTGGGCCGCGCAGGGGACGGCGTTGGCTTGGTTCGCAACGAACGCGAGCAGGGTGAGGAGAGGGTGCATGGGAGCTCCGGGCATCGGAACGACTCGGCTCGGTTCAGCTTACAGGGACAGGTCCGAGGTTGACGGGCGCCCCTGGTCCGGGCACCTTCAGCACGCCCGTCCCGCTCCCCCTTCCCAGAGGCCTCCATGTCGCGCGCCATGCGTGCCCTGGTCCCCGCGCTCACCGCGCTCGCTGCTGCCTTGGCCGCGGCCATGGTGTACCGCCAGCTGACCGATCCGGTCCGACCAGGGCTGAACGACGCGCCGGAGACCATCGAAGAGGCGCTCGAGACCGCCGCGGCCGAGGCGTTGCCTCCCGGCTCCAGCGCGGAAGAGCTGGCCGAGCAGCTGGCGGCGGAGGCATCCAGGCTGCGCCGACCGCCCCCGACGGAGAACTGGCTGCACCAGAGCGCGGAGCGCGACAACAAGAAGCGCCGCAAGGACTGGATCCGTTTCATGCACAAGGCCCCGCCAGGCGTGGACTACGAGGCCGTGGAGCGGGCCAACGGCCTGGCCCAGATCGCCAAGCGCAACGCCTTGGCCGCCAACCCACCGCCCCCGGCCGACGTGGTCTGGGTGGAGCGAGGCAGCGCCAACCTGGCAGGCCGCATGCACGTGGCTCGCCACTCGAGCGATGGTGGCTTCCTCTACGCGGGTTCTTCTCGCGGTGGGCTGTGGCGCGGTTCGCTGGACGGTACCGACTGGGAGCCCCTTGGGGACAACCTCTACGGCGGCGTGCACTGGCTCGAGGTGATGGCTGCCCAGGTGGAAGGGGACCCCGACGTCATCGTCGTCGCCAACGACAGCGGCTTGGTGCACCGCAGCGACGACGACGGGGCCAGCTGGGTGGCGTCTACCGGCCTGCTCGCCAACCAGTGGAGCATCCGGCGCTTGATCGAGACCTCGGACGGCAGCGACACGCTGTTCATGGTGAGCTGCGACTGGAGCGACTGCGTGCTGCTGCGCAGCCAGGACACCGGCCAGAGCTTCGAGGAGATCGTCGATCTCGACGGCTACATGGGCGACGTGTGGACGCCTCGGGACGGTGGCAGCGAGCTGTATCTGGTGGACCAGGGCTCGTTGTGGTTGTCCGAGGATCTGGGTGACAGCTGGCGGGAACTGGGGCTCATCCTCGAAGACAGCTCCCGGGCCGAGATCGTAGGCTCCGAAGCGGGCGCACCGACCCTGTACGTCGTGGTCGAGGGCAACGAGCTTTTCCGTTCCGACGATGCCGGTGGCAGCTGGGAGAGCAAGAGCGAGGTCTACGACTACTGGTCGTCCCTCAACACCTCCACCCAGGACCCTGATTTGTTCGCCTGGGGAGGCGTGCAGGTCTACCGCAGCGAAGACGGCGGCGAGAGCTTCGCCATGGTCAACGAGTGGGGCGAGTACTACGGCGACCCGGTCAACATGCTGCACGCCGACATCCCCGGGATCGACGTCGCGGTGGACGGCGACGGGCTCGAGACCTGGTATGTCTGCACCGACGGCGGGCTCTATCACTCGACGGACGGCTTGTTGACGGTCGAGAACCTGTCCTTGGATGGTCTGCGGGTCAGCCAGTACTACGACACCCTCACCTCGTCGGCCGACCCCGACCACATCGCCGCGGGTGCCCAGGACCAGGGCTACCAGATCACCAACACCGTGGAGCAGTCCGAGGGGAACCTGCGGGACTTCGAGCAAATCATCTCGGGCGACTACGGCCACCTGACCTCGAGCGACGGCAGCCACTCCGTCGTCTTTTCGGTCTACCCCGGCTACATCATGGCCCAGGTGGGAGAGCGCGATCCCTGGATCGGCTGGGGCTACTTCCCCGAGGGCGAGAGCTACGTGCCCTGGCTTCCCCCCATCGTGGCCGATCCCGACGATCAGATGGCCATGTTCTTCCCGGCGACCGAGCTGTACCGCTATGTGCTCGAAGACAGCGGTTGGATCAGCGGAGAGCGCTGGTCCGAGGACGGGCTGGACATCGGCGGAGGTGACTACATCAGCGCCTTGGCCTTTTCGCCGCTGGATTCCGAGCGAGCTTGGCTGGCCACCAGCGCCGGGCGTCTGTACCACTCGGTCGACCACGGCCTGAGCTGGACCCGCTCGAGCAGCGTGGGACCGGACGAGAACTGGTACTACGGCCAGGCGCTGCTGCCATCCATCACCGACGTGGACACGCTGTGGGTGGGCGGCTCGGGCTACGGCGGGGCCACGGCCGTCTACCGCACCTCCGACGGGGGCGAGAGCTGGGAAGGCTACGGCGATGGCCTGCCCTCCACCATGGTCTACAGCTTGTGTCAGGCCCCTGACGGTAGCGGGACGCTGCTTGCCGGGACCGAGACGGCCGCCTATCGCCGCGATCCCGACGGCGAGTGGTACGACATCACCGGGGCCGATGCCCCCGTCACCACCTACTGGTCCTGCGAGTCCTTGGTGCACGAGAACACAATCCGCTTCGGCACCTACGGGCGGGGTATCTGGGACTACCAGCTCGATCCCGACCACGAGGGCTGCTACCCGGTGCAGGACTACGACGCCGACGGCGTGCTCTGTGACGAGGACTGCGACGACCACGACGCCGCGGTCCTGGGGCCCGAAGAGGAGATCTGCGGCGACGGCATCGACCAGGACTGCGATGGGGAGGACGAGGTCTGTGACACGGGCGCCGACGGGCCGGGCGACAAGCGGCGCCGTTGTGAGTGTGGCGTGCATGGGGGGCGGGTGGCTTGGCTCGGATGGTTGCTGACAATCGGGGTCGTGCTGGGGCGCCGTCGCCGCTAGGCCAAACACCGGATTCACGTGCGGTGCGGTCGCGCCCGGCTCCCTTGGCCGCTACGATGTGCGGACCGTGCGGAGGTCTCATGCGTCTCGCTACCTGGCTACTGCCCCTGCTGTCCCTGGGCTGCAGCGACTACAACTTCACACCCGAGGACGACAAGCCCCCGGGCGGTGACGACACCAACGGAGTGTGGGACAGCGGTGACAGTGGCAGCCCGCCGGTAGACGCCTGTGAAGACCCCGAAGAACCGGCTGGCCACTCCGTGACCATCAACAAGGAGTGTGAGACAGAGCTGTCGGAAGGCAGCTTCACGCCCGTGGTCGAGTGGCACTACGGCACGTCTACGTTCTGCGGCCCACCTGCGGTCGGACAGCTGATCGACACCAACGGCTCCGGGGCCATCGACGACGGCGACTTGCCCGTCATCGTCGCGTACCAGGGCGGCGCGGTCGAGGCCGTCTGGGGTGACGGATCCGGAGTGGCGTGGCGAAAGTCCGGCAACTACGGCCAAGACGGCGGCTTCGCGCTGGGCGACGTCAATGGCGACAGCTGGCCCGACGTGGTCACCGCCAGCTCGAACACGGTCTGCGCGCTGGACGGGCGCACCGGCAGCCAGCTGTGGTGCGCCAGTGGGCTCGGGTCGTCCCTCGACAGCCTCGGCTACAACTACCCCTCCATCGCCGACATGGACGGCGACGGCGACATCGAGGTCACCGCGGGCAGCGCCATCATCGCGGGAGGATCGGGCACGGTGCTGGGCCGCGGCGGCAGGGGCAAGGGCGCCGCGCCCTATGGCGGTTCCGGCAGCTCCACCTACGGAGCCCTGAGCGTGCCAGTGGACCTGGACGGCGACGGACAGCTCGAGCTGGTCACCGGCAACTCGGCCTACGACATCAACGGCAACCTGGTCTGGTCCAACACCGGCCAGGACGGCCTGGTGGCGGTGGCCGACTTCGACGGCGACGGCCAGGGCGAGATCGTCAAGACCAGCGGCATCTACATGACCGGCATGGAGTCCGACGGTACCGAGGTCTGGGGGCCGGACGCCTACAGCGGCAACATCAGCGCGCCGGCCATCGATGACCTGGACGGCGACGGCACGCCCGAGATCGTCTTCGCCGCCCAGAACCAGCTCATCGCCCTCGAGTGGGGCGGAGCGTTGATCTGGCGCGCCACCATCACGGACAGCTCGGGTGCGGCTGGACCCACGTTGTTCGACTTCGAGATGGACGGCTACCCGGAAGTGCTCTACGCCGACGAGCAGAGCATTCGCTTCTTCTCGGGGCTGGACGGCTCGGTCAAGTACCAGTCCAACGAGCACAGCTCCTACACCATCCTCGAGACACCCATCGTGGCCGACGTCGACAACGACGATCAGGTCGAGATCGTCTTGGGTCACTGCAGCTGGAACAGGTCCTTCAGCGTCTACGGCGACGCCGACTCGAGCTGGCCTGCCGGGCGCAAGACCTGGAACCAGCACGCCTACTACATCACCAACATCGACGACGCGTTGAGCGTGCCCTCGCCCACCCCGTCCAACTTCAGCCTCTACAACAGCTTCCGGTCTGGCGACGTGGGCCGTCCGCCCTCCGAGTATTGGGACATCAAGTCCGAGATCCTGGATGTCTGCGAGGACGAGTGCGACGAGGGCTGGTTCTACGTTGCGGCTTGGGCCACCAACGCGGGTAACGTCGAGGTCCCGGCCGGAACGTGGCTCAGCCTGAGGGCGGGCGCGGGCGGAACCATCATCGATGCGCAGCAGACCACCACCGCCATCGACCCTGGTGTGACCGGCGAGATGGTGGTGTTCGCGGTCGAGTCCTCCCTCATCGCCGGCTTCCAGCCGGTGGTCACCGCCGACGAGGACGAAGGCGCCCTGGGGCAGTACTACGAGTGCGACGAGGACAACAACGCCGAGACCTGGCACGAGGCGGTCTGCGACTGAGAGATCGACCACGCAGGCTGTTCTCGGCGCCGCTCTCCGGATTCCCGCTCGGGATGGTCGCCTCCGGTCCCCTCGGTCGCTACGATGGGCAGAAGGTGAGGAGGTCTCATGCGTATCGCCACCTGGCTGCTTCCATTCCTGTCCCTGGGCTGTCATGGCGACGGCCCCATCGACGAGGACGACAAGACACCGGATAGCGGCGACAGCGACACTCCCCATTGGGACAGCGGCAGCCCGCCAGTGGATGCCTGTGAAGACCCCGAGGAACCAGCCGGCCATTCGGTGACCCTCAACAAGGCGTGCGAGACCGAGCTTTCGGAAGGCAGCTTCACGCCGGTGGTCGAGTGGACCTACGGCACGACGTCTTTCTGTGGTCCACCCGCGGTGGGCCAGCTGGTGGACAGCAACGGCTCCGGTGCCATCGACAGCGCGGACCTGCCCGTCATCCTCGCCTACCAGAGCGGCAATGTCGAAGCGGTGTGGGGCGACGGCTCGGGCCTTGCGTGGTCCTCTTCCGGCAGCGAGTACGGTCAGAACGGCGGCTTCGCGTTGGGCGATGTCAATGGCGACGGCTGGCCCGACGTCGTCACCGCCAACGTCGGCACCGTCTGCGCGCTCGACGGCCGCACCGGCAACGAGCTCTGGTGCGCCAGTGGGCTCGACTCATCCCTCGATGTCTATGGCTTCAGCTACCCAGCCATCGCGGACATGGATGGCGATGGGGACATCGAGGTCACGGCGGGCAGCGCCATCATCTCCGGAGCTTCGGGCACCGTGCTGGGCCAGGGCAGCTTGGGCATTGGGGCTGCGCCGTACTCAGGCACGGGCCCGTCCACCTACGGCGCCCTCTCGGTTCCGGTGGACCTGGACGGTGACGGCCTGCTCGAGCTGGTCACGGGCAACGCCGCATATGACAAGAACGGCGCCGTCGTCTGGTCCAACAGTGGGCTGGATGGTTTGGTCGCCGTGGCGGACTTCGACGGCGATGGCAAAGGCGAGATCGTCAAGACCAGCGGTATCTACATGACCGGCATGGAGTCCGACGGAAGCGAGGTCTGGGGGCCGAACGCATACAGCGGCAACCTCAGCCCGCCCGCCATCGACGACCTGGACGGCGACGGTACGCCCGAGATCGTGTTCGCCGCCCAGAACCAGCTCATCGCCCTCGAGTGGGGTGGAGCGGAGATCTGGAGCGCCACCATCACGGACGAGTCGGGGGCGGCGGGTCCCACGCTGTTCGACTTCGAGATGGACGGCTACCCGGAAGTGCTCTACGCCGACGAGCTGAGCATCCGCTTCTTCTCGGGGCTGGACGGCTCGGTCAAGTACAAGTCCGAAGAACACGGCTCCTACACCATCGTCGAGACCCCCATCGTGGCCGACGTGGACAACGACGATCAGGTGGAGATCGTGCTGGGGCACTGCAGCTTTGACCGGTCTTTTTCGGTCTACGGCGATGCGGACTCCAGCTGGCCCCCCGGTCGCAAGGTCTGGAACCAGCACGCCTACCACCTCTCCAACATCGATGACGCCCTGGGCGTACCCTCGCCGACCCCAGCCAACTTCAGCTTGTACAACAGCTTCCGCTCCGGCGACGTGGGCCGCCCACCGGACGAGTACTGGGACATCGAGTCCGAGATCCTGGATGTCTGTGAAGACGAGTGCGACGATGGCTTGTTCTACCTGGCGGCCTGGCCCACCAACGCGGGCAATGTCGAGGTGCCCATCGGCACCTGGCTCAGCCTGCGGGCAGGCACCGGCGGCACCATCATCGCGGCTCAGCAGACCACCGAGGTCATCGACCCCGGTCAGACCGGCGAGATGCTGGTGTTCGCGGTCGAGTCCTCCCTCATCGCGGGCTTCCAGCCCGTGGTCACCGCCGACGAGGACGAAGGCGGCCTGGGCCAGTACTACGAGTGCGACGAGGGCAACAACACCGAGACCTGGCCCGAGGCGGTCTGCGACTAGCGGGTCAACATGACTAGACTATGACTAGGGGTGTCAGGCACTAGAGACTAGGGGTGTCGGCACTAGAGATAACTAGAACTAGACTAGGGGTGTCAGGCACTAAACTAGAACTAGGGGTGTCAGGCACTAGGAATTAAGCTTTTCTGAAAAGCTTAATTCCTAGTGCCTGACACCCCGTCTGTGACACCCCGTCTGTCCTCGTCCTGACACCCCGTCCCCGTCCCGTCCGTCCCCGTCCGTGACACCCCGTCCGTGACACCCCGTCTCGTCCGTCTTGGAACTCACAGCTTGGCGCGCGCTCACCCCCTGCGCTATCGGCGTCGACCCATTCCGAACCAGGCGAGCAGATGTCCTCGAACCCCTGCCTGTCCTCCACCGAGTTCATCCAGAGCGATGCTCCCGAGATCGTGGCGTTGGCGGCAGAGCTCCGGCGCGCCACCGACCAGGAGACGGCCATCGCCGCCTTCGACTGGGTTCGCGACCGGATCCGCTACGATCCCTGGACGGCGGCAGGAGACCGCGGCAGCCATCGCGCCACCTCGGTGCTGCGCGCCCGGCGTGGCTACTGCATCCAGAAAGCCGTGCTGCTCGCGGCTCTCTGCCGTGCGGCGGGCATTCCCGCGCGGCTGGGCTTCGCCGACGTGATCAACCACAAGAACCCTGCCAAGCTCCGCGAGGCCATGGGTACCGATCTCTTCGTGTTTCACGGCTATGTCGAGCTGTACCTGGACGGCGCCTGGATCAAGGCCACGCCGGCCTTTGATCCCACCACCGCAGAGCGCGCCGGCGCCCTGCTCGTGGAGCTGGACGGCATCGGCGATGCCATGTTCCATCCGGTAGACCCGGCGGGACAGCCCCACATCGAGTACATCCGGGATCGCGGCTCCTACGATGACCTGCCTTTCGACGAGATCGCCGACGCCCTGCGGGAGCACTACCCCCAGCTGAGGTTGCCCGATGAGCCCGACTGACCAACGTCCCGTCGTCCTGAGCGTGGAGCAGGCCTTGAGCATGTCCTACGCCACCCTGCGCTTCGTTCACCTGGGGTGGCGGGTCATCCGGGTCGAGGCCACGCCCATCCCGGGGCGCGCCAAGGGCGATCCCAACCGCAGCATCGGCCGGCCCGTCGCCGGCCCCGATCGCCACAGCTACTACGTGGCCCCCAACGTGGGGAAGGAAGCCATCGCCCTGAACCTCAAGCAGCCGGAAGGGCGAGAGGTCCTGCAGAGGCTGGTGCGGGAGCTCCCGGTGGACGTCTTTTGCACCAACACCATGCCGGCTCGACACCAGGCGCTCGGCATGGACTACTCCACCTTGAGCCAGGACCGTGAGCAGCTGATTTGGTGCGCTATCTCCGCCATGGGGCTCGGGTACCCCAAGGTCCCAGGCTACGACCCCATGATGCAGGCGCTCTGTGGCTACATGGACGTCACCGGCGCCCCCGACGGCCCGCCCATGCAGTGCGGCCCGCCCATCGTTGACTACAAGGCCGGGGACGAGGCCTTCGCCCAGGTGATGCTGGCGCTCTGGGAGCGCGAGAAGACCGGCCGAGGCAAGCAGATCGACGTGTCCATGGCCCACTGTGCGGTCTCGTGGATGCACACCTTCCTGCCCATGCTGGACATGGACAGTCCGCCCTCCGAGCTCAAGCGTTCGGGTAACGAACATCGGCAGTTCATCCCGGTCAACGCCTACCGAACGAGTGACGGCTACGTCTACATCGCGCTGGGCAGCGACGCCCAGTGGCGCCGCTTCGTGGCGCTGCCCATGTTCACCGAGTTGGACGAAGCTCGGTACGGCAGCAACGAAGGTCGTCGCGCCCACAAGGCCGATCTGCATCGCGGTATCGAGGCTGTCACCGGTCGCTACCTCTCCGATAATGTCTACC
>CAZVHW010000039.1:19045-23181 GCA_964626835.1 uncultured Enterobacterales bacterium
TGATGGACCTGCCCTTCGTCTCCGAGTCGGTCACCCGGACCACCACACCCGATGGCCGCGTCGTGAGGCTGCCGCCCCCAGCGGTGCCCACCGACCACCTCGACCGGCTTGGGGGCGAGATCCCCTTCTCACCGTCCTACGGCGAGCACAGCGAGGACCTGCTCGAAGAGATCGGCTTCTCGGTGGCCGAGATCGCAGCGCTTCGCGGAGCGGGCACGATAGCCTAGCCTGGTCAGCTCGCTCGGAGGAACTGCGTGGCCCGCTACGATTACCACAAGCCAGCGACCCTCGCGGCGGCGCTCGAGCTGGGGGGGAGCGGTACCGGTGCGCGCTACCTGGCCGGGGGGACCGACCTGCTGGTGCAGATCCGTGCCCGGGGCCTGCGGCCATCCGCCTTGGTCTCACTGCGCGCCATCGCCGAGCTTCGCGGCATCGAGGTGGACGATTGCGTGCGCATCGGCGCCGCCACCACGCTGGCAGAGATCGCCGGCCACCCCTCCATCGTTGCGCGCTATCCGCTCCTGGCCCAGGCGGCGCGCACGGTTGGCAGCCCCCAGATCCGAAACGTCGCGACCATCGGGGGCAACCTCTGCAACGCGTCCCCATGTGCCGACACGGCGCCCGCGCTGCTGGTGCTCGGGGCCAGCGTGGTGCTGCAGGGCCCAGGGGGGCAGCGGCGGATCGCCCTCGAAGACTTCTTCACGGGCCCCGGCCAGACCTGCATGGCCCGCGGAGAGCTGCTGCACTCCATCCAGCTGCCACCCCCAAGAACCGCGGCGAGGGGCCGCTTCGTCAAGAAGACCCGGGTCGGAATGGATCTGGCCAAGGTGAGCATCGCCGTTTTGGTCGAACAGGACGGCCTTCGTTGCACTCGCGCCCGCGTCGCTGTGGGCTCCGTGGCACCGGTACCGTTGCGCTTGCGGCAGACCGAAGAACTGCTCGAAGGTGCCACCGTGGATTCTGCCACCTTGACCACGGCGGGCGACACGGCGCGCGCCGAGGTGTCCCCCATCACCGATCTGCGCTCCACCGACGGCTACCGTCGGCAGCTGGTGGGCACCCTGCTGGTGCGCAGCCTCCGGGATCTGCTGCAAGGGGGGGCACCATGAAGCGCCTGCTCTCCTTCCACCTCAACGGAGACGCCGTCGACGTGCTGGTCGAGCCCCACCACCGCCTGGTGGACGTGCTCCGCAACCAGCTTCGCACCACCGGCACCAAGGAAGGCTGCGGCGAGGGCGAGTGCGGCGCTTGCACCGTGATGGTCGACGGCTTGGCCGTCAACGCCTGCCTCTTTCCGGCGCTCGAGGCCGAGGGGTTCGAGGTCACTACCATCGAAGGCCTGGCCGGTGAAGGGGGCGGCATGGGTCCCCTCCAGCTGGCCTTCGTGCAGGCTGGCGCCATCCAATGCGGCTTCTGCACGCCTGGCATGATCATGGCGTCCCACGCCCTGCTGCAGGCCAACCCCAACCCGAGCGACGACGAGATCCGCGAAGCCCTGCAGGGCAACCTCTGCCGGTGCACCGGCTACGTGCAGATCATCGCGGCGGTGAAGCTGGCTGCTTCCATGGGCTCCGAGAGCGCCACCGGAGCTGGGCATGACTGAGCACCGCCACATCGGCCGGTCCGTCCCCCGCCCCGAGGGGCCCGACAAGGCCACGGGCCGCGCCCGCTACATCCACGACCTCGAGCGCCCGGGCATGCTCCACGCTCGGGTGCTGCACAGCGCCCACGCCCACGCCCGCATCCTGAACATCGACACTTCCCGTGCCGAGCGGTTGCCCGGGATCAAGGCGGTCATCACCGCTGACAACACCCCCGAATTGCGGGTGGGCTTCCTGCGCGACAACCTGGCCCTCAAGAAAGGCAAGGTGCGCCAGTTCCGCGACGAGGTGGCCGCCGTGGCCGCCACCGATCCGGACATCGCCGCCGAAGCCATCGCCCTCATCCGGGTCGAGTACGAACCGCTGCCTGCGGTCTTCGATCCAGAAGAAGCGCTGCTCCCGGGGGCCCCCCTGGTGCACGAGTTCGATCCGCGCGGCAAACCCCTGGCCAGCAACCGCATCAAACTGGCTTTCCCCCACGTCTCCGGAGACGTGGAGCAGGGTCGCCAGCAAGCACGGCACGTGGTTGAGGGTGCCTACAGCTCCCAGATGCAGCAGCACAGCTGTCTGGGTACCTCGGGCTGCATCGCCGAGTTCGACCTGCACGGCAATCTCACTCTCTGGGCCAAGACCCAGATCCCCTTCCTGGCGCAGAAGGATTTCCTGGGCGCCATGCCTGCCTTGGGCCTGCGCGGACGAAACGTACGCGTGGTGGTGCCCGAGATGGGCGGCGCGTTCGGCTCGGGGCTCGACACCCACCCCTACGAGTTCATCAGCATCCTGTTGGCCTGGCGCACCGGCCGGCCGGTCAAGATGCTCTACGACCGCCAGCAGGAGTTCGCCTACCTTCCACCCCGGCAGTCTGCGCGCACGCGCATCAGCCAGGGCTGCGACGCTAACGGACGACTCACCTTCCGCACGGTAGATGTTCTCCAGGACAACGGCGCCTACGTGTCGTGGGGCGCCACCTATCCCTCGGTCATGATGGTGCCGGTGACCTCGCTCTACCGTGTGCCAAACGTCCAGTTCGGGGCCACGCTGGTCTACACCAACAATCCATACTGCCAGGCCATGCGGGGCTACGGCAGCCCCGAGGTCACCTGGGCCATCGAGAGCAACCTTGACGAACTGGCCCAAGCTGCTGGCATCGATCCCCTCGAGATCCGCCGCATCAACTGCAACCAGCCGGGCGAGACCACGCCCATGGGCTTGAAGGTCAGCACCTGCGGCCTGCGGGAATGCCTCGACAACGCGGCGGCCAAGGTCCGCTGGAACGAGAAGCGGGGCCAGGGGCGCAGCAGGGGCGTGGGCATCGCGTCCCTGTGTCACGTGGGCGGCTCGGGGCGTATCTACCGCTCCGATGGCACGGGCCTCGTCTTGAAGCTCGACGACTTCGGCAATGTCAACGTGCTCTCCGGCGGCGTGGAGATCGGCCAGGGCTTCCGCTCGGCCCTCACCCTGGGCGTGGCAGAGTCCCTGGGCGTGCTCCCCGAAAAAGTCTTCGTAGCCCCCACCGACACCGCCACCTGCCCCTGGGACGTGGGCACCCACGCCAGCCGCGGCGCCTTTACTTCCCTGAACGCCGCGGCAATGGCCGCCGAAAAGGCCCGCAAGCGCATCTTCGAGCTGGCGGTAGAGCTGTTCCCCGGCCTGGTGGCCAAGCAGCGGCGCAAGCTGTTGAAGCGCAACCCAGAGCTGTCGCTGTCGGACTTCGATCCCCGCACCTGCACCGCCGAAGACTACGAGCTGCGGGATGGCGTCCTGTTCATCGAGCACGCCCCGGACGAACCCTGGCTGCGCCTGGGCTTGGACCGCTTCCTGCGCGCCATCCACTTCCGCGATGGCGGCGAGATGCTCACGGTCGAAGCGTTCTACGAGCCCCCGTCCGAGCTGCCCGACTGGACCGTCGGCCGAGGCAACCTGAGCGCCACCTACGCCTACGGCGCCCATGCCGTCGAGGTCGAGGTGGACGAGGAGACGGGCGAAGTCCACATCTTGCGTCTGGTCGCCTCCCACGACGTCGGTCGCATCCTCAACCGCCAGACCCTCGAGGGCCAGATCTACGGCGCCCTGGCTCAGGGTGTGGGGCTCGCCCTGTACGAAGACGTGCTCACCCAGTCCGGACGGGTGCTCAACGCCGGCTTCACCGACTACAAGATCCCCACGGCCCGCGAGATGGCCTTCCCTATCGAGCTGGATTTCGTGGAGACTCACGACGAGTTCGGGCCGTTCGGCGCCAAGGGCGTGGGCGAACCCGGCCTGGTGCCCACCGCACCCGCCACCGCCACCGCCATCTCCGACGCCGTGGGGGTGCGCATCCGCGACCTGCCCATCACCCCCGAGAAGCTGCTGGCGGCGTTGGAGGAGAAGCGGGGGCGCTGCTAGTCGTTGGCCTCCCCTGGCGTGGGTGAGTCCGTCCACGCCCATTCGCCCGTGGCGTCGGGCTGACGGGCCAGGGAGAAGTCGGACTCCGCGTCCTCCCAACTGACACGGTCCACCAGGACCCCGTCGGGGCGGTGGAGGGAGAGCTGCTCA
>CAZVHW010000040.1:0-7321 GCA_964626835.1 uncultured Enterobacterales bacterium
TAGCGAGAGGGCGGTAGAGCCTGGTCAGGCTGCAGGAGGCGGGGACGAGGGGCCGTGGGGCCCTACAGGTGGCCGTCATCCCGTTCGGCTCCCTCAAGGACGTCCATGTGTCACAAGGGGCAGACTTCGACGGCAACAGCCCCTTCGAGGTCACGCTGGAGTTGGCCTGCCTGCACCCCCCTACACCCTTCGCGGGCGGCAGGATCCCATTCGAGCCCCTCGAAGGCGTGGGCCAGGTGGGCGATCACTGGGTACGCTTCATCACCAACAGCGACCCGACGCACTTCGATCCCTACGGACAAGCCTACGGCGACTACTTCGCAGACCTCTGGTACGTGGTGTCCTTCATCCACGGCCCCGTGGAAGCCGACGAGTTTTTGTCCAGGGACGATCCGATGCCCTTGGAGCGCCTGGTCCTGTACGACCCAGCTCAAGGATTCCGGGTGCTCTGGCCGGGGGTCAGCCTGGCGACACTGCTGCCCGAGGCAGAACATGGGGCCTCGGCAGGACAGAGCGGCGACCTATACCGCTACCTGCTGGCCACCTACCAGCAGCTCCTGCCCACCACCACCCTGGACAATCTGGTGGATCGACCGGTGGAGTTGGCCATCACCGGCGACCGCTCTCTCGTGCCCCCCTCGAGCCCCTACTCGGACTACCGACCCGTCTGTGGGTACGAAGAGGGCCGCCACGAAAGCACGCAGAAGAATGCCAAGGGCTTCTTGAGCACGCTCGCCTTGCGTGACACCCCAGCGGAGCTGGCCTGGCCAACGCTGAGTGAAGAAGGAGCCGCACCTCCCCATGCCTGGCAGCGCACCAGCGGCCCACAGGTCGTCAGGCCCTCCACGCACACTCCGACCGATACCCCCGACAAGCCGACCTCCGAGCACGACTCTCCAGCCTCGCCCCGCCGCTGGCTACTCCTGTTGGTGGCGGGTGCGGCGGTCTTCGGCTCGGGCGTCATCCTCGGTAGGGCCCGACGGCGGGAACGCTGACCGCAGCCTTCTGGGGCCCGTCCGATAGCGGGCGCACTGACCTTCCATGCGGTGCGTGCTTTCCCAAGCGGCAGGACTGGGGTATCGTCCGAGGGCACCGTCCAGCCGCTGAGTACAGAACCCACCCAATGAAAAAAACGCTGTACATCATCAAGGAAATGCTCTACCTCATCCGCACCCGACGGATCTACGCCCTGGCATTCCTGCTGTTGGTCCTGTGCGCCGTCTCGTTCTTCGTCTACCAGGTCACCCCGGTCACCATCGTGACCTTCATCTACGCGGGCATCTAGGCCGGGACACGTGGCGCCTCAGCGCGCCTTCACCACCAGGAAGTCGCCCAGGACGAGCACGTCCATGTCGGCACGGTTGAAGGTGGCCCAGGCCTCGTCGGGGGAGCAGACGATGGGCTCCTGCACGTTGAAGGACGTGTTCATGACCATGGGCACGCCGGTGATCTCGTGGAAGGCCTCGATGAGCTGCCGGTAGCGTGGAGGCTGGCCCGAGCGGTCCACGGTCTGGATGCGGCAGCTGCCGTCCAAGTGCACGGCGGACGGGACCCGGCTCGCGCACCCATCCCGGATCTGCCCCACCAGGAGCATGTACGGGCTGGGGTGATCCAGCTCGAACCAATCGGGTGCGCACTCCTCGAGCACGCTCACTCCGTAGGGACGGAAGGACTCCCGGTGCTTGACCCGATCGTTGAGGATGTCCTTCATGTCCGGATTGCGGGGATCCGCGAGGATGCTGCGAGCCCCGAGAGCGCGCGGGCCGTACTCCATACCCCCTTGAAACCAGGCGACGATGCGACCGTCGGCGATGTGCCCGGCCACCGCTCGACAGAGCTCGTCAGCCTCGAGCTCCTGAAAGTCCGCGCCTGCACGCAGCAACACCCGGCGCTGCTGATCCCGCGTGAAGCTCGGCCCCAGATAGGCGTGCTCCAACGGTTCGCAACGTTGACCGCCACACATGGCGTGGTGGGTCCATAGCGCGGCGCCCAGTGCGGCCCCGGCGTCACCCGCCGCTGGCAGGATGAAGAGCTCCTCGAAGGGCGTCTCGTTCAAGATACGGCTGTTGGCCACGACGTTGAGGAACACCCCTCCGGCCGCACACAGCCGGCGGAGACCGGTCTGGGCCTGGACATGCCGGGCCATGGCCAGCAGGATCCGCTCGGCAACCACCTGAAGGCTGGCCGCGACGTCTCGGTGCCGCTGCTCGAGCGGCTGGCCCGGCTGCCGACGCGGACCCATGAGCTGCTCGAAGCGGGGCGCGTACATTCGCATGCCCGCGTTGAAGCTGAAGTGCCGCGGATCGAGCCGGAAGCTGCCGTCGGGACGAAGGTCGATGCACTGCTCGAAACGATCGACGAAGCGGGGCTCGCCCAGCGCCGCCAGCGCCATGACCTTGCCCTCGCCCGTGAACACCTGGAACCCCAGGTAGGTACAAATGATGGAATAGAGCAACCCCAGGGAGTTCGGGTAGTGCAGCTCGTGGGCGATGTCGATGGTGGTGCCTGCCCCCTGGCCCCAGCAGGCGCTCGCCCATTCGCCGATGCCATCTACGGTCAAGATGGCTGCCTGATCAAAGGGGGAAGCGTAGAAGCTGGCTGCGGCATGGGAGAGATGGTGCTTGACGAAGTAGACCGGCCCTTCGAACCCGACGCGCTCGCGCAGGGTGACGGGGAGAGAGAGACGATCCCCCAGCCAGCTCGGCATCATGGTCAAGAAGTTGGGGAAGGAGCGCGGCCAGGACACGATATGCCCCACCATGACCCGCTCGAGCTTGAGGTAGGGCTTCTCGTAGAAGGCCACGCAGTCCAGATCGAGCACCGAAATCCCAGCACGCTGCAGGCAGTCATTGATGGAATGGATGGGGAAAACGGCAGAGTACTTGTCGCGATCGTAGCGTTCCTCCTGGGCCGCAGCGACGATGCGCCCGTCCCGGACCACCGCCGCTGCCGCGTCGTGGTAGAAGCACGAAATTCCGAGAATGTTGCTGGAGGCGTTCATGGGATCGGGCATGGGGGGCTCGGTGGAAGAGCGCTACCAGGGACTCCTATCGCAGCCAGGGCTCTCACGTCCCACCAATATCTCTCCGCGAGCAACCCAAGGCGTCCAAGACGCGGCGCTGCTCGTCCAGTAGGCTCGCGTCGTCCAAGTCGACCTCAAGGGCCAGTTCCATCGTCTGCCAGGGAACGGCTCCAATTCGAACGTAGTGCGCCAGGTTCAGGTGATAGTGGGTGAGCCCGTAGTCCTGGATTGCGCGGCGGGCAGCGACCAGGTTCAGGGAGCAGTCGGCGTCCCACCCTGCGGGGTAGCTGGGAGCCAGCGGGCGCCAACCGAGGGCCCGCAGCTCCTCGTCGCCAGCGCTGGACGGCAGCAAGAGCGGGCCAAGGTGGGGCTTCTTCTTCCAAGGGAAGTCGAGGACCCGAGGTGCCACCCTCACGCCATCGAGATCTTCGAACGACGGGCCATGGCGCCGCAGAAAGGAGTCCAGATCCCTTCTCCACCGGAGCAACGATCCAACCTGAATGGGAGCGGCGAGGTGAAAGGCTCCCGCCGCCAGCGCGCCCGGGCCAGCCGGGAGGAAGACGGCCGAGACACCGTGTTTCCGCGCGATCCCCGTGAGGACCTGGCGAGACCAGGCGTTACACAGGGCACAAACGGGCACGGGCTGCTGGCCGCCCACAGCCGCCGCGAACACAGGCACCATTCCCATCGCGCGGTGCACGACGTGCTCCACCCCGAGCGAGGCCACCACACGCCGGACGTTGTCCAGCGCCTCGGGTCGCACGAAGCCGTGATCCAGGGTGACCGCCAGAACCCTAAGCTTCAGCCGACGCGTCGCCTGGTAGAGCGCCAGGACCGAGGAACGTCCGCCATTGCAGAGCACCAAGCAGTCGATTTCCCGACGGCCGGCATGCTTGCGCAACAAACCCCTGACATCCATGTCGAGCAAGGGCCGACTCCCCCCACCGCCGGCGCCGGGTGACCGACCGCACGCCGCACACAAGCCGTCATCCGCCAAGACGATATCGGGGGAGAGCGGAGGGAGAAGGCAGCGTGAGCAGGTGGCTGGCACGGGTATTCTCACGCTGGGCCGGCTGGGCTCGGATCGACTCCACCCACGAGGATGGCCAGCAGCAGGAACACCACGGACAGTGCCCAGAGCCGCTCCTTGCGTACTGGATAGAAGGGTTCCTTCACGATGTAAAGGATCTTGCGCATGCCATCAGGTCTGGTGGATGGCCCGATCGGGATCGGGCTCGTAGCCTTCTGCCGGCACCCAATAGGAGTCCTTTCCCGCGGATTCCCAGCGCACGAGGCGTCGCTGGAACACCGCCGCGAACATCTTGGTGAGGCCGATGGCCACGAAGTAGACCAAGAAAAGCGAGACGGTCATGACCACGCGTTGAACGGGCTTGATCACTGCCTGGGTCGCGGCACGCAGCTTCGCGAAGATCGCTCTGAGGGTCTCCACGATTCCTCCTGACATCGGGCCTGCCAAACATAGCAGGGAGCAGCGCTCACTGGCGAGTCGGGCAGCCGTTACCAGCTGGCCGGCCCGCCGTAGGCTCCCATGTCCGCCACGCTGCCGTCGGCGTCCCGCAGGAAGGGCACCCCGGCGTCGACGGCGGGGCTACCCGCAGACAGATGAAAGTCGTGGCTCGGGGCGTCGAATCGCAGGACCACCGACCGCCTCGTTGTAGTCAAGAAATGTCACGGTCACCACGGCGGGCCCGGGCCATCAGCCGCGGGGTGTCGCATGTGCGCAACACACAGTCGGCAGATAGTCGCATAACTGCAACACCCGATCGATCCGGTCGGGGCGTCGCACCAAAAAAACATCCCTTCAACGCCGATCAGACCGGGAGGCACACTTCTTGCTTTAGGCCCTCGTCCGACACACTTCCCACTCAGGAATCCCCATGAAGCACCGCCTGGCCCTGCTCCCACTCCTTGCCGCTCTCGGCCTGCCTGCCACCGCCGCTGCCGCCAAGATTCCCCTGAAGAACGACGCCTGGATCGGCGTGAGTGGGTACATGCAGCCCTGGGCCTACCTGCCCATCGACACCGAAGAGGGCGGCGTCACCCCGGACCTCTACCTGCGGCGCGCCTTCTTCTTCGTCAACGGAAAGCCGAGCGAGAAAACCAGCTTCTTCTTCGGCGGCATGGCCACGAACCTCGGCAAGGCCGGAGAGCCGAACCTCACCTTCAACGTCATCGACGCCTGGTTCGAGTACAACCACTCCACGGCCTTCAACCTGGACGTCGGCTTCTTCCGCGTCCCCTTCACGCGGCATCACCTGGTGGCCGGCAGCAAGCTTCACGGGCTCGATTTCCACACCGCGTTCATCAAGCAGAGCGGCATCGCGTCGCTGCGAGACGTGGGCATCCAAGCCCGTGGTTTGGTGATGGACGAACACCTCGAGTACCGCGTGGCGGTCATGGACGGAGGCGAACCCAACACCATCAACGCCGTGCCACGCCTCATGGCCCGCGCCACCTACCACGTCTTCGACGCGGACAAGGGCCTCAAGGTCTGGGCCAGCCACCAGGGCCAGAAGAAGATGCTCTCCTTCGCCGGCGCGGTGGACCTCGAACCCAGCGCGGGCGCGGACGGAGACGAGCTGTCCTGGTCCGCGGCCTTCGACGCCCTCGCCGACCTGCCCATGGGCGACAACGGCATCGTGGCCACGGCCACCTACCAGATCCACGGCCCCAACGGCAGCATGCCCGAGGGCATGGGGTGCTGGGGCGACCTCGGCTACCGCATCGGCAAGATCGAGCCCCTGGTAGCCACGGAGTGGTACCAGCCCAGCGAAGGCGACACGGGGCAACTGCTCGCCATGATGGGCGGCGTCAACTGGTGGGCCAGGGGCCACAAGGCCAACGTCAAGCTGCAAGGGGGCGCGTCCCAGGTGGACGGCTCCGACAGCTGGAGCCCGGAGGTCATCCTCCAGGGCCAGTTCGCTTTCTGAGTGTGTGTGGGGGCGTACCCCCCCTGGGGGGGGACCCCAACACCTCAGACCGGCTCCTCGCGGATAGTATGTCCCCGTGAGAGAAGCCCCCACCATCCGCAGACTCTGTTGCCTGCTCATCACCGGCTGCGCGGGATCGTCCGTGGACTCGTCTCTGGATGCGCCGGACACGACCTCCGCCGACGGCGTGCTCATCATCGCCGACTCGTTGGAGCAGGAGCGGATTCTGCTGCTGGAAACCCCCGGCGGTTCCGTGCTGCAGGAGATCAGGCTCGATGCCGTCGACCCGGATCACTGCCGAGTGTCGGTCCAGGGTCAGAACCTCTGGTGCCTACCCTACGAGGTCGAGCACAGCGTCGGCGAGGACGGAGTCGATCGGCTGCTGGCCATGTACAGCCCGGCGCTGATGTTCGACGAAGGCTACTCCCTGCTGCAACCCGGTGTGCTGTCATCCATTGCCTTGGGGCCGGAGCCGTCGCTGGAGTGGTCCGTGGACCGCATCGACCTCTCGGGCGTGCCCCTCGATCCCGAAGACGACATCTGCCAGGCTGACCCGAAGGATCCCTGCCACACCGAGGGTGCAGTCCAGGCGGAGATGTTCGCCTGCGCACTGCGCAAACCCCACGGCTTCTCGGTGCTCGAGCGGGACGAACAAGGCCTGCGCGTCACCGTCACCGACACCCGCAACCACCGCATCCTGGACCTGGTGATCACCAAGGGCGAGCGCTGCGCCGCGGTCGACCGAGTCGCGTCCGCGTCCACCGTCCCGGACTGGACCGTCTACAAGAACCCGAACGACATCGAGAGCTGGATCGAGGGTGACACGGTGCACAACCTCGTGTCGTTCAAGGGTAGCGATCCCGACACCACCGAGCAGGGCGCCGCCGGGCGGGGAAAGCTGATGCTGCTGAGCTGGGAAGCCGACGGTCAGCCCGAGATCCCCTGGGTGTTCCCACCCCTGGACGAGCGGGAGCCCAGCTTCCTCAACGGCCAGCACAACGTGGACATGGTGGAGACCGAGGCAGGGGACCGCCTTCTGTTGGTGGCCCACTCAGGCGGCGCCAACGACCAGTGGCACACCGAGTCGGAGCCCGGTGAGGAGCACGGCTCGGTGCTGCTGACATCCTGCTGCGACGAAGCTCCCACCTACCTGTTGGACGCCATCCCGGCCGACATGGAGCTGGGATACCTCCGCGACGTGGACCTGGTGGCGGGTGGGCACCTGCTGCTCACCGACTCCGGCTGCCTGGAGCCCGAAGGCTGCCCCGTGGGGGCATCGGTCAACGAAATGCTCCTCCCAGACCTGGACGGCCTGGACGACCTGGGACTGCCCAACCGCGACGGAAAC
>CAZVHW010000040.1:7331-23096 GCA_964626835.1 uncultured Enterobacterales bacterium
CACCGACCACGGCAGCCAGAACCTCTACCCGGTCCAGACCGAGCCCTACTTGCTCCCGGCAGCCTTCGAGGACCTGGGTGTCAGCGCCTACGAAGCGGACTGGGTCCCAGCAGAGCAGCTGGGCGAGAGCCTGACGGCCCTGCTCGAGGAGGCCCGTTGATCCGCTCCCACGTCCTCGCGGCACTCCTACTGCCAAGCTGCGCGCGTGAGCTCGGCCCGGCGGTAGACTCGGTCTCCCTCGAGCCCCAGCTGGCCTACCCGGACAGCCTCTTCCAGGGCGAGTTCGGGCTCATCCCGGACACCCAGGTGGACAGCGTGACCTGCCGATGGCTCGCGAACGACCGGACGGTGGCCGAGCAGACCATCACCCCGGATGGCGCCCCCTTGGCTTGCGAGCTGGACGGGCGAGACGCGGCCATCGCCGAGGGCGAGCAGCTCACGCTCGAGGTCACACCCACCCTCCGGCGCGGGGTCTACGACCCCCTCGAGAGCGAACCGGTCGCCCTCGGGGACCACCCCGTTGGCATGGTCACGGAGCTGACGGACGGAAACCTCGCCTTCCTGGACACCGAGAACGGCGAGGTCCAGGAGCGCATCGACCTGTTCCTGGAAGAAGACGAGCTGCCGCTCACCGACGCCATCACCGGAGCCTCCACCGTCAATGGCTACGCGATGAACGTGGCCTACACACCCGAAGGAGACCGGGTCAACGTCTCTTCCTCCACCTACGGCGTCATCTGGGAGATCGATCCGCTGGCCCGCGAGGTGCTCGACTGGCACCAGGTCTCGGCCCAGATCTACTGGTTCCTCTACTCCGAGGACCAGACGCAGCTGTACGTCACCGACATGCACGGGGGCGGCGTCATCACGGTGGACAGGGAGAGCTGGGAGGTGGTGCACAGCGTGCAGACCGGGGGCTACCCCATCGGCCTGACCCGGGATCCCCAGGGCGGGTACTGGGTACCCCATCACCACGACGTGTGGACCACGGTGCTGGAGCTCCAGGACGGCGAGCTGACGCCCATCGAGGAGCTCGGGGGTCCAGGGCCCTACTTCGCCACGGTCCACCCCGACCAGCAGAGCGTGTGGGTGGCCTGCGAGCACAACGACTTCGTCCAGGTCTACTCCCTGCCCGATCGGGAACTGTTGGGTGAGGTCGCCGTTGGGGAGCTGCCCAACTTCGTCTTCTTCACCGACGAGGGTGAGCGAGCGTGGGTCACCAACTTCCACGACGGCACCGTGAGCATCGTGGACGTCGCCACGATGAGCGAGGTGGGAGTGCTCACGACCGGGCTCGGCTCGGTGGGAATCAGCGCGCGCGACGACGGCCGCTACCTGTACGTCTCGAACCTCCTGAATTCCAACATCACGGTCATCGACACGACGACCGACACCGTGGTGGACCAGTACGACGGCATGCGCGGACCGCGCTGGCTCGAGTGGGTGCGCTGACCTCCGAGCGGCCTCGCCTCGCACCCCGTCTCCGTGGCAGGATGTAGGTCGATATTCCGAGACCTTCACCCGGACGAGGAGGCCCCATGCGCCTCGCCATCCTCTCCTTCCTGGCCTGCCTCGCCATCGTGGAAGCGTATCGACCATAAGGAGGTACCCATCGCCGTTTCGGAAGACCTACGTTCGCGGCTGACCTCGGAACACGAGTACGTGCGCCACCAAGCCCTCCGCGAGCTGACGCGGACCTGCTCCCTGGAAGAGAGCCGGCCATGGATCCAATCGATGGTCAAGGACCCGTCTCGCCTCGTACGCTTCCTGGCCAGGGACCTTCTCGACAACAGCCCCGCGCACCAGGACACACGGCTCGGAGAGGACGAGTACCAGCTGGCCAGGGCGGCGAGCGACCGCGGCCCCCCTCCGAGACGAAGCCTGCCGTGGTTGGCGTTCTCCCTCGAGGGCCGGATCACCCGCTTCTCCTGGTGGATGATGACCCTCATCGTGAGCTTGCTCAGCTGGGGCTTGACGCTTGCGGTCGGCTACCTGCCCGCGGGATGGGATCTCGGCGCGGGCCTGGGCATCGGCGACGTCCTGGTGCTGCTCTGGAGCATCCCCGCCCTCTGGATACACGTGGCGGTCCAGGTGAAGCGCTGGCACGACCTCGACATGTCCGGCTACTGGGTGTTCTTCAACCTCGTCCCATGCGTAGGCATAGGTTGGACCATCGTTCAGCTGGGCTTCGTCCGCGGCACCATCGGGCCCAACCGCTTCGGCGATCGCCCGGTCTGACACAGGGGAGGACGGCGACGGGAATGCAGGGGGCGACGACGCGTACCGTGTCGTCGAAAGAGAGGTTCCCATGCCCATCTCCACGGAACTTCAGTCCCGCTTGTCCTCTTCTCGCGAGATCGACCGCCACCAAGCCCTGCGCGAGCTGGCGCGCCGCTGCCCCTACGAGGAGAGCCGCCCCGTGATCAAGGCCATGCGCAGGGATCCCTCGCGCCTGGTTCGCTTCCAGGCCCGCAGCATCATGCAGGCCAACAAGCACCGCGACAGCACCGGTGCCTGGTTGCCCACGGGGAGCAAGGACCTGCTCTGGCTAGCGTTTTCCCTCGACGGGCGCATCACCCGCTGCACCTACTGGATGGCGGGCCTGCTGCTGATCCTGACCACCTGGGTCTTCAACTGGACCTGCCTCTGGCTCTGCGCGGGAACCCACCCCGGCCTCGGGCTGCTGTTCATGCTGAACGTGCCCTTCATCTGGGCGGCCCTCGCCATCCGGGTCAAGCGCTGGCACGACCTGGACATGAGCGGGTGGTGGGTGCTGGCCTACCTCGTGCCAGTGGCTGGTGCTCTGTGGAGCTTTGTCCAGCTGGGCTTCGCGCGGGGGACCCAGGGGCCGAACCAATACGGGGAGCGAGGGATCTGACAGGGCGAGCGGCAGGAGTGACGAAAGTCGCCGCTCCGCGAGCGGAGTGGCGAGTGTGGCGTTCAGAGAGCCGAGTCTCTGCGCTCGGTCCACGAACGAGCGGTATCCTCCCTCGCTACAGCGAGATCCCCAGTACCAATTCCTGGGTTCCTAGTGTCAGGCACCATGAATAGACACCAGGAATCCACACCAGCACGTGTTCGTACCGCACGGGGTGAGGCTCCGACATACAGGTCGACACGCAAGTCGCCATACTGTGGGAGGAGACGCCGATGACCGAGGCGAAACGCAGTTCCCGGCATGCGTCTGGCAGTACGCCACCGGCGGTGCCGCAGCCGTGGGCTGGAACCGGCAGGTCATCGCCGTGGGCTTCCCACTGGAGACCATGGAGGACGAACCGCTCACACAGGCGATGGCAGAGCTGGTGAGCTGGCTGGGTGGGTGCTGACCTACTCCTCCCCGCAACAAGTGGCCTCCGGAAAGCGTTCGGCCACGAAGACCTCGGCTCGGGCCCAGGCGTACTCGGCGGACAAGGCCCCCTCTTCGACCAACACCGCGCGCAGCTCGGCCAGGAAGCGGTCGATGGCGCGGCGGTCCTTCTTGCCAGGGCGACCGAGGCGATATCGCTTCAGGAGGTCGCGCGCAGCGATGGGCAAGGGTTGGTGCTGTAGCCGAGAACGCCGGAACGGCTGCCGACGCGCCTCGGGAACCCGCACCTTCTTCCCCTTGCCGAGGGTGGAGGGATCAATGGGCTCGTCAGCGCTGC
This sequence comes from uncultured Enterobacterales bacterium, assembly GCA_964626835.1. Taxonomy (GTDB): domain Bacteria; phylum Myxococcota_A; class UBA796; order UBA796; family JAFGLY01; genus CALDOK01. The sequence continues at coordinate 10,976 of CAZVHW010000040.1, forward strand.
GGACCTGCCGCGGTGCCGGCGGTCGGCCCTCGAGATCGCGGAAACAGACCTCGAGATCGGGGCCAATCACCGCATAGCGACCCTTGGAGCCGTAGCCGAGGCCGACCACGGGGATGCCCCCGATGTCCGAACGGTACTCGAAGTGCATGTGACCAGCCAACACGAGCCTCGGGCGCAGGTGGAGGATCACCTCGGTCAACTCAGCGCTTCCGAAGCTGCCGCGACGGCCGACCTGGCACAGCCCAGGAGGATCGTGCAGCAGCAGGATGTCGGGACGCACCGCTTCGCCGGCCAGGGCCGTCACCTCGAGAGAGTCCAGGTGGAAGTACTTGGGGCGGCGGCGATACCGCTCGGACAGCTCGGGCGGTGCGATACGACCCAGTCCGACGACCCGCAGAGCGCGGCCAGCGACCTCGAGCTGCTGCACGTCACCCGGAGCCAGCAGGCGGAAGCCAGGAAGCTCGAGCGTCCCGGCCTCGAGCCGCTCCACCAGCTCGAAGTCCTCGTGGTTGCCTGGGATGCCCACCAGGGGCAGCGACAGGCGGGAGGCACCCTCGAGGAAGTCCCAGGCCAGGTGGATGGGGTTTTCGTGCTTGACGATGAGCCTGCGCTCCCGCACAGGCAACCGGTCCATGGAGCCGCGGTCGTACAGCCCGATGTCCCCGCAGTGCACCACGGCGGTGGTCTCGGGATCGACCTCGAGCTCACGCGCGATGGCGGCCTCGAGCCGATCGAAACGGCAGTGGGTATCGGAGATGGCGATGAGCTGAGCCAAGACGACCGTGGGCGAGCGGTTGAACCTTCCCCTTCAGACGGTTTTTCCCCGCACCATGGGAGGGCTATCCGGGCGGCAGGCTGGTGGGTACCGTGCGGCGGCGGTCGGCCCACACCTGACGGCCCCGCTCCCGGAGGTAGCCCAGATCCCCTCTGGTGACGGCGCCCGCCCCCAGGTTCCACCAACGCCGTACACGCTGTGCCCGCACCAGACCGGCGTCGAGCCCGGGCGCCAGGCGGTGGGCGAGCCGTTGTGGCAAGCCCTGACCCGGCTGCAACCAGGCGCTCGCGGCCATCCGCTCGATGGTTGCCGGCGACGCCCCGTCGTTGAGCAGGCGCCAGGCGAGAGCGATGGGCGAAGACCGGACGGAGGTGAGCACCCGGGGGTAGATGCGGCCGCGGTCCTCGGTGGGGTCCAGCTTGCCCGCCTGCACCAGCAGGTCGTGCACGGGTGTACCCGGGTAGGGCACCAACCCCGATCGTTTGAGCCAGAAGGGGCGCGGCAAGCTGTTGACGAAGCGCAGGGTGGCCAGCTGGGCCTCTTCGTCCTCGAAGGGATCGTCCAGGATGACGTGGTAGCAGGGGGTCATGGCGCCGCGACTGACATCGGCCAGCAGGGCCGCTGCCCGGCGAATCTGCTCGCTGGCGTCTCGCCGCTGGTAGCGCTCGAGGGTGGCCGGATGGGCACTCTGGATGCCCATCTGGAAGTAGAAGCAGCCCGCTTCCCTCAGGGGTTCGATGCGCTCGGGGCGGACCAGCTCCGGGGTGGTCAGGAAGTGGAAGGCTCGGTCCACGTCCTGGGGAAAACGCTCGCAGAAACGATCGATCTCCACCAGCGGGCGCGCCGCGAAGTCGTCGTCCGCGAACTCGATCTCCTGGACGTAGGGGAACCGATCCACGAGCTCGGCCACGCGGTCCACCAGGCGGTCCATGCCCAGCCGGTTGCTACCCCAACCAGGCCCGTACAGGACGTGATAGCGGCTGTTCCCACAATAGGCGCAGCGGTGGGGACAGCCGCGGCTGCCCAAGAAGATCAACGAACGCAAGGCCTTGTTCCGCGAGGCCCGAACCCAGTGCAGCCCAGCCCGGAAGCGCGCTTCGTCGAGCGGCTCGATACGCCCGCTGCGGTGATCGCGGGTGAAGTGGACATCGAGGTCCATGTCTGGCGGTGGCAGGTCGTCCATGGACGGACCGCGGGGTCGAACCGGCGTGCGGACCACCTCGCCGTCCCGCCGACACCAGATGTTGGGGATGGCGTACACCTCCCCGCCCCCCTCGAGCACGGCGCAGAGCTGCTCGAGAGCCGCCTCGCCCTCGCCGACGCACACGAAGTCGGCGTGTTCGAGACACTCCTCGGGCCGCACGGTGGGGTGGATGCCGCCCCAGACCACGGGCCGGGTGGGGCGAGCTTCCTTCAACGCCGCCGTCAGTGTGCAGGACAGCTCGAAGAAGCAGCTCAGGAGCGAGATGCCCACGAGATCGGCGTCCTCACACAGCTCCAGGACCTGGCCTACAACCCGCCGAGGCAGCTCGTACCAAGCCAGCAGGTGGCCGTCGCGATCCCGATCCATGCGGGCATCGGCGGGAAGGAACAGCAGGCGCACGTCATGCCCCGCCCGACGCAGCCACGCGCTCAACGCTCGGGCGCCCGAGCCCAGCAGTGAGCGCTGGCTGGGCACGATGAGGACGATGCGCATGGGGGCTCCGGGTTGGGCTTCCGCAGCCTAGCGGCGCTCGCACCGTCCGACAAGTCACGAAGCCCGCGTCCCGATTAGGAGATCCCTGGCAGGAGCCCACCCATGTCCGAACACGCGGTCCCGTCGAGATCCCGCTTCCCAGTGGTGGTGCGCCGCGCGCTCGACGACCTGGAGCAGGCCGAGAAAGGTCCCACGACCAACCAGGTGCGAGGGCTCGCCTTGCTGGCCGTACCGGTCTTCCTGGTGGTGGCGGTCGTCGTCCTGCTGGCCTCGGCCGTCATGGGCTTCAAGGGCAAGAAGGTGCTGGCCGGCATCGCCGCAGCCATGGGTGTGGCGGGCCTGAGCGGCGTGGCCCTGGGTGCGACCACCGCTGCCAAGCCGGAGCTGGTCGTCGACCCCGAGACCCAGAAGGTGCTGGACGACCCGCGCAGCTCCCTGGCCCGCTCCCTGCGCACCATCGGCGAGCGCCTGGACGACGCCAGACCCGCCCTTCTCCAAGCCCTGCTCGACTCCCCCGCCACGGACGAGGGGCCCGCCTTCGAGCGACTGCAGGCCTGGAAGCAGGACCGCGAGCGCCTACAGGTTCTGGCCGAGGATCTGGCCCGCAGCCTCAGCACCGTGGGGCCCCTGGGCTCCCTGGGCAAGGACGACGGCGGCGCCCGCCTGGAGCGCGCCCGTGCGGACCTCGAGGCGCTGGAGCGGGGCCGAACCGAGGCCAAGCTCCGCGCCAAGGCCAACGCCGAGGTGGACGCGCTGGACCGCGACGCCGCCACTCCTCCTCCGAGCACGGCTGCCCAACCCGCGGAGGAAATCCCCACTGCGCGCCGGGACCCCCGGCAAACCCAGAAGGTGCGTTGAGCGAGGGGCGCCGCTATCAGCAGAGCATGAGCCAAGGTCCTTCCCTCTCCTGGCGCTCGGCCAGCTCTGGCGCGCTGCTGGCGGGCGCCGCAGGCCTCTTGGCCGCATGCGTGCTGCGGGGCCTCTACCCCTGGTTCCTCGAGCCGCCTTGGCTGGCCGGCCTGCTGCTACTGCTCTTCCCCTGCGCGCTCGGCGCCCTGATCACCGCCCGGGGCCGCCTCGTCCTGCCCCGCACGGGCTGGATGCTGGGCGCCCTGGTCTGGGCCTTTGCGGGCTTGCTCTGGCTTCCCAAGCCCACTCCCCAGGACCTCCGCATGCTGGTGGTGGGCATCGACGGCGCCACCTGGGACGTCATCGATCCCATGATCGAGCGGGGGGAGCTCCCCAACCTGGCCGCGTTGAGGGACCGCGGCGCTCATACGGTGCTCCGATCCACGGAGCCCATGCACTCGCCCAGGCTGTGGACCACCATCGCCACGGGCAAGCCACCCGCCCAACACGGCGTCGCCGGTTTCCGCGTGCAGGCCACCGACTGTCGGGCGGCGCGCTTCTGGGACGTAGCCGAGCACCACGGCCGGCGCATCGGGATCCACAAGTGGCTGGTCACCTACCCTCCCCGCGAGCTGGACGGGTTCATGGTTCCGGGCTGGCTGGCTCCTGCACCGGACACCTGGCCGCAGGAACTCGGCTTCGCCAAGTCGCTCGAGCTCGGCCGCCGCCTGCGGCACGACAAGGTCGAGGCACCCGAGAGCACGGCGATGCTCGCCCTGAGGGGCATCCCCCACGGGCTGCGGCTGGGCACCATCGCCGAGGCCGCGCACTGGATGCTCGACGAGAAGCTGCACGACCCAAGCCGCAAGGAGCGCATGATCGCGCTGCAGCGGCTCCGAGCCCGCATCGACCGGGACGTGTTCGTGGCCACCGTGGTTCACCAGGACGTCGCCCTGGCGACCTTCGCCTACTACGCCACCGACGCGCTGTCCCACCACTTCTGGGAGCACCACCAGCCCGAGGCCTTCGACACGGCGGGCGACCCCCGCTACGCCGAGGTGGTCCGGGACGCCTACCGCGAGGCTGACGCCATCTTGGGCGATCTGCTGGAGCTGACCTGGGAAGACTCCACGGTGGCGATCTTCTCGGACCACGGATTCCAGCCCCTGACCGCAACCGGCGGCAGCACCTACTTCCGGCCGCGGACCGAAGCCCTCCAGCGCGGACTGGACGGGCGCGGCCTCGAGGCCGAAGTGGCCCGAGTGGGGGCCAAGCTGGCCCTCACACCGACCGACGGAGTGGACAACCTGGACGCGCTGGAGGCCTCGGTGACGGAGCTGGAGGACGACCTGGGGCAGCCACTCTACAGGGTCGAGCGCATGCCCGGAAGCCTCGGTCTGACCATCGCCTACGAGCGCCTGACCCAGGCAGATCTCTCCGATCGCACCGTGGCCGGCAGCCCCCTGTCGGACTTCGTCGGGTTGTCGGAGGGCTACAGCGGCGAGCACGCCATCGAAGGCATCTTTCTGCTGTCTGGCCCACAGGTACCAGCGGGCACCATCCTCGGGCCCATGGAGCAGATCGACGTGTCCCCCACGCTCCAAGCGCTGCTGAACCTGCGCGTGGCCCAGGACCTCCCCGGCCGCGTGATGATCGGATCGGCCGAAAAAGGGCCAGAGTCCTGGGATCACCTGGTGGAGGAGCACCGCTTCGTGGATGGGGCCGCGGGGGTAGACGAGGAGCAGCTGCGGGCGCTGGGGTATGTGGAGTAGCTCTCGAGGCTGACCAGCGAAGGTTGAACGGTCAATATCGTGCAGCGCTCCAAGCCGTGCCCGGCCCGTGACCGCCTTGACCAGCCTCGAGCGGGCGGGCCGCAGCGGCGCCTGGCCGGTCGCGCGGAACCGCGGTCGGTCGGACACCCGCCCGCAGCCGACGACCCACAGGTGTACCGCCGCCGCCCCACGCCAACCGCGATCAGCGTCCCCCCGCCACGACACTACTCGGGAGTCCCCACAGCGCCAGGTGGCCACAGCCCCAGGCAAGTGCGAGAATGCAGCTGATGCCCGCTCCCCGCCCAATGCTCGCCCTCCCCCTGGCCGTCCTGCCGGCGGCCTGCGGCTCCGACGACGACAGCTCCACCAAGCCCGACGACACGGGCCCCGAGCCCGAGACCTGCGAAATGGTCGAGTACTGGCTCGACGGCGACGGCTGGGGCGGCTCCTACGTGCCCATCGAGGCCTGTGAGCAACCCAGCGGCTACGCGGCCGAGCCGGGAGACTGCGACGACGCGGATCCCGAGGTCAACCCCGGCGCCGAGGAGCTCTGCAACGGCGAGGACGACAACTGCGACGGGCTGGCCGACGACGGCTGGGTCGAACTGCTCGTCGGTGCCCCAGGTGAGAACACCAACGGCGGCATGACGGGTGCAGTGTATGTGCTGTATCCGGGGACCTAGTCGTCCCTTGCGCGCCCACACACACCCCACGCTCATCCTGGCCGCGGCGCTGACCGGCTGCCGACCGGACGACAGCGGCGGACCCACGGTCGAGCCCGAGGCGGCCTGGTCGGGCATGGTGAGCCGGGCGGTCATCCTGGTACACGACGGCGTACGCATCGAGGAGTCTCTGGGGGATGAAACCACCGCCGGGGCGGGCTGGTCCGACGCCCTGGACGGCGCCACCGCAGATCTACAGCCCCTGCTACGCGAGCAGCTGCTGCCCCAAGGCACCGCTGCGCGGCCAGGGTACGTCACGGGGTACACCGTCACCTACCCCGCCCACAGCTACCTGCTCACAGGACGACGTGAGCTCGCGGAGCAGCTCTCCCTGCCCACGGAGAGCGACAGCTGGTACCGCCCCATGGTCCCCACCCTGTTCGAGCTGCTGCGGACCCAGCGCGAGCTGGAGGCAGACGAGGTCGTCCTGACGGGCAACGCGATGTTGCTCGAGGGCCTCGAGTGGGGCCTCTATCCGGGCATGGGCCAGCCCTACGGAGGCACCTTCGCCCTGACCCAGACCGCAGATGGCCAGGCCGCGGGCACCGATCCCCCGGTGGTCTTGGACGTGGTGCGCCACCTCGACGCGGGCGCCAAGTTGGTGGTGGCCAACATGCAGCAGGTGGACCTGACGGGACACCAGAGTCCCGAGGACTACGCCGCGACCGTCCAAGCGCTGGACCAGCCCACGGTGGACCTGTGGGACTGGATCCGGAGCGACCCCAGCGGGCTGCCCGAGGAGACGCTGCTGGTGGTGGTCGCGGACCACGGCCGCCACCGCATGGATCGCTACGATCCCCCCTGGCAGCACCACGGCTGCGCCTGCGCCGGCTGCCGCGAGGTGCCGATGCTCCTGCTGGGGCCCGGAATCCGCCAGGGCCAGACCTTCAGTGAGCCCCAGCTCCCCGAAGACATCGCCCAGACCGTAGCGTGGCTCATGGGCGTGGACCTGCCGACCGGCACAGGCATGATCATGGACGAGGCGCTGACGGGCACCCCGGATCCGGGCCAACGCGCAGGGGACGTCCGGCCCCATGCGTCCGCAGATCTGCTGTCCTGGCAGCGCTGGCGGGACGATCCCAGCAGCCGCAGCGAGGTGGTGATCGCGGACCAGGTCTTCTCCGAACCGGCGGCGCTCCACGTCGAGGAACCCCGCGTGCTCAGGGGCACACGGGACTGGGCCTGCTGGCGCCAGCTGTCCCTGACCGCGGGCTCGGAGTCCTGGGACTGGGAGCTGATCTGCAAGTTCAACGAGGGCGACGGCTGGGAAGCGATGGACCCACCCGATGTCCAGGCCATGTACGAAGCGAGCCCCGCCCTGACCGAGACCCCGGAAGGAGCGCTCCTGCTCGCCATGACCAGCCTGGATAGCGCCGTGGTGGAGTCCCAGGTCAAGCTCGCCCGCTGGACCGCCGATGACGGCTGGGAGAACCCGTCCAGCGGCGAGGGGCCCCTCGACGCCGCCTACCAAGCCACACCCGCGGTCACCCTGATCGACGACGCCATCTGGGTCGCCTACGCTGGGTGCAACAACGAATCGGACTGCCGCTTCAGCCGGAACGTGTACCTCCAGCAGTTGCGCTGGGCGCCAGGAGGCGCCCAGGACTGGACGCCCTCGGGAAGCCTGACTCGCGACGACAGCGCTGGGCGGCAGTGGCAGCGCGTCGAAGCGCCCGCGCTCCAGGCCAAGGGCGGAACCCTGCACCTGGCCGCCCTCGCCTTCGGGCCTGACGGCAACACAGTGCTGACCGCCTCCATCGACCCCGAGAGCGGTGGGTGGAGCAGCTCCCGCGCCATCGACGGCTCTGGCCGGGTCTTCGGGCACATCGAACCGGTCTGGGGTCAGGACGAGCACCTGTACTGGGCCCGCTTGGACAGCGACGCGTGGGTCGAGGTCTGCCGTGCAGCGGCCGGGGACAACGACGCGGACTGCCGGTCCACGCAGGGCGCATGGATCGATGGCCTCGCCGCCGGCCAGGACCGAGCCTAGGCGAGCCTGAGCGCCGAGGATCGCCAGTGGGAGCTGGTGGAGATCGAGTACTGAGGAACCGGCGATGGACGTACTCCCGACGCGCCTTGCACCCCGTGCTATCTTGCCGAGGAAGGTCCACGTGCGCCGCATCCTACCCTTGCTCGGAGTCATCGTGCTGCCGGCCCTGGGCTGCAGCGAGGGCTGTACTCGGCCCGACTCCGACGCGCCACCCGCGGACACGGAGCGCACCACGCCTCGAGACAGCGACACCGCCCGGCACGACACGGACACCGCTCCGGACGACACCGACGACGATGGCGACGACGACGGCTATGCGGCGGACCAGGACTGCGATGACGGCGACGCCTCGATCCACCCAGGGGCGCTCGAGATCGCCGACGGCGTGGACAACGACTGCGACGGCGTGGTGGACTACTCGCCCCTCGCGGGCGCCGACGCCAAGCTGCTGGAGGAGCACGAGGGGGATCAGGCCTCGCGGGTTGCGGGGGCGGGCGACGTGAACGGCGACGGGCTCGACGACATCCTGGTGGGCTCCCAGTTCCAGGACGGTGGGGCCGAAGACGGGGGCGCGCTGTACCTCGTGCTCGGCCCTGTGACGGGGGAGCATCCCCTGGCCGAGGCCCAGGCCAGGATGTGGGGAGAGGCCGCCGAGGACCACGCGGGTTTCTCGGCGACAGGGGCAGGCGACACCGACGGGGACGGCTTCGCAGATCTGTTGATCAGCGCACCTTGGCAGGACGGCAGCGGCGATCGCGCGGGGGCCGCCTACGTCGTGCTCGGGCCGGTCAGCGGCGACATGAGCCTGGCCGCCGCCCACGCCGTGCTCACCGGGGAGGCGTCAGGCGATCGCGCCGGGGCAAGCGTGGCGGCCGCGGACGTGAACGGCGACGGGCTGAGTGACCTGCTGGTGGGCGCCGACCACGAGGCCAGCGCGGGGGCTGTGGCGGGGGCGGTGTACCTGATGCACGGTCCGGTCACGGGCAGCCTGGGCCTGGCCGACGCCGACGCCGAGTTGCTGGGGGAGCGAGAGGGCGACGCGGCTAGCTACTACGGCCTGGCGGGCGTGGCTGACGTGGATGGGGACGGCTTCGACGACGTGCTGGTGGGCGCGCCCCACCACGACGCGGCGGGCCAGGACGCCGGCGCGGCCTAGCTGCTGTACGGCCCGATCTCCGGGGACCGTTCCCTGAGCACCGCCGACGCCAAGCTGCTGGGCCAGAACGCCGACGACTGGGCGGGCTTCGCCGTGGACGGAGGGGGCGACGTGGACGGCGATGGACTCGGCGACCTGCTGATCGGTGCCCACTTCGAGGGCAGCGCCGCCACCGACGCCGGCGCGGCCTACCTGGTGCTCGGACGCCCTTCGCCGTGATGAGGGGTCACTCCGAGACGATCGCCTCGGCCACGCCGGGCTCGGACTCGAGCTCGCCGTCGCTGGCGCTGAGCTCGCAGAACACCTGGGTGCCCTTCGCGGTAAACGAGGTGGACAGGGTCGGTCCGGGCTCATCGGCGTGGCAGCTACGGGTGGTACCGCTGGAGGTGACCGTCCACTGGTAGGCCGTGCTGAGCTCGTCACCGTCGGGATCTTCGAGGCCGACCGGGAGGCGCTCCAGCGGGCGGCAAGCGCGGGCAGTTCGCGGTCCAGCTGACCGTCCACCGGGCCCCCTGACCACCTCGCAGGTTGCGAGCCCGCGCCCAACGCGGTTTGATGGGATCCCCGGAGGGCGCCATGCGCCGCCTGTTGCCATCGCTCGCACTACCGATCCTCGTCCTGGGTGGCTGCGATCCAGCGGACGGCAACCACGTGGTGAACGACGACTCCGCAGCCGGCGAAGACTCGCCCCCCCCCGGCGGCGACTCCGCCACAACGGACGACGATGACGACGACACCGCGGACGAGGGCGGCGTTCGGCACACTTTCTTCGCCGTGCACCTGGAACACGACGACATCCCCGTCGACCGAGCGACCGGGGAGCCGAGCATGGCCCGGCCACGCACGTACTGGCCCTACCTGGTCGACCTGGTGGAGGCCGCGGACACCAACGGCCACGAGCTCACCTTGATGTTCACCGGCCAGTGGGCGTTCTTCGTACAGCACTCGGACTGCGTGCTGCCGGACGACGGCGACGCCGACCCGGCCTACGCCTACCAGGGCGGCGCGTACCCCACCTGCCTGTCCCTCGTCCGCGCGTTCGAGGCCCACGGCCACGAGATCGCCCTGCACCATCACCCGTTCGAGGTACCAGCCACGTGGGACGGCTACACCGACCTGGAGAGCTGGCAGGACGACCGCGACCTCGACGGCGTGGACGAGACCTACCACGCGGACGGCAGCGGGCCGCACGGCCCCGACCCGCACTACCTGGGCACGTCCGCAGACCTGCAGTCGCTGGTGGTGGCCATCCCGACCAGCGGCACCGTGCTGTCCGCCACCACCGAGGAGTACCCGGACGGCGACCTGGTCTACGAATCCGTGGGCGGGCCCCATCTCTACGTCGGCCCGGACGACCGCGGCGACCTTGTCGGTCAGCCTTGCGCCCGGAATGCGAGCGGCCACTCCGTGTGGCAGCTGCGCATGCGCGCCTACCTGGAGACCGAGGTGCAGGACGTGGTGCGAGACGAGGAACTGCCGGCCGCGGTGGCAGACCTCGAGGGCTCGGCGGACGGCGCCTGGACCTTGGGCTTCGTGACCCACCCGCTCGAGGTCTACGAGACCGGCGAGGCGCAATACACGCTGCTTTTCAGCCAGCTCGACGCCCTGGGCCTGCGCCTGGAGCGGCTGGCCGACGTGATGGCCTACTACTCGTGCACCGGGACCGCACCGGACGAGGCTGGCCCAGAGTACCGCTGCGGGGGACGATGAGCCGTCCGCGGTACCCTCCCGCATAGAGCAGAGGGAGTCCTCATGGCAACGACGAAGACGACGCCCACAACAGCTCTCGGCATCCCACACCCCGCTCGCTCGCTGGCCCCCACGTCCTTAGTGTTTGACATCGAGCAGGTTCCGGAAGCGGTCCGGATTGCGCGCGCGTTCCCCGCGGGTGGCGCGCATTTCCAGATGCCACGGCGCGTTTTCCAGGCTGTCGGGGTGCTGGGTCAGGTCCTGCGGTGCCTCGAAGCCGCAGGCCATCAGGAGGTCGGCCAGGAGAGCGGGCCAGTAGCCGAACTTGTGGTGGTCGTACGCATCCTGTTGCCAACCGAAGATCGACCCCATTCCCCAGTAGCGGTCGTTCAGGCCGCTCTCCTTGTTGTATAGACTCTCGTGTCCGCCATCGAGGACCTGCCGCAGGTGCCAGAGGAAGTTCGGTACGATGACGTAGATGGTTCCTCCTGGCTCCAGCACCCGTCGCCACTCGAGCAGCACGTCCACAGCCTCACGCAGCGTGAAGTGCTCGAGGACATGGCGACTGTAGACCTCGGTGACCGAGCCGTCCTCGAAAGGCAGGTCGTCCGCCGGGGCCCTGGCGTGGAGGTCGGGGAGGTCGCGGATGTCGATGCGGAGGTAGCCGGGACGGATGCGTCGGCCCGCCCCGACCTCGATGCGGATCGGCATGATGGAATCCTCGAGGGGTGAGTCCCCGTACAATACGCCGTTTGGCCGTCCTTGTTTGCCCAAGGGCGTTGGAGATGGGCCGCTCGATTCCTAGCTGCCCGTGCAGACGTAGTACAGGTAGATCGAGTCGGTGCTGACGGCGCCGTAGCAGTCGGTGACCTCGAGCTCGATCTCGAAGGTCTCGGTGGTGGTCGCACCGTAGGTGCAGGAGGGCCCGGTGAGCGTGACGCTTGGCGAGGTGGTGTCGTCGTCGGTGAGGCTGGCCGAACCGGACAGCACCGTCCACAGGTACTCGAGGGGCTCGTCATCGTCATCGTAGGTACCGGTACCATCGAGCGCGTAGACGTAGCTGGCGCAGTCGTCGCAGACGTAGGAGTAGCCAGACGCGGTGCAGGTCACCGAGTCGCTGACGGTCGCATCGTCCCCGGCGTCGACCCAGGGCGCAGTGTTGCTGGCACGGAAGGTGACGGTGACGGCGATCGTAGTGCTGACCTCAATGTCGCCCTGATCGGTGATCGAGAGCTGAAACTCGTAGTCCCCGTCGATGTCGGGGTAGACCACCGGTGTGGCGCTGGCGGCGGCGTCGAAGCTCGAGTCGTCGATGGCCGAGCCCGAGGGGACGGTGTCCACGGTCCAGTCATAGGTCAACGCGGTGCCGTCGGGATCGTAGGATCCGCTGCCATCGAGGTACAGCGCGCTGCAGTGCTCCAGGGTGGAGCTGCTGTCGTAGGTGGCCACGACCACCGGCGCTTCTTCGATGT
>CAZVHW010000041.1:0-22869 GCA_964626835.1 uncultured Enterobacterales bacterium
CACCAGGCGGGGAAGTTCGGCCCGCTCGCCCCAAGGCAGTTGCTCCGCCAAGCGCGCCAGCAGCGGCGACTGCGGTCGCAGCTGGGTGGTGGGGGAGGTGCCGCCCAGCCGGGCCATGTAGCTGCCGGAGTGTGGGGTTCCCAGCGTGATGACGGTGGCGATGCGGTTGGCGAGGGTTTCGTTTTCCAGCATGAGCCGGGTGACCAGCCCACCCATGCTGTGGGCCACGACGTCCAGCCGGTCGTCGGGCTCGAGCTCGTTTCGCTCCACCACGGTGGAGACGAAGTCGCCGAGCATGGCGGCCATCAGACCGATGGACTCGGCGCTGCCGAAGTCCACGGCGTAGACACGCGTGCGGCCCTTGACGGCCAGGTACTTCCGCAGGGCCATGAAGTTGCCCGGGTGACCAGCCAAGCCGTGGACCAGAACGATCGGGCGCTGGCCGTCGTCGGGGAGAGGTTCGACCGCCGTGCCGCGGGGCCCCAGCATGGTCAGGCCCATGACGGGGAGCTGCGCCAGGTGTTTGCGCGCTGCGGGGTCGACCGCCTGGTAGGCGTCCACCATGGCCTGGCCGCTCTTGACGGCGGCTCCACCCAGGGCGCTGCCCACGGTGCCCAGCAGGCGTCCGGTGGTGCTCCAGAAGGCTGCCGGTGCTTTCTCCACCTCGGTCGAGACTTCGTCTTCTTCGCTCATGGTGGCCTCGGTTCGTGGGTCCGTGAACGGACTATCCCGGGGTTGTCATGGATCTTGCTGCGGGCGGAGACGAAATCCCCCTAGGTGTCGCTGGGCAGCTCCAGGCGAAACACGGTGCCGCCGGGCTCGCTCGCCGCGCTCACCTCGCCGCCGTGGGAGTGGACCACGGCGCGTACCATCGCGAGGCCCAGGCCTGCACGGCCGGAGGTGCGCCCGGTGGTGAAGAAGCGGTCGAAGATTCGGGGCAGGTTCGCGGCGGAGATGCCCGGTCCGTCGTCGTGGACCTCGAGCACCTCGAGGGCGGGCTCTTGGAGGGCGACCAGGCGGACGGTGACGCCATCGCCGCCGTGCTGCATGGCGTTGTGCACGAGATTGCCCAGAGCTACCCGCAGCTGGGCGCTGTCGCCCAGCACCGAGCCCGCTCGCCTCTCGACCTCGAGGTCCGGGAGCTCGACCTTCAGTCCTCGCACCAGGTCGGCCAGGTCGACGGGCTGGCGGCTGACGCCTTCCTCGGCGCGGGCCAGGGCGAGCAGGCCCGAGACCAGGCGCTCCAGGCGCTCGAGGTCGGCCAGGGCGTTGGCCAGGAACCGTTCACGCTGGGCCGGCTCCATGTCGGGTTCGTCGCGCAGCAGCTCCACCGTGCCGCGCAGGGTGGTGATGGGCGTCTTGAACTCGTGAGAGACGTTGCCGGCGAACTCGCTGATGTAGCCCAACCGCTGCTGCAGCCGGTCGGTCATCTCCGCCACGTCTCGAGACAGCTCGCCCACCTCGGCCACGTGGGAGCGGCGGGGACGCGCCAGGGCATCCACCGCCTCGAGGGAACCATCGCGGATGCGGTGGCTGGCTCGGGACAGGGCTCGCAGGGATCGGCTGAGGATGTGGGCCGAGGCCAGAGAGAGAGCCACGGTGGCCAGGAGCGTGAGCACGATGGCCATGATCAGCGGCCAGCCCACCACCCAGAGTGAGTGAAGCGTCCGCATGGGTGCCTGAGACACGCGCACGGCGCCGATGACGCGTTCTCCGTCGAGGACCGGCACCGCCACGAAGACCCGGACCAGACCACGGCATTCGGGGGCCTCGCAGTCCTTGGGGCGGTGGCGCACCGTGTAGGCGCGCTCCCCGGCCAGCGCCTGGGCGATCTCCGCGCGATCCGCGAGGTCTGCGGGTTCGTTCCGTGGGGGCGTGCCCAGCACGACCCTTGCGTCTGTGTCCAGGATCTCGATGCGCGAACCGGAGTCCGCCTCGAGGGCCTCGATCTGCGTTCCGATTGCACGCAGAAATTCGGGCCCACCCCCCACCAGCGCCGGAGCTGCGAGGTGGGCGATGGCTCGGCCTTCGTAGGTGAGCTGACCTCGGGTCTGCACCTCCAGCTCTCTGGCCAGGGTGCCCGTGAGCACGATGGCGGCCACGGGAAGCAGGAGCACCGTGATGTGCGAGACGGTCATCCACGCCCGCAGAGGCAGGGTGGGGAGGCGGAAGGCCATGGGTTTCAAGCCCGGCGCAGACGGAAGCCCAGACCGTGCACGGTCTCGATGAGCTCGTCGAGGCCGGCGTCGCGTAGCTTCTGCCGGATGCGGCGGACGTGGGAGTCGACGGTGCGTCCCGAGACGAAGTGTCGGCCTTCGTAGGTGCGCTCCACCAGCTCGTCGCGGGAGAACGCCCGACCGGGAGCCCCGAGCAGTGTCTGGAGCATTCGGAACTCGGTGAGCGTGAGCGGCACCTCCTGTTCGCCGACGTGGCAACGATGGCCGTGAAGGTCCAGTCGCAAGGGGCCCTGCGCGAGGACGTCCGGCTCGGGCTCGTCGTCTCCGGGCCGTGCTCCCTGGGTGCGCCTCAACACGGCTCGCACGCGGCTGACGAGCTCTCGGGGGGAGAAAGGCTTGGTGACGTAGTCGTCACCCCCCAGCTCGAGACCAAGAATGCGGTCCAGCTCTTCGGCCTTGGACGAGAGGAAGACGATGGGTACCTGCGAGCCTCGGCGCACCCGGCGACAGACCTCGAGCCCGTCCAGCTCGGGCATCATGACGTCCAGGACCAGCAGGTCCACGGTCTCGCGCTCGACCACGCGCATGGCCTGGGCGCCATCAGTCGACCCGCAGGTCCACGGTGCTGACCTGGCCGGTCAGATCCACCTTGGACCACACTGCAGCACCGCCCGCGGTGTCCAGCAACATGGAGACCACGCCGCCGTGCAGGGCGGGGACCTGTGGATTGCCGACGAACTCGGGTCGGTAGGGGACCTGCAGCTTGACCACGCCTTCCTCTTCGCCGATCTCCAGCACCGTCAGCCCCATGTAGTGGTTGAAGGGCACCAGCTGCTCGAAGAGGATGCGGATGTTCTCTGGCTTCACCGAGGCTCCTTGGCGGTGCACCGCGCTCGAGTCCCGGGGGACCTACTCCCAGGCTCCATGCGATGCAAGTACCGCGAGCACCGGCGGATGGACGGTTCGCGTGATCCCACCGCTTACCAGGCCCTGACGGCCCGCGACGGCTGGTGCGCCACGGGACGGGTGGTGCAGGACGTGCTGACCACCCACCGTTGGAGGCCCGGGTTCCTGTTAGAATCTCCCATCCAACACGGCCCCCATGCCTCGTTCCGAGACCCGTCCCAGCAAACTGCGCTTCCTGGCCTTCTCTCTGGTCCCGCTGCTCGTGTTCTTGGGGCTGGGAGAGCTGGCTGCACGCAGGTTCTGGCACACCGCTCCTCCAGGGGACGACAACCTCCCATCTCACCCCACGCGGCTGTGGGTGCTGCCGGAGAGCACCACGATGCTGGTGGGACCCCACCAGGTGCAGACCGCCGAGAACGGGCTTCGCTTCGTTCCCCTCACGGGGGCCGAGCACCGGATCCTCACCCTCGGTGACTCCAACATCTTCGGCTACGACTTGGGCCACCCCGATACCTTGCACGGCCGCCTGCAGCAGACCTTCGAGCAATGGGGCATGCACGTGGATGTCCTTTGCGGGGGCGTGTTCGGCTACTCCACCGTCCAGAGCCTCGCGCTCTTGCAGGAGGTCGGCTTCGGTATGGAGCCCGACCTGCTGGTGGTGGGCAACCTGCTGAGCGACGAGTACCCGGACGCTCTGACGGATCTGGAGCGCATCGCGGGTCGCGAGACCGCCTGGTCGCGCTTCGAGTGGACCTTCCTGCGTTGGAGTGTGGGCTGGAAGTTCGTGCGACTGCGCTTTCTCGAGTCCGAAGCGGCGGAGCATGTCATCCGCGGCGCCGTAGGTCGCCTGGGGCAAGCCGATCCCCGTGTGCCGGTGGCAGACTACGAAGCAAACCTGGTGCAGATCTGCGAGCTTGCCGCAGAACGCGACGTGGGTGTGGTCTTCTACCAGCCTCCAACCCACGACCGCATGACCGGCCGAATCGAGGACAGCGAGCACGTGTTGGCCCAGCGCCGCGCCGCCGAGCGCTGTGGCGTACCCCTCGTGGTGGGGCTCGCGGCCTTGAAGCTCGACGAGATACCCATCGACCAAGCCTTCCTCGACGACGTGCACGCCACGGCCGTCACCAACCAGGCGGTCGCTCGCCACCTCGCCCGTGTGCTCACCGAGGCGGGCTGGCCCGAGCAGCGGCTGGTGCCGGTGACCGAATAGCCACGCCTTGGGCCTCGCTGCCCCTACAACCCCGCCCCGCTGAACAAGCTGGCGGTTCCCGACGAGGTGCCGTTGCCGTCCTCGTAGGGCGCCCCCACGATTAGGTCGGGTAGGCCGTCGCCGTCTACGTCCTGGCCGCCGGCCACGGCGTAGCCCAGCTTGTCACCTGCGGCGCTGCCGTCCACCTGGGACCACGTGGTGTCCGTGATGGTGATGGTGCCCGTGATGGGGCCCGTGATCACGTACACCACCCCCGTGTTGGTGCCCTGCTCGGCTCGGCCCACCGCACCGATGGCGATGTCGCCGTATCCGTCGCTGTCGATGTCGCCCATGGGCGCGATGGCGTTGCCCGCGGTCTCGCTCTCGCCGCCGCCCAGCAGCTTGGCGTGGGCGGTGGACAGGCTGGCCGTTCCACTGACAGGCCCCAGCAGCAGGTAGACCGCGCCGGCCGCACCGCCACCGGAGTCTTCGTAGCGGGCGCCGACCAGGACGTCGCCCAGACCGTCGCCATCCACGTCGCCGGCAGGGGAGACGGAGTAGCCCGCGTAGTCCCAGGCGGCTTCACCGGTGAGCTTGGCGTCCGCGCTGCCCAGACCGACGCCCGTGGTGATCGGGCCGTACAGGACGTAGGCGGCACCGGCCTCGGTGGCCACGGTGCTCTCCGACTGGGCCCCGATCAGGACGTCGTCCGCGCCGTTTCCGTCCAGGTCACCCGCCATGGCCACGGCCCAGCCGGCGTTGTCGCCCGCTGCCTCGCCCGTCAGCTCGATGTCCATGGTGTCCAGGTAGCGAACGCTGGTGATCGGGCCGTAGCCCAGGTACACGGCGCCGGCCTCGCTGTCGACTCCGTAGGCACCCACGATGATGTCGTCGTAGCCGTCTTCGTTCATGTCACCGCCGCCGGCCACGCTGCAGCCCACCGCCTCGCCGGACTGCTGCCCGAGGATGGCGACGCCGGCGCTGCCCAGCTCGTCGTCCGCGGTGATGGGGCCCAACACCAGGTAGGAGACGCCTGAGTCGGTGCCGAAGGTGGCATCACCGGGTACGCCCACGAGCAGGTCGTCCGAGCCATCCGCGTCCACGTCGCCCACCCAGGCCACGCTGCTGCCTGACTGCTCGTCTGCCTCGCCACCCACCAGCATGATCTCGGCTTCGTTCCAGTCCACCTCGCCCGTGCTGGTACCCGGCACCAGGTAGACGGCGCCGGCGTCCTCGGCGGCGTCGCTCGAGCCGGGGGCGCCGATGACGATGTCCGGCACGCCATCGCCGGTGAGGTCGCCGCCGAGAGCCAGGGACTGCCCGGCTTGGTCACCGCTGTCGCCCAGGAAGTTGAGGTCGGCGTCGGCGTCGGTGAGCAGGGCCAGGATGGAGAAGGTGTCGCTCGTGAAGGTGGTGCCGGCGTCGTCCTCGTCCCATGGGGTGACCTGGACGTAGACATCCAACCCGCGATCCTGGGTGGACAGGTCCAGGCTGGACTCGGTGCTCACCACGGTTCCATCCACGTACCAGCTGTACAGGTAGCTTTCGGCATCCCCGTCGGCGTCGTACCAGCCCTCCGGGACCACCAGCGCCGTGTCGCGGTAGGTGGGGTTTTCCGGGTCGAAGGACAGCCCCGTGATGGTGGGAGGCGTGTTGACGGCGGTGGCGGTGGCGCTGGTGAGGGTGTCGCCGTCCTCGATGCCGTCGGTGATGGTGACCTCGACGTAGATCTCCTGGTGTTTGTCGAAGCTGTCGCTCGCCAACTCCGTGACGGTGGAGACCTGGGTGCCGTCCACGTACCAGGCATGGCTGGCAGTGACGGTGTCTCCGTCGTCATCCGCGGCGTCCACCAGGGTAACGATGATGGTGTCACCCTCGGCGGGGGAGGTGGGGGACAGGGTGACATCGCTGACGAACGGGGGCGTGTTGAGGACCGTGACCACGTCCGAGCTGGCGTAGGCGCCGTCGGCCTGGCCGTCGTTGGCGGTGATGTCGCACTGGACGGTGTCGCCTCTGCTGAACAGGTCGCCGTCGATGGTGGTGTCGCTCGAGACCTCCGTGCCGTTGACGTACCAGGTGTAGACGCTGTCGACCTCGTCGTCGTCCGGATCACCGAGCCCGACCGCGGTACAGCTGGCCGTGTCGGCTTCGTACAGCTCGGTGGGCTCGATGGTGACCGACTCGATGGTGGCGGGGCTGTTGAGGATCTCCACGGCGTCGCTCTCGAGCAGATCCCCTTCGTCGTAGGGGTCCGTCGGTGTGACGGTCACGGTGACCTGTTGCCCCTTGTCGAAGTACTCCCCTTCGAGGGTGCCCTCTTCACCTTCCGATACCAGACTGCCGTCCACGTACCAGGCCCAGAGCAGCGTGGGCACGTCGCCCTCGAGGTCGGTCGTGGAGGCCACGCCGGTGAGCACGCTCTCTTCGTAAGCCTCGGTCGGCTCGATGGTGACCGATGTCGCGGTGGGTGCCTGGTTGTCCACCAGCACCCCCGCCTCGGCGATCTCGCCGTCGACCTCGCCGTCGTTCGAGGTGACGAAGATCTCCCAGGTTTGCCACCGGAGGGTGGCCTCGGCGGGGATGATTGTGCCGTCGTGGGACATGGCGACGCCATCGCGGGTCCAGGAGAGCCCGGTCTGGATGGCGTCGCCGTCGGGATCCTGGGCTTCGATCGTGGCGATGATGTCGTCTTCGCTGGTGGGGACGTCGGGCGAGAGGCTGATGGTGACCGTGGGGGCCGTGTTGACCACGACCACCTGCGCCGCCACGGGGGGACCGTCGGAGCTGCCGTCGCTGGCCGCGACCTCGACCCGCCAGGTCTCGCCCTTTGTGGTCCACTCTGCGGCGATGGTGGCCTCGCCCTGGTCGTCCTGGAGCTCGTCGTCCTTGTACCAGAGATAGGTGTAGGCGAGATCCTGGCCTTCGGGTTCCAGGGCGTCCTTGTCGATGATCGCCACCAGGTCGTCGACGGTGGTGGGCTGTGCCGGCGACAGGGTGATGAGAGCGGGGCCTGGGGCTCGGTCACCGCAGGCCGGGAGCGAGAGCAGCAGGGCCGGGAGCAGGGGGCGCAGGGTCATTCTCCCTCCAGCTGGAACGCTTCGTCGGATGCGTCGTCCTCGTAGATCTCCTCGAGGAACTGGGCGGGGTCTTCGACGGGCACGTCGTTGAACAGGTTGGGATCGTCCTCCGGCGGTGGAGGCTCGCCAGACTCCTCGGGTTCGGGTATCTCGCTGTCTTCCGGCTCTCGGTCCGGTTCGGGCTGCGCGGCCTCGATCTGCCGTGTGGACCCGGCGTCGATCGCCTCGTCGGTGGGCTGGGCTCTGGGCTCCGGTGTCGGGATGGGGGCCGGTTCGTGCGTCGATGGGAGCGAGCCCAGGCCGTAGAGGTCCCACTGGGGGACGTTGTTCTTCTTGGCGCGACCTCGGAGGAACAGCGTGGTCGAAACCCCGGCGCCCACCGCCGTCAGCCCGACACCCCCGAAGAACAGCGTGTTGCGCTGACCGAGCCCGTCCTCGAGCGCGACGCGCTCGGCGAACAGGTCCCAGGCGTTGTCGTAGTCCTCGTCGGTCAGCGCTTGGTCGTAGCTTGCGCTCACGCCGTTGATGTCGGAGCGGGCCTGCTGGGCCTGGATCATGAACATCGTGCTGACGCCCGCCAGGGCCGCCGTGGCTCCCGCACCACCGATTGAGAGCTTCGTGGCCAGGGGCATCCTCTTGGATCTCTCGAAGCGCCGCTCCCAGTCTCGGTAGGCGGCTTGGACTGCTGGGCCCTTGGACATGGACTCCCACGCAACCTGCTGGTCGCTGACTTCGCCTGGGACGGGCTCGAAGCCGATGGTGCTCTTGCCGAGTACCGGGTGCCAGAGGGACAGCTGGTAGGCGCCTGGGGGCAGGCTCTCGAGGATCTGGGGTGCGGCGATGCCGACCCCTTGCTGCTCGCCGACAAAGGCGTCGCGGGGCAGGGTGGGGAGGCTGCGCGGGGCGCCATCGGGGGCCTTCGCCCAGGCCAGCTTCGTGCCCGCAGGGATGCCCGCCACCCGCACGGCGCCGGGCAGCTGACCCTTGATGTCCAGGGTCTGGCTGCTGTCCGCCCCGACCTCGAGCAGGAACTGGCGCCTGCCGCTGGGTCCGGACAGGGCCACCGCGACCTTCCCGGCGGTGACCTGGAGCTCCCCCTCTTCCTGGGGCTCGTGCTTCTCGTGGATGTCGGTGACGCTGACCACGACGCCGTGGGGCCATTCCTCGAGCTGGAGCGTCGCCAGGCCGAGCCAGCTCAGCTCCCCGGTCACCCGGGTGGTCCGCCGCGCGGTGGGTGCATCCACGGGGACCTCGGTGTGGTCGTAGCCCGCACCGCCCAGCAGGACGGCCAGGGGCGCGCCGGAGGGCACGTCGCGGAAGGTGAGGCGGGTGCCCTGGACCTTGTCAGCGGGGAAGGGCTCGCCCGTGCGGGGTGCAAGGAGCACCAGAGGCTCGACGCCTTCCTGCTGCCCAACCAGGCGCAGGCTGAGGGTGCAGGACTCCGAGTCGATCTTCCGAACGAGCGCCGCTACGTCCTTGTCGCTGTCTCCGGCGGCGATGGCCTCGCGTAAGGCGTGCACCGCCCGATGCGTGTCGCCCTCATCCAGGTAGGCCTGACCCGCCCTGCGATGGGGCAGATAGCGAGCGCGAAGGGCCTCTTGCTCGGCCTGGCGCTTGAACTCGGCCTCGGCACGCTGGCGCTCCCGTTCGGCCTGGCGGTTGGCCTCGGCCTCGTCCCGTTCGCGTTCTTGCTCCTCGCGGCGGGCCTGTTCTTCTGCCTTGCGTCGCTCCTCGGCTTCCCAGCGGGCTTGTTCGGCGGCTTCGCGCTGGACCTGTTCTTCTGCCTTGCGTCGCTCCTCGGCGAGGCGACGCCCCTCCTCGGCCCGTCTGGCGGCTTCTTCCCTCGCTTCGCGTTGGGCCTGTTCCTCGAGCCTGGCATGCTGTTCCAGAAGTTCACGCTGCCTCTCGGCTAGCTCCCTGGCCCTTTCTTCGGCCGCCAGCCGATCCAGCTCGGCTTGGCGCAGCTGCTCCTCGAGCGACTGCCTGCGATTGGCGGCCTCGGCCTCGGCACGGAGTAGCTCTTCCTCGGCGAGACGCAGGGCTTCCTGTCGGTTCCGCTCGCGCTCGTCCTGCTCGTCGTCTTCCGGCTCGTCGTACAGGTTGATCTCTTCGTAGCGGTCCAGGTCGTCGTACAGGTTCTCTTCGTATGGGTCCTCTTCGTAGGGATCGGGTTCTTCGTGGCGCGGTGTGCTCCCTTCGAGGTCGCGCGGACGCTCCAGCTGTTCGGCCCAGATCACGCGCCACTCGTCCTGATCCCAGTCGGCGGTGAGCTTGCCCTTGGACTGGCCGTAGATCTCGAGCGTGTACCGCATGGTGCGCCCGCCGAACTCGTCCCAGCGGCAATCGACCCGGTAGCGACCATCTCCGAGCTCGAGGATGATGGGCGTAGAACCTTGAAAAGAACCGTTTATATAGACGAAGAGGGGATCGCCTGCGGAGTCGATCTTCACCAGGGCGGCCTGGGCCATGCCGACGAGGAAAGCGAGGAAGAACAGCATCGAAGCACCCGACTCGGGTCACCCCACCCACGGCCCGCGGGGATGCCACTGGGGGTGGGAAGGGTCGGAGGGTGTCAGTCTACAACAGTGCGGCCCGGGGATGGAGCCCCATCGCTACAGATTGCCCCCATCGAACAGGTAGGCGGCGCCCGCCGAGGTGCCCCCGTCGTCCTGGAAGGGCGCGCCGATCAGCAGGTCTGGGGTGCCGTCGTTGTCGACGTCCTGGCCACCGGAGACGCTGGTGCCGAGCTTGTCGCCTGCGGTGTCGCCGTCGATGCGACAGTACACCGAGTCGGACAGGTCGAGGGTGCCGGAGAGGGGCCCGAGCAGCACGTAGACGGCGCCCGTGTTCGTGCCGGCTTCCGTCCGCCCCGGCGCGCCGATGGCGATGTCGTCATGGTCGTCCCCGTCGATGTCTCCGAGGCTGGTCAGGGAGCTGCCGGCCAGCTCGCTCGAGCCTCCGCCTACGAGCTTCGCTTCCGCCGTGGAGAGGCTGGCGGTACCCGAGGAGGGCCCCAGCACCAGGTAGGCCGCGCCGGAGCCGCTGCCTCCGGCGTCCTGCCAGCGAGACCCCACCAGCACGTCGGCGAGCCCATCGTCGTTCACGTCGCCTGCTCCAGCCACGGTGTAGCCGGCGTAGTCCCAGTCGTTCTCGCCGGTGAGCATGCCGTCGGATGAGCTGTCGAGGCCCGCACTGGTGGAGACGGGGCCGTAGAGCAGGTAGGCGGCGCCGGTGTCGGTGCCCGCCGAGCTTTCGGCCTGGGCTCCTACGAGCAGATCGGGCTGGCCATCGCCGTTCACGTCTCCCGGGGCGGCTACGGCCGAGCCTGCGCTGTCGCCGGCGACAGCGCCGGTGAGCTCGATGGTGTCGGCGGAGTCGATGTAGTTCGATCCGGAGATTGGCCCGTGGGTGAGGTAGACGACCCCCGCCTCGGAGTCGGCACCGTAGGCGCCCACCAGGACGTCGTCGAAGCCGTCGCCATCCATGTCTTCGACCCCTGCGACGCTGTAGCCCACGAGGTCTCCGCTGCTGCGTCCATACAACGCGTAGCCCATGGCGCTCAAGTCCTGCTGGCCCGCGATTGGCCCGGGGACCAAGAAAGCCACCCCTGCATCGCTGGCGAAGGTAGCGTCGCCCGGCGCCCCCACGAGCAAGTCGTCCCAGCCGTCGTCGTCGACGTCGCCGGCCCAGGAGACCGACCTCCCCGCTTCGTCGTTGGCGTCGTCGCCCCACAGCACGGCGTCCGCGTCGTTTTGTAGGTTTACGGTGCCGCTGGCCCAGCCCGAGTACAGATAGACCGCGCCCGCCGTAGGGGCCGTGGCGTCGGATTCGGGAGCGCCGACCACCAGGGTGGGTGAGCTGCCCCCCAGGATGTCGGGGGAGAGAAGCACGACGTGCGCCACCTGCTCGGCCGAATCGCCTAGCAGCATGCCGTCCGCGTCCGGGGCGTCCAAGAGCTGCAGGATGGAGAGTGGGTCGCTGGTGATGGTGGTGCCGCTGTCTTCGCCGTCCCACGCCGTGACTTCGACCTGGACCTCTGCGCCACGGTCGTACCCCGACAGGCTCAGCGAGACGCTGCTGCCGGCGGAGGAGCCGTCCACGGTCCACTGATAGTCGTAGTCCTCGCTGTCGCCGTCTGCGTCGCTCCAACCCGAGGGTGCGGCGCTGATGCTCTCGTTCCAGACGGCATCTTCGGGACTGGTGGTCAGCGCCGTGAACACCGGGGGCGAGTTGGCCACGGTGACGGTCGCGCTGCTGACCGCGGTGCCGCTGCCGTAGTCGTCGGTGGGCGTGACGGTCGCCGAGATGGTGTCGTGCTTGTCGAAGTTGTCGCTGCCCAGCTGGCTGTCGCTCGACACCCAGGCCCCGTCCACGTACCAGGCGTAGGTGTAGGAGATGCCGTCGCCGTCCTCGTCGGTGCCGCCCGAGATGGTGGCCGTGACGGTGTCTCCTTCGACCGGGGTGGTGGGAGAGAGGGTGACCGAGCTGATGGCGGGGGGAGTGTTGAGCACGGTGAGGGTCTCGGAGCTGCCGCTCGGGCCGTCTTCCTCGCCGTCGTTGGCGGTCATGGTGCAGGAGACTTCGTCGCCTCGGTCAAACGAAGACCCGTCGATGCTCTCTTCGGTCGAGACCAGGCTGCCACCGACGTACCAGGCGTAGCTGTTGGTGAAGCTGTCGCCATCTTCGTCTTCGAGACCTTCACCCACGCAGGTGGCGGTGCTGCCCTCGTACAGCGCCCCGGGATCGATGGACACGCTGTCCAAGGTGGGGGGCGAGTTGAGGATGGTCACGGTGTCGGAGGTCGTGGGCTCGCCTTGGTCGTAGGCGTCGGAGGGGGTGACCACGACGTGGAGGTCCTGGTGCTTGTCGAAGTATGCGCCCGTGATGGTGGTGGCGCTGCCCTCGAGGACCAGGGTGTCGTCCGTGTACCAGGCGTAGGAGACGGTGACTGCCTCGCTGTCGGCGTCTTGGTAGCCGACCTCGACCCGCATGACGGTGTCTTCGTAGGCCTCTTCGGGCGTCAGGCTGATGGAGGTGATCTCGGGGGCGGCGTTGTCGACCAGGATGGTGGTCGAGACCGGATCGCCCTCGATCTCACCGTCGTGTGGCACCACCGTGGCGATCCAGGTCTGCCACCGGAGGGTGTCCACGGCGGGGATGGTGCCGTCGGAGTGGCCGGTGGGCTGGCCATCCCGCGTCCAGGACCAGTCCAGGGTGACCGTGTCTTCGTCGACGTCCTGGGTGGTGGCTGTGACCACGATGTCATCGTCGGTTTCCGGGTCGTCGGGCTCGACGCTCAGGGACACGGTTGGGGCCGTGTTCAGGATGGTGATCTCTGCCCCCATGGACGCACCGGCGGAGTTTCCGTCGTGGGTCTTGACCTCGGCGCGCCAGATCTCGCTCTTGGCGGTGTGCTCCGCCAGGACGGTGTTCGACCCGTTGTCGGACCAGAGCGTGCCGTCCCGGTACCAGTCGTAGCGGTACGTGAGGGAGCCTCCCTCCGGATCGTAGGCTTCCTTGTCGATGGAGACCTTCAGGTCGTCCACCGTGGTGGGCTGGGTCGGGGTGATGGAGATGATGGCGGGCCCTGGCGCGAAGTCGCCGCAGGCGGTGGTGGCCAGGAGCAGGACGATGGATGCGGTGCGCATGGTGCTCCTCCCTACTCTTCGGTGGGCTCGGCAGGTGCCGGCGCAGGGGTGGGTGTGTCGGGCTGGCCGGGGAGGGCGTACAGGTCCCAATCTTCGACCTTGGCCTTGGCCTTGCGGCCCTTGGCCCAGAGGGTGACCGTGACACCCGTTCCCACCACCGAGAGCCCGAGGCCCCCGAGGGTGATGGTGCCCGTGGTGCGTAGAGTCTGGCGGTGCTGGACCTGATTGCGGAAGAGAGTCCAGGCGCTCTCGCCATTGTCGTCCGCGATGGCCTGGTCGTAGTTGTCGGTGACCCTCGCCAGGTCGGTCCGGGCCCGGAGGGCCTGGACGCCGAAGACGGTGGTGACACCGACCGCGGCGAGGGTAGTCGCGCCGCCTACGAAGGACAGCTTGGTGGCCTTGGGGACCAGCTTGGAGGCGGCGAGCCGCTGCTCCCAGTCCTGGCGGGCGGCCTTGACCGCCGGGGCCTGGGACATGGTCTCCCACAGGACCGACTCCTGGGTGGTCTCGCCAGGGATGGGATCGAGGCCCAGGTTCAGGGTGCCCAGGATCGGATGCAGGACGCTGACGGTGTAGGAGCCAGGCAGCAGGTTGTCCAGGCGCAGGGGACCGGCGATGCCCACGCCGCTCTGCTCCTTGACGACCTCGTCTCGGGGGACTCCGCTCTCGGACAGCGCACTGCCCTCGGGCCCTTCCACCAAGTGGAGGGTGGAACCGGCCGGCAGGCCCTCGACGACGATCGCGCCGGGCATGTGCTGCTTGACGGGTACCGCGTGGGTGGCGCCCTCTGCCAGCTCGAGCTCGAGCTTCCGGCTGCCGCTCGGCCCGTCCAGGGAGATGGTCACCGGACCGGTCGTGACCTGCAGTTCGCCAGGGGCGTCGGGTTGGTGTTGGCCGCCTATGTCCTCGACGATCACGCGGATGGTGTCCGGCCAGTCGGTGAGGACGAGGGTGGCGTGGCCCCTCCAGGCCAAGGTCGCGGTGACATCGGCCCGTCGGCCCGCCCCGAAGGGCTCGATGGCCACGGTGGCGGTGTCGTAGCCGTGACCGGCGACCCGCAGCTCGAGGGGGATGTCGGCGGGGACGTCTTCGAAGATCCAGCGACTGCCCTTCTTGCTGTCGGGGGAGTAGGGCTCGCCTTCGCCCGAAGCCAGCACAAGGTCGAAGTCCTGGTCCGACTTGGCGCCGTTGACCCGGGCGCGCACCGTGCCGACCTCGCCCTCGAGCTTGGCGATGAGCTTGGTGATGCGGGCGTCGTCGTCTCCCGCATCGCGGGAGGCGCGGAAGGCGCGCAGGGCGGTGCGCCGATCGCCACGCTTCATGGCGGCCACGCCTACCTCGCGGTGCTTCATGTAGATCTGACGCTCCGCGGCTTCGCGGGCCTCTTCCTCTGCGATGCGGCGCTGCTCTTCGGCCTGGCGCAGGCGCTCTTCTTCGAAGCGGCGGGCCTCTTCCTCTGCGATGCGGGCCTCTTTCTCTGCGATGCGGCGCTGCTCTTCGGCCTGGCGCAGGTGCTCTTCTTCGATGCGACGGCCCTCCTCCTCGATGCGGCGGGCTTCCTCCTCGGCGGCGCGGGCTTCCTCGATCCTGCGCTGCTCGGCATCGCGTCGGGCTCGCTCGGCCGCCGCTCTTTCTTCTCGGATGCGCTCGAGATCCTCGGCCCAGACGAGCTTGACCTCTTCGCCTTGCCAGTCCACCAGCATCTTGCCCTTGGTCTGACCCGACACCAGCAGGCCGTAGCGGACGCTGGAGACCTGCCACTCCTCTTTCTTGAACTCGAGACCGTAGCGGCCATCCTCGAGCTGCAGGGTCATGGGGGTGCGGCCCTGGATCTTGCCGTCGACCAAGACCAGGACCGCGTCGTTGGCGGCCTCGATCTTCAGGGTGGCGGCCTGTAGGGTCGCCACGAGGAACGCGAGGAAGAACAACATGGGCAATCCAGGGAGGTGGGCTCCTCCCGGGGGGCGGAGCAGGTGTCAGCGACCGCCGAAAGGAACAGGTGCGCGGTGGCTATTCGTCGTCGTCGTCCTTCTGGATGATGCGTGGCGGACGCTTCCAGAGGCGTGCGCCTTCGCCATCGTGGGCTTCCTGGGCGCCCGGCATGTAGCGCTGCGGATCGGCCCGGCGGAGCTTGTTCACCAGCTTGGAGGGTACTTCGTCGGTGAAGGCTTCTTCGACCATGCCGGACCAAACGACGGTGCCGTAGCGGGTGTCCACCAGCCGCAGCATCAGCACGACGTTTGCGTAGCGCTTGGTGACCTTCTTGAAGCCGTCTTCGCGGATGCCGACGTCCACGATGCGGTACTCGAGGTTCTTGGTGGCCGTGAGCACGTCGTTGGTGATGGTTGGGGGCGGGGCCGGCTCGATGCCGATGAGGTTGTCGTCGCCACCATCGGGGCCTAAGTCCAGCAGGTCGGTGCCTTCGGGCACCTCGATGTAGGCTTCGCCGTCCACCAGGTAGCGGGAGCCCGGCACGTAGCGACGGGCGCCCATCAGCTCGGCATCGACGGTCATCTGCAGGCCGGCGTCCTTGGAGTAGCCGGTGACACCGTAGGAGATGCGGTCACCAGAACCTTCCTGGGCGAGCCAGCGCAGGGCGTCGCTGTCGCGCTCCACCACCGTGATGCCCTTGCGGTTGACCGCGAAGACCAAGGCGTCCTGGATGATGTTGGGCTCGTGCATGTCCTCGGTGAGCACGGAGTCCAGGTTCACGATGGCTATGCGGTCGTCCTTGCTCCAGCCGCGGACTTCGTCCACCGCATCGGCCAGGATGCGCGTGGCAGCCACGTTCATGTGGGTGTAGTGCGTGGGGTAGTTGCCGTGGACTGCGCAGCCCTGGATGGCGACCAGCGAAGCGAGGGCAAGGGATGAGAGGACGAGTGGACGCATGGTTGCCCCGTAGGCTGGAGGATTCGGGAGCGGAGAATGTCTCCCGGAGTGATCTGATAACCTGGCGACAAGAGGGAGAACCACCGGAGAGCGGGCGGCTGACCGCCGTCAGGGAAGCACCAGCCACTCCCAGTCGTCGAATCCGTAGGTGTCACGGAGGAACTCGGAGACTCGCTGATGGTGGAGTTGGGGGTCGGCCAGCTGGGCGAGCAGGGCTCGGTGCGTGGCCCGCTCGAGGGCGGCGGCATCGTCTGGGTCCAGGTCGTGGTCGGGTGGAGGTGGGACGAGCGCGTGGGAGTGACGATCTCGGAGCAGCGCGTCCAGCTCCGCCACCAGCTTGCCGATGCCCTCGACGCCCAGAGCCGATCGGTCCCGCGGGTAGACCATGGGATCTTCGGCCAGATCCCACTCGACGTGAGCGGCGTGGCTGCTGTCGGTGGCGCTGGCCCGGACCTCGAGGCTGCGCTGCAGAGGCTCTTCGCCCTGGCGCCGTAGCTCGAGGTCCGCTCGGACGATGCAGGTGAGGGTGCCGACATCGACCTGGTAGCTGAAGGGCTGGTGGTCTGCGCCTTCCCGCTCTCTTGGCAGGGTTTCCAGTATGTCGCGGGCACGCGCGACTGCCTGGACCTCGGCTCGTTCGAGAGCTCGAGAGGAACGTCTGCCGGGGTCGTCTCGCTCGGCGTCCTCGAGAGCCTTGCGCAGGCGCCGGTCCTCCAGAGCCGCCTGGGCCAGCGCGGCCTCGGCCCTGGCCAAGTCCGCTTCGGCCCGTGCTCGCGTCTTCGAGGGCCCGTCGCTGTCGTGTCGCAACGTGGCGACCCGCTGTACCGTGCTCTCTTGGCAGTCGATGTCGGAGAGGAGCAAGCGTCCGATGGCGTCCTCGTCTGGCGCTGGCTGCCAGCGGAACAGGGGACTCAGGCCCGATTCCAGGGCCTGCTCGAGCTGTTGGCGGGGCTCGGTGGGCCCCTCGAGAACCAGGCTCACCGCCAGGGCGCCGTGCTCGAGGAAGGCGGCCTTCAGGCGCTCCCGCTCATCGATGTCGCCGGCCTGGCGCCGGAGACCGGCGGTCAGGCAGGACCTCACGAAGGCCGTGGCCAGCCGCCCAGAGCGCTCGTCCCGCAGCGCGGCGTCGTGCTGTGCCTCGGCCCAGGACAGCTCGAGCAGCCGTAGGGGATCGGTGACGTCGAGTCGGCCCTCGAAGCGTGCCAGCGCGAAGCGAGCCTGTGCCCACTCGCCCCGCTCTACCAGGGCTTGGGATTCCGCGATGGCGGCCCGTCGCAGGGCGTCCTCGATGGCAGTGCGGTCCGGATGGTCGGGGCGGCAGCGCTCGAGCCGGTTCGCGGGCACCAGGGCTCTGTCCAGGGCGTCGGGCTCATCACGTTCGAGGAGGGCCGAGGCCTGCGCCACGAGAGCGGTGGCGTCCGCATCGGTGAGGTCTGGACAGGGGGGCGGACGGCCTGCTGGATCTGGGGTGTGGGCGCAGGCCGCGACGAGCACGGAGGCCAGGGCCAGAGCCGGGAACGACCTGGGTGCGCGTGTCATACCTGGGCTCCATGGGTAAGCTGTCTGCCATCGCTCCATAGCCTTCCGTTCCCTCTCGGTCCGCCAGGAGGACCGCTTGCCCGGTCCCAGGTCCCTTTCCCCGCCTACCCTTCGCGTCCACGCGGGCGGATGGGGCCCCATCGCACTGCTCGTTGCCGTGCCCTTGCTCGCCACCTTCGCATACTGGTGCGTGGTGGCCTGCTTCGATCTGAGCGGGGTGGCCGGGCCGGGCGGCGCCCTGATGATGCGCGAGGCGTGGCTCAACCCGGGCAGCGGCCTGTCGGCCACCGTGCTGTGGCTGTACTACCATCTGCCCGGGGTACCCTGGGTGGCCGGGGCGCGGGTGATGGCTTGGCTGGGCTTTCTGTTCGCCGTAGCGGGAGTCATGCTGGCTGCGGCTCGTCTGGGCCGCTGGCCCGCCGCCATCGGGGCGGGCCTCGTGGTGGCGTTTTGGTCCCAGTCGTTGTTCGGTGCGGCGTTGCTTGGCCCCCACACCCTGTCTCTGGGCCTGACCTGGCTGGGGGTGGGCCTCGCATTCCAGGCCACCCGACCGGTGGGTTGGAGCCTTCCCACAGCCTTTGTCGGGGGGCTGTTCGCTGCACTGGGAGCATCGGACTACGGAGGCGCCCTGCCCGCGCTGCCCTACCTTGTCCTCGTGCCGCTGCTCGGGCCCAGGGACCTACGCTGGCGCTTGCTGCAGAGCGGCTGCCTTGGCCTGGGATTGCTGCCGGTCCTGGCGGGCGGTGCGTCCTTCGCGGGTGGGGGCGAGGTGTTGACGCTTGCTCCCGCAGCCGTGCTGGAGGGCTTGGCCAGCCTGTTCCGGCTGGCCAAGCTGCCCATCGGGTATGACGCCGGCGTGCCCGTCTTGCTGGCCCTCGGCCTGCTCGGGATCGTCGTCCCTGCTCGTCAGCCCCGAGAGCAGTGGCTCCTGGGTGTCTTGACCTTGTTGGTGCTGGGATTGGTCGCCGGTCGTCTGGGCGGGATGGGGCTGCGGCCGCGCTACCTGGTGCCCGCCATGTTTGGCACCATCGTCCTTCTGGGGGTTGGCCTGGGCGGGCTGGCAGACTTGACGCGCCGGTTGGGACCCGTCCGCTGGCTGCCCACCGCCGTCGTGGCTGGTCTGCTGGTCATGGATGCCGCCGCTTTTGGCCACGCTTGGTCCGCGCGCCGGATTCCCTTCGAGGGCACGGCACCACCGACCTTGCCCGCGCCGCCTCGGGCGTTCCTGGACCGCTACCAGGACATGGTCTACGACTTCTCCTTCTCTGCCGTCGGCGCACGGGACCTCTTCTTGCTTGGCCTGCAGGCCCCAGCAGAGGGGATCGCGGTCGTACCCCTCCGCGACACCCGAGAGAACGTGGCCTTCGTGGGTGCCATGGAGTCCCGCGTCCCGGCCCTGGTGCTTCACTCAGGGCCATGCTGCGCACCTTCGCCGCTGCCCGGCGGGCGAGCGCTCGCGTCCCCGTGGTACCACCCCGACGAGTTCCATCAGTGGGTGCCGGACAGCCTGGACTACCTGGGCCCACCCGCCCAGGTCGATCACAACATCCTGGCCACGACGGGGTTCGAGCCCCAGGACGTCGCCCGGCACCGCGGGTGCGCCGAGGCGGTGCTCCAGCAGCTCGACGATGCGGGCATGCTCTTGGTTCTTCCTTCCATGGCTCCCGGCCAGGACTCCTATCGGTTGGGTATGGAGGACTTCGACTGGATCTGGGCCCTGAAGGCCGCGGCTGCCGAGCGTGGCGGTCTTCAGCAGGCTTCACCCTGGTGGGAGACTTGGCAGGGGAGGGACGCCGGCGGACACGTGCCCTGCCGCTAGCGGGCTCACCTCGGCGCGGGACCCGCATTGTCGCCAGCCGCGATTCGTGCAACGCTTCAGGTTCGAACCCTTCGAGGAACAACACCCCATGGCGAGGCTCTCCCTCATCGCGACCGCCCTGCTCGCGGGCTGTGTCTGGATCACCGACGCCGAGCACGAAGATCGGCTGGACATGGACGGAGATGGCGTGTCGGGCGTCGAGGACTGCGACGACGACGACGCCACCGTAGGACTGCCGATCGAGGGCTACCTCGACGAAGACGGGGACGGATTTGGGGCCGTCGACGGAGAGATCTCGACCTGCGACTCCTCCACGGCGGTGGTCCAGGACGCTACGGATTGTGACGACGCCGCCGTCGATGTTCACCCCGAGGCCGACGAGGTCTGTGACGAGGTGGACAACGACTGCGACGACCTGGTGGACGACGCGGACGACTCGTTCACCGGCGGCACGGACTACTACCCCGACGCCGACGAGGACAGCTACGGGGACGGCTTCGCCGATCCCCTCCAGGCATGTGAGCAGCCGGACGGGTACACCGACGAGGCCTCGGCCCTGGACTGCGACGACGACGACGACGGCATCTACCCGGGCGCGGACGAGTACTGTGACAGCGCCGACAACGACTGTGACGGAACCGTCGACGAAGACGATGCCATCGACGCCGCCACCTGGTACCTCGACGGCGACGCCGACGGCTACGGTCTGGACACGGACACCACCGCTGCGTGCGAGCAGCCCTCGGGCTACGCCGAGCAGGGTGGCGACTGCGACGACGAAGATGCCGACTACAACCCCGGCGCGGACGAGGACGACTGCGCCGATCCCACCGACTACAACTGCGACGGCTCCACGGGCTACGCGGACGAGGACGGGGACGGCTGGGCGGCTTGTGAGGAATGCGACGATGACGACGTCGGCATCCACCCCGAGGCCGACGAATACTGCGATGGCGTAGACAACGACTGCGACGACGACGTGGACGAGGACGCCGTGGACGCCTCCACCTGGTACCTCGACGGCGATGGCGACGGCTTCGGCGACGTCGCCGACTCGCTCGTCGCCTGCGAACAACCCTCGGGCTACGACGACGATCCGGACGACTGCGACGACGGCGACGCCGCCATCAACCCGGCGGCGAGCGAGACATGCAACGGTTGGGACGACGACTGCAACGGGCTGGTGGACGACGACGACCCGTACGTGATGGACGCCTTCGACTGGTACGCCGACGTGGACACCGATGGCTACGGCGATGCGGGTTCGCCCTCGCTGACCGCCTGCGAACAGCCCACCGGGTACGTCACGGACGACACCGACTGCGACGACGGAGATGCCGCCGTCAACCCCGGGGCCGACGAGGTCCTCGGAGAGAGCTGCTTCGACGGCACGGACAACGACTGCGACGGCAGCGCCGACGACGCCGACGGTGACTGCGCTGCCTGCCCCCACGCCTGCACCGCCGAAGCCTGCGTGTACGTGGACGGCGTACTCGAGGCGGAGCAGACCGCCAGCCTGGTGAAGGCCATGACCTCCGTGGATGCCATCGTGCTGCGCTACGCCTTGTTCGACGAGGTGCTGGTGGGTGCCGCTGGCACCGCATTGGTGGTCGAAGACTTCGACTCGGGTCTGGGGTGCTTCACGGTCGGCACCCTCGCGGGCACGGCGTTGGATGCAGGCAAGGCCGCGGTGTGTACCATCACGTCGGTAGATTTAAGTGGCGGCGACTGGGTGGTCTCCGTACAGGTCCTGGCCGGCAGCACCGACGCTTCGGCGGCCCTGGCCGCGGGCCTCTCGACCGGTTCCACCTGGTACGACTGGGGTACGACTCCGGTACTGGACGACGGTGACGGCAACACCGTGGCCTTCACCAGCGGCGCCCCGAGCCAGGCTGCCGACCACCACGTGTTGGTCTGCGGCTCCGTGCCCTGATCGTTACAATCCACTGCCGAGAATCAGGTAGGCTGCGCCGGCGCTGCTTCCGGTGGCGTCCTGCTGCGGCGCGCCGATGAAGATCTCGTCGTGTCCGTCCGCGTTGGTGTCCTGCACGATGCGGGTGGACCAACCGGAGTAGTCCGATGATGCCATCCCCGTGAAGGTGGCATCGGCGGTGGAGAGGTCGACCACCCCACTCATGGGTCCGTAGACCAGATAGGTCGTTCCGGAATCGGTACCTGCGTTGTCGTTGAAGGGCGCCGAGACCACCACGTCGTCCACACCGTCGGCGTTCACGTCACCGTCTGCACCCACCTCGGTGCCGGCCCAGTCGTCGGCATTCTCGCCGACCAGGATGGCGTCCGCGCTGCTCAGGGACAGGTCATCTACGATCGGCCCCAACAGCACGAAGGCCGCGCCCGAGGAGGTGCCGCCCCTGTCGTTCTCGTTGGCCCCGTTGATCAGGTCGGTGTAGCCGTCGCCGTTCACGTCGCCCACGTTCAGGATGCCCGAGTAGTCGCCGCTCGCTTCGCCATCGATGAACACGTCGGCGGTGGACAGCGCCACCGTGCCGGTCACGGGGCCTTCGACGATGTAGGTGCGTCCAGCGTAGCTGCCGGCGGTGCTGTGATTGCCGCTGGCGATCACCACGTCGTCCTGGCCGTCGCCGGTGAGATCGCCGTAGGCTCCCATCTGGGTGCTGTAGTCGTACGCAGTCTCGCCGTAGAACGTGGCGTCGGCGTAGCTGCTGGTGGTGCTGCCCGACAGCGGCCCGTGGAACAGGTAGGTGGTGCCCGCGTAGTCACCTCCCGAGCTGTAGTAGTCCCAACCCGCCACCATGAAATCATCGTACCCGTCGGCGTTGACGTCGCCGGCCATGGAGACCTGGGAGCCCAGGAACTCGCTTGCACTCACGCCGTAGATGGTGGCGTCGGAGGAGGCCAGGGACCAGTTGCCGGTAGCGGGCCCGTTGACGAGGTAGGCCGCACCGTAGTAGCTGCCGCGACTGGAGTCGTAGACCGCCCCCACCAGGATGTCGTCGTAGCCGTCGGCGTTCACGTCCCCTGCGCACTCCGCGGCCATTCCCGCCAGGGCACTCGACGACTCCGCATAGATCTCCAGGTCGGCCGAGCCCAAGCCCATCGAGCTGGAGAAGGGTCCATACACGACATAGGCCCGCCCGGTGTCCACCGACGTGAGCCCCCAGTACGTGGAGTAGAAGGTGATGTAGGCTTGGGGGGCTCCGATGAGCAGATCACCGTACCCGTCGTTGTCGAAGTCGCCCGCAGTGCGGACCTTCATGCCGGCGCTGTCGCTGGCGGTTTCTCCCCAGAGGATCCCGTCGGAGGAGGCCAGGGAGTAGGTTCCGGACAGGGCGCAGCTGTTGTCGGTGCCGTCGCAGTCGTTGTCGACGCCGTCGTTGCAGACTTCGCTCAGGCCTGGATTTGCCAGGGGTTCGGCGTCGTCGCAGTCGGTGTCGTCCGCCACGTAGCCGCTGGGCTGGTCGCAGGCCAAGTAGGGGCTGGATGCGTCTCCATAGTCGTCCCCGTCGGCGTCCAGGTACCAGGCGGATGCGTCAGACGCGCTGTCCTCGTCTACGGTGCCATCGCAGTCGTTGTCCACGTCGTCGCAGATCTCGGTGGCGCCAGGGTTGGTGGTCGTCTCCTCGTCGTCGCAGTCGGTGTC
>CAZVHW010000042.1:0-22867 GCA_964626835.1 uncultured Enterobacterales bacterium
TGTGCGCCGTCGCCGCAGGAGATCCCAGCCTAGTCTGGCCCAGTTTGGGGGGCCGAGCTGCTCGAGCCAGGTGGAACGGCCCACGTCCCTGTTGTCGAAGCGGATGACGCGGAAGCCCCGCTCGGCGAGCGTGTCGCAGAAACCCTGGGGCCAGTGCACCAGTTGAGCGCCGATCCCCATGATCAACAACCAGGGATCGCCTTCGCCTTGGGCCTCCCAGTGGAGCTCGATGCCGTTGGTCGCTGCGCGGGGCATGGCGCCATCATGGCGTGTGGGCGCTCCGTGGACAAGGCCTCGCCGTCTGTATCCGTGTTCACCGGGAGTGCTGGGCCATCGCCGGTTTGGGGTCGCCGGCGCGCGCCACGGGGGGGCTGTGACAGCTGCGGCGTTGGGCTCGCCTCAGGTCTGTTCGGGGCGGCGTGTCGCAGCCCAGTAGACCAGGCCAGAGATGAGGAACCCCACGAACCAGGCGTAGGTGTAGATCGTGTCGAAGATGGCGGGGACCTGGTCCACCGCGCCGGCCACGTGCAGGAAGCCCGGGATGTTGGGCAGCACGCCCAGGGCCAAGGCCGCGAGGGCCACGAGGTTCCAGCCACCGCGGTAGCCGTAGGGCCCGTCGTGCCTGTACAGGGCGTCGATGTCCAGCTTCATGTCACGGAGCACGAAGTAGTCCACGATGAGGATGCCTCCCAGCGGACCGAGCAGGGCCGAGTAGCCGGTGAGCCATACGAAGATGTAGTCGCCGGCCGTCTCGAGCAGCTTCCATGGGAACATGGCGATGCCCAGGCCTGCGGTAACCAGGCCGCCGACTCGGAAGGAGACTCGCTGGGGGGAGAGGTTGATCATCGCGTTGGCGGGGCTGACCACGTTGGCAGCGATGTTGGTGCTCAGCGTGGCGACGGACAAGGCCAGCAGCGCGGCTACCACGCCGATACCACTGCCCATGCGTCCCAGCAGCACCGTGGGATCCCAGATCGCCTCTCCGTAGATGACCACCGTGGCGCTGGTGACCGCCACGCCGATGAAGGAGAAGAGCAGCATGAAGAAGGGCAGGCCCAGGGCCTGTCCGAGCACCTGGTCTTTCTGGCTGCGGGCATACCGCGTGAAGTCGGGGATGTTCAGGGACAGGGTGGCCCAGAAACCCACCATGGCCGTCAGGGCGGGGAAGAAGACCTTCAGGAACTCCCCCTCCCTCTCACCACCGGGGGCGAAGGCCGAAGGGGTGGCCAGCATGGGGCCGAAGCCGTCGGCTTTGACGTAGGCCCAGCCCAGCAGCGCCAGGCCCATCAGGATCAGGAAGGGGGCGGCGTAGGTCTCGAAGATGCGGATGGTCTCGATGCCCTTCCAGATCACGATCAGCTGGACGGCCCAGAAGCCGAGGAAGCAGAGGGTCTGGGCGGCGTTGATGCCCAGGATGGGCAGGGGGTCGCCCCCCAGGCTGCCGTCCGTGATGCCGTTGAGCAGGTGGTAGACGGCGCTGCCGCCGATCCAGGTCTGGATGCCGAACCAACCGCAGGCCACCAGGCCGCGCAGTATGGCGGGTACGTTGGCGCCGCGGGTGCCGAAGCTAGCGCGGGCCAGCACAGGGAAGGGAACACCGTAGGCGGTGCCCGGGTGCCCGTTGAGCACCATGGGGACCAGCACGATCATGTTGCCCAGCAGCACCGTGAGCAGGGCCTGCCACCAGTTCATGCCTTCGTTGATGAGGCCGCCAGCCAGCATGTAGGTGGGTACGCAGACCACCATGCCGATCCACAGGGCGGCCATGTTGATCACCGACCAGCGACGCTCGCCGCCGAGGGTGGGTCGGATGTCCTCGTTGATGAGCGAGGGATCGGGCCGGATGGGGGCTCTCGCCTTGATCGAGGGGTGGATGGGGGAGGGCTGGGTCTTCATGGGCTCTCCGGGGATGGAACGTCGTCGGCCATTCTACATATCCTGGGGGATATTCCCTGCCGGGTTCCCAAGTCGGGCCGCAGGCGTGTTCCAATGGCAGAGCCCCATCGAGGCTCTCCCGCTTCCCCTCCTCCACCGGGCGCGCATTGCGGCCAGCTGCGGACGGAACACGGTCAGGGCGACCATGCCTCCCAAGATGGTGAGGCCGATGGAGGTCAGGTAGAAGGCCCAGAAGCCGCTGTGGTTCAAGCCGAAGCGCAGCAGCTCGGTGAGCAGCGCCGAGGCCATGAAGCCGGCGCCCAGGTAGACGAAGGCTCGAACCCGCAGCAGGCTGCCGGCGGCGATGCCGCCCAGGGCCATCAGCAGCAGGCCCAGGGTCCAGCCGGGATCGAGCACCGCTTGACCCCACGTGCAGAGGTAGATGCAGCTGGCGCCGGCGTAGCGCAGCAGTGTGCGGACCCTTGGGTCCATGCTCTGGCGCAGCAGCTGGGCCAAGACCAGCAGGGACAGGCCTGTGGGCCCCACGTAGGCCAACGGCTCGGTCCACTGCACGCGGTGGAAGAGCATCATCGTGGCCACGTCGAGCAGGATGACGCCCACCACCAGCTCCGGCCAGCGTGGGCGGAGCACCCAGCGCAGGCAGAACAGGCAGCCCGCCAACGCCACTCCGATGGAGGTGACACCGTCCAGCGTGACGGAGGCCAGCATGGCTGCGACCGCGACCCCCACGGTGGCGGCGCGGAGGGGAGCGACCCAGGCCTCACCCCGGGTTCGTTCCCAGGCCAGGGCAGCGCACTCGAAGGCCAGCCCGAGGAAGACCAGCAGGGGCAGCTCGAGGTTGGGGGGGATGTCTGCCAGTGGACCCCAGATGCGGAGCACCGAGTACAAGCCGGCGCCCCAGGCGAGTGTGCGATACCACCGGGTGGGCTCGGTGTCGGCCAGGGTGCGCCACAGGGACAGCGCGCAGACCAGGGCCAGGACGGCCTGCTGCCAGCCGCTGGGTTCGACCCCAGGCAGGGCGCCCCCCTCGAGTAGGCAGGCGGGGATCAGCGTGACCAGGGCCACGACCTCGAGCCAGCGAGCCTCCAGCCGGCGGGCACCCAGGGCGATCCCCAGGGCCACCAGGGCCGGAGCGGCGGTCTCGGGGCCCAGCTCGGTCCAGGTCAGGAGCATCCCAGCTACCAGGACCTGCAGCAGGGCGCCGGCGCGCTGCCCCTTCAGCCACCAGCCGAGGGCCAGCAGGCCTGCGACCAGGGAGTAGTCGACGGTGCCTCGGTCCAGGAGGGTCAGCCCTGCGGTGAGGGTGCCCAGGCCCAGCAGGAGCCACGTGGCCTTGTCCCCACCCGGGACTTGTCGCCGGAGGCCGATGGCCGTCAAGGCCAGGATCCCCAGGACGGTGGGCCAGGCGATACAGAAGTCCACTCCGAGGACCTCCCCCGGCAGCCACGCGAGCAGGGGCAGGCTGGCCAGGAAGAGCCACGGGCGCGGGAGGCTCCAAGCCAGCGCGGGGATCGCGGCGGCAAGGAAGAGCCACTCTGCGGTGCCGCCCTGATCGAGCAGGCGCAGGGCCACGCCGCCCGCCAGGAGCATCCAGCCCGCTGGTTCCTCCAGCAACCTGGGGCCTCCGGTGGGCTCGCCGCGCTGGATCCGCACCAGGAGGAAGGCGCCCGCTGCGAGGGCGAGCGCAGTGAGGCCCCATGCACCCGTGCACAGGCCGAGGCCCAGGGAGCCCACCGCCCAGAGCAGCGCCTGGCCCGGTACCCGGCCGCGCTGTGGTCGCAGGTGGACCAAGGTCGAGACCAGGGTGAAGGCCAGGGCCGAGCGCAGCGCCACGGCGATGGGCTCGACGGGATCCAGGGCGGCCGCCGTCACCAGGCCTGCGGCCAACCCGGCCCAGGCCCAGCGCGTGCGCAGGCCCGTGTGGGTCAGCAGCAGCCCCACGAGGGGCAGGGCGAAGGCCACCATGGGGCGCATCTCGTGGCGCTCTTCCGCGACCCAGGCCAACCCGAGGACGACCGCAGCGGAGATGATTCGCGTGACCCAGCGGTCCGAGGGTCGTCTCTGGGAGAGCAGCCAGGTCGCTGCCGCCAGGACGAGCCAGGCCAGGGGATAGGCGAGATAGGGGGCCTCGATGGCCAGCAGGCAGGCCGCGATGGCCCAGGGTGCCACCAACCTTGCCGCGACGCTCTGGCGGTAGGCCCAGACCAGCGCAGTGGCGGCGACCAGGCCCAGCGGCCACAGCTCGAGGGCCCCGTCACCTGCCAGGGCGGCGGTCCACAGGGCCCAGCCACCCAGGCACACGGCTGCGAGGCCGAGACCGGCGTGCCAGGCGCAGGCTCCCAAGCGGGGCAGCCGCTCTCGGGACCGCCCCAGGCACCACAGGGCGCCGGCGGCGACGGTCATGGCGACCAGATGCCAACCGATCCCGGGGGCGAGGGCGCGTTCCAGGAGCGTGAGCCCGGTGATCACCCATGCCAGGAGGGCGACCTCGCCCCAGCCCCTGGGGGCGCGCAGGGCGAGCAGGCTCAGGCCCGCAGACGCGGCCACCAGCAGCTGGACCTGGTCCAGGGGGCCGTGGATGGCCGCCACCAGCACGGCGGCCCCGATGGCCAGGACCGTGACGCCGCGCCGCTCGAGGCTCGGCCTCCAAAGCGCCAGCAGGCCCAGCCCGATGCTGCCGATCTCCAGCCAGGGCAGCAGGTACACGGCCGGGCCGCTGAGGGCCCAGCGGGCGGCGAGGAACACCGCGGCCACCCAGGCTGCGACCTCGAGCCACCGTCGTGTTTCCTCGTGCAGGCGGCTGGCCAGCAGGAGCATGCCCACCAGGGCTGCCGCGGCGACCTGGGTCTCCACCGTGGCGGGCCAGGTCGCCATCAGCATGGGGAAGGCCACGGTTGCGGAGACTGCGCCCAGCCAGGCTGCAGGCTGCCCCAGCGAGCGATGGATCCAGTGGATGGCGAAGCGAGGCTCGCTGCGCTTCGATGCGATGAGCACCAGGGCTGGAAGCCATGCCAGGCCCATCGCGATCACCGCGAGGTTGGCTGGTTCGAGCCCGCCCCACATCCACAGGCGCCGCAGCACGGACTCCGCCACGCCGGCGACCAGCACAGCGCCGTAGACCCGCCAGTGTGTGCGGCTCAGCCACCAGGCGAGCAGCAGGGCGATGGGGAGCTTCATCAGGGAGCGCTCGAGGCCGTGAAGGTGCGCGAGCATGAAGACGGCGAGCAGGACCAGTGCGTGCGCCCAGACGTGCAGTGCGATGCTCGTGCCGCCGACCATGGGGCGATGCCGGGGCAGCCACCACGCCAGGATCACCGCGGCGATGGCCACGGCCTCCAGGCCCACCGCCCAGGTCAGGAATCCGGGCTCCAGGGAGATGGTCCAGCCCATCGCGCCCGCGACCAGCAGGGCCTGGCCGGTGACCGCCAGCAGGGTCTCCAGCTGGTACAGGTTCTGGGTTGGAGATGCGCCCAGTGGACGCAGGCCGAGGCTGACGAGCCAGGTGCTGGCGCCCGCGAGGACCAGGGTCAGCTCGGGGAGTTCCCAGCCTCCGAGCAGCAGCGGCATGGCCAGGGCAGCCGGGACGGCGACCACCCGCGCCCCCGCCAGGATGTCGTGCTCGCCCATGCGGCGAGCCAGCCAGCGACCCGCGGGGATCAGCGCGAGCACCGAGGTGGTTCCCACCAACAGGCGGAGCTCCAGGGACGCACCGGTGTAGTGGAGCAGGTCGATGGTCCACACGAGAAGGCCGATCCACGGCAGTGTGCCGCTGACCAGCGAGCGCACGCGGTGCTCACGCAGCCAGAGGGCGCCGTGTAGCGGCAGGGCCAGCAGCGCGGGCCGCAGGTCGGAGCCGCGGGTGTGGGCGATGATCACCAGCAGCAGGGACAGCCCGAAGGTCCAGCGCCAGAGGTGGGCGCTTAGAGCCTCGGCTTGGCGCCATCCACTCCGCCGCAGCCCGCCAGCCGCCAGGCGGCAGACCAGCACGTAGGGCAGCAGGGTGGTGCTGTACCAGGCCAGGGGTAGGGGCTCGTCGCTGTAGCCCAGGGCCTGGCCCGCCAGCAGCAGGAAGGGCTCCACCATGGCCCAGAACAGGTCCGGCAGCGCGAGGGTGAACAGCAGCGCGGCCACGGCGGATCCGAAGATCAGCACCGGGCGGCGCCAGGTCAGGGCCGCTCCCAGGAAGAAGGGGACCAGGAGCAGGCCGGTGAGCGCGGTCTCGGGCCCGCTGGGCAGGGGCACGAAGCCCGGCGCCAGCAGCACCAGGGCCAGCCCTGCCAGGCCGAGTGCCAGGACGCCACGCAGGCCCCGGAGGCTCATGGCGTGTACGCCCCGCCAGCGGCCCAGGGCGGCGTCCAGGTAGAGCACGGTCAGCGCGGCCACGGCCAGGGCCGGCGCATAGGCGCCGCTCCACCCGTGGGGGGCCAGGTAGACATGGAAGGCCAACGGGTGCAGGAGGAGTAGCCCAGCAGTGGGTGGCAGTCGGTGCCAGCGAGTCATGGCCCACCAGGTGCCCAGAGCGACACCCAGCGTGGGCAGCAGGAGGAAGGCGGGGCTAGAGGCCAGAGGAAGAAGCCCGATGCCGGCGCAGAGCGACAGGTAGAGCCACCGGAAGAAGCGGCCGCTCCGAGGGAGCAGGCGGGGCAGGTCTCGGGGCAGGCGCCAAGCCAGGAACAGTGCGACCGCGGTCAGGGCTGGCAGGGTGAACGCGGCGGCGTTCATGCCCCCCATGGCCCAGCCGCTGCCCGCAGCCATGCCCAGCACCGGCGCCATGGCCACCGACACGCCGATCAGCCAGCCCCCGGCGCGTTCGCCGCCAGGCTGCCGCGCGAGGCGGTGGCCCAGGCGTGCGAAAGCCAGGGCGTACAGGCCCAGGCCCACCAACACCATCGCGAGGCGGGGAGCGTCACCCAGGTCGGACCAGACGGTGCCCGCCACGAAGAACGAGCCTATGACCGTCAGGGCGGCGCCCACCAGCCACCAAGTGCGCTCGCGCAGGAAGTGGCCCACCACCGCCAGCATGGAGTGGCCCTCGGAGCGGGGACGTGCGGGGAGAGGGAGGGTGGGGATGGAAGGCTTGCGGGGGAGGGGTGGGGGCTTGGCCGCGGGTATTGTCGGAGGAGCTCGGCGGGTGGGGGCTGGCGATGGCTTGGGACCGCCTTGGCGGGCGGGTGTGAAACCCGCCCCTTGGTCTGTCTTCGGCGTAGGGGTGACGGCCGGGGTGGGTTTCGGTGCGGGGGTGGGGGTACCGGTGAGGGCTGCGATCTGGCTGCGCTCGTAGGCCATCAGGTTGTCGCGGGTGGTGGCCGTGAGCAGGCCGACGCGCTGCCAGTGACGGATCTGGGCCAGCACCTGTGCGTGGAAGCGGATCGCTTCCTTTCGGTCCTGGTGGGTGGAGGCGGGGCTAGGCGACATGGAGCACCTCTGCCGAGGGCACGAAGGTGCCGCGGTGCAGGTGGCCGGGGATCCCCTCGGCGTCCAACGCGGGCCAGCGGCGATGGCTGCGGGCCAGGGCGCGTTCGAACAGGGCCAGCTGCAGGCGCCGCGCTTCGGGCAGGCCCGCCAGCAGGTCGGCGAAGCGCTCGGGTCGTTCGCGGTAGCCGTGCAGGGCGACCACCCGTCCCCAGGTGGATTCGGGAGGGAGATCGAAGGCCTGCTGGAGCGCATCCGTGAGCCGATGCGACAGCTGCTCGCCGCGGTCTCGTAGCCGCCGCGCCAGCTCGGACAGTGCGTCGTGGCCGGCAAAGGTGGCCTCGAAAGAACGCTGGAAGGCCTGTTCTGCGCCCTCTCTGGGTGCGATGTCCCACAGAGCGCGGAGCGAGCCCGTCAGCGCGCCTTGCTCGGGATCGTGGCGGGGTGTGTACCGGAGCGTCACCGCCGCCGCGATGCCCCGCTCCTGGACGAGCGCGCGCATCTCGAGCTCGCAGGGCTGCTCGGTCCAGCGTGGGGGGAGGGCTTCCGGCCAGCGTTGTTTGGGGTCACCCGGTTCTGCCCAGCTCCTCTGGTCGAGGATCGTGCCGGCGTCGTCCACGACGCGCAGCCCCCGTCCGCCGGCGTCCATGAGCACTCCCATGCAGCGAGCGAGGACCGCGGCTCCCGAGAGCGGACAGGAAGCCCGGCGTGAGGCCCAGCGGCCCGTGAAGAGCAGGTTCTCCATCCCCTGCAGAGGGCGGGTAGGCAGGGGGGGGCCTGGTTCGGATGGGAGGTCGAGGGTCAGCAGCGCGTCGTAGATCATGGCTCACTCCAGCGCGTCCGTGTGGCGGCGCGGCCCCCTCCCATGCAAGGGTCGTGCGCGGACGGACCTGTCCGCGTCCTGGTGGTGGGGGCGGTGGCCGGGACGGCTGCCCCCACGGCCATTTCGACCGAGTGGTCATTCATTGTCGCGAGGCCTCGTTGCCGTCAGGGTGCGAACGCCGCTTCGCACCGGTGTCTGAATGGTGGTTCAGCGGCTTCGCACCTGCTCGCCTCCTTCCCGCCCCCGAGCCCACGGAACGGCCGCCGGCTACACTTTCCCCCTGAGACGGAGCCTTCCATGATCACCTCGCGTCTGCTGCGCTGCGCCCTGTTGGTTGCCGCGGTCTTGTTGCTGACCACGGCCGCCCTGGCCACGACCTTCTCCTCCGCGCAGCGCTACTGCCCGGTCTGTGGCGAGATCGTCGAGGTGCAGCTGCCGATGTCCACCAACGACGTGGGTGGGCAGGACCGTGACCTGCTGCAGCGCGCCGGGGGGGCCCAGATCTTCATGGAGGTCGTGGCCAGCTGTGGCATCTGCGGCTTCACGGGATGGCCCGCGGACTTCTCCGAGGAAAAGCCGCGGCGGCGGGGCAAGGACCCGGGAGAGGGTGACGAGTTGGCCATCACCAAGGAGCTTCGCAAGGCCATCGTCGAGGGCAACGCCTTGCAGCGTCCCGAAGCCCTGGCTGGGGTTCCCCACGAGCCCGAAGCGCCCTTCGCCCACATGCCCTCCTGGGCTCGATTGGACGTCCTGGCGCAGACCGTTGCCTTGCGTGGTGGCGAACCGGAGCGCATCGCCGACATCAACCTTCAAGCGGCCTGGGCGGTGCGTCTGGGCTACCACCCGGTGCATCTGTCGGGGCTCGAGCCCAACGAGCCCCAGCGTGAGTGGCTCTTCGGGCGCTTGACCGACTACACCGAGCAGGCTCAGGAGCTCGAGCTGTTCAACCCCGCCGACATCGAGCTGTGGGTCGCGGTCCGGCTGCTGGCGACGGCCGCACAGGCGCCAGGGGATCTCCGCTGCATCGCGTCGTCGTACGGGGCCAGTCTGCTGCGGTCTCACGGTGAACATCGAGCGCTGCTGGCCTCGTTGCCCCTGCTGGAGCCGTGCGTCGAGGCCA
Organism: uncultured Enterobacterales bacterium; assembly: GCA_964626835.1. Classification (GTDB taxonomy): domain Bacteria; phylum Myxococcota_A; class UBA796; order UBA796; family JAFGLY01; genus CALDOK01. Next base: position 9,252 of record CAZVHW010000042.1, read on the forward strand.
CGGCTTGGCCGGGCAAGGTCGAGGCCATTCGAGAGTCCGTGGAGCTCGAGCGTTTCTACCAGCGGCGGGCCCGCGACGGCTTTGTCGAGGTTCTCGAGGCGGGCACCCTGGAGCCCCTGCAGGCCACGCTCACCACCTACCTGGTGGGCGAGCTCGAGCGGCGTCTGGGCGAGTCCGATGCGGCCCGGGGCCACTTCGACGCCGCCCTGGCCATGTCCATGCCCGAAGGCCTGGACGTCTGGATCCGAGAGCAGCGCTGCCTGCTGGACCAGGTCGACCCCGTGCTCGGCCTGCTGAAGTGCCGAGCGGAGCGCGGCGTTGAGCCGGCACCCGAAACCCCCGGCGAGCAACCGGCCCCCGAGACGCCAGGCGAGGAACAGGCCCCCGAAGCCTCCGGGGGGTGATAGGGGCAGCACCGGAGGTCCACATGAAGGTCGTGTTCGAGATCGGAAAGCACGTTCGCTGCGACATCCTCACCTGGTCGGGGCAGAACTTCGGCGGCAAACGCACGCGCATTCGGATCTTCCCTACGGGCAACATCCAGGGGGGGGTGGACTCCGGGGATGTCAGCTCCATGGTCATCCGGGCGCACCACGGTACGCGGCTCATCCTCTGCACGCGCCCCTCTGGGGACTTCGAGCAGGGCCCTTGGCGCTGTGTGCGCATCATGGAAGGGCACACCATCCCGTCGGAGATCAAGCAGGGCATGCCAGGCGCGCGCCTGCCGGACCTCGACCTGCTGGACGAGCCCAAGTCACTCCGCACCAACCACGCTCTGCAGAGCAGCTACCCCTTGGTCGAGAGCTTCGACGAGGGCAGCAGCTGGACCTTTGGCACCACGGGCATCCCGCCCATCAAGGGCCACGTGCGCCGCATCATCATCGAGAAGGACGAAGGCCCCCGTCAGCGCAAGCTCAGCGAGGGTGAGCGCGTGGCTCGGGCGATGCTCGAGTGCGCCAGAGAGGTGGCGCCCGAACACGTGGACGACCTGGCTGGTGCGGCGGCGGCGGAGCTGTCCGTCGAGGGGGCGAAGGCGCTGGAGGCTTGGCTGGAGGGCTAGCTCCAGGTGTCGGGAACGAGCGATGGATGGGATAGACAGCGTCTCATGCCATCCACCAGACCCGGCACCGACACACACGACACCGTCGTCATCGGCTCGGGCATCGGTGGGCTCACGGCGGCCGCCCTGCTGGCGCGCGTACGGGGCGAGCGCGTGCTGGTGCTCGAGCAGCACCACAAGGCTGGCGGCCTCACCCACACCTTCGAGCGAAAGGGCTGGGAGTGGGATGTCGGCCTCCACTACGTGGGCGACATGGGTGAGGGCGCCTTCCCCCGGCGGATCATTGACTTCATCTCCTGCGGACGGCTGCAGTGGGAGAGGCTCCCGGAGCCCTTCGAGCACTACAGTTTTCCGGGTCTGGCCTTCGCTCAGCGTTCAGGGCGGGAGCGGTACCTCCGCGACCTGACGGCGGCCTTTCCCGGGAGCGCGGGTTCCATCACGGCGTACTTCCGCGAGATCGCCAGCGCGCGCAGCTGGGGGGTGCTCGGCATGGCGGCGCGTATCCTGCCCGCTGGGCTGGCCTGGCTCCCCCGGTTGGCCGCGTGGACCTCGCGACGGTTCCGGGGCCGCACTCTCCGAGACTGTCTGGACGAACACATCGACGACCCGCGCCTCGCCGCCGTGCTGACGGGTCAGTGCGGCGACCATGGGCTGCCGCCGGGTCGCGTGAGCCTGTTCGCGCACGCCCTGATCACCCACCACTTCGCTGGCGGTGGCTACTACCCCAGGGGCGGCCCTGGCAGGCTCGCCCTCGAGGTCGCGCGTACCATCGGCGAACATGGTGGCGAGGTGCGCACGTCCAGCGAGGTCACCGAGATCGTCATCGAACGCGGGCGGGTCCGAGGGGTGAAGCTCCGACGCACGGGGTCCGACGACGAGCCCGACTTCGTCCCTTGCGCGAAGGTCATCTCCGCAGCCGGTGCGCGGCAGACATGGCTCGGCCTGGTGCCACGCTCGGTGCGCGTGCCGTTCCGAGACGAGCTCGAACGCATCGAGCCCGGGACGACCATGGTGTCAGCCTACCTGGGGCTCGACCGCTCCCCTCAGGCCCTGGGGCTGGAGGGGGGGAATCGCTGGATCTTCGATACGCTCGACCTGGACGAAGTGTACCAAGCCCACGCGCGGCTTCCAGATGGGCCGGCCATCGCGGCCTTCCTGTCGTTCCCCTCGCTCAAAGACCCCCTCCGGCAGGGGCCGCACACGGCCCAGATCCTCGCCCCCGTGCCCTACACTCTGTTTGCTGGCTGGGAAGGCACCCGCCTCCAGAGGCGAGGCAAAGACTACGAACTCCTGAAGTCCCGCATCATCGTTCGCCTGCTCGATCTCGTCGAGTCACGTCACCCGGGTTTCCGCGAGACCGTCGCGTACGCGGAGCTGTCGTCGCCCTTGAGCATCGTCCACCACTCCCGGCACCACATGGGTGAGGTCTACGGGCTGCCCGCGCTGCCGGATCGATTCGAGCGGCGCTGGCTCGGTCCGCGCACGCCCATCAAGGGCCTGTACCTGGCGGGGGCGGACGTGCTGGCCCACGGCATGGTGGGGGCGATGTCGGGGGGGCTGGTGGCGGTCACGGCGACCCAGAGCATCGTGGGCGTGTCCGCCGTGTTTCGCGCGCTGCTTTCAGAGACGGTGTCTGAGACGTGAGACGGTGGCGAACACGTCGAGGAGTACCTGCTGACGATCTGTTGTACCCATCATCAGCTGGTTCACGACGGGCTGTTCGGTATCGAGCAGGAGGTGGGAGGGCTGGTCTTCCGGTTCGGGGGGATAGGAAGGACTAGCGGCGCGCGAGCCGTACAGGCGGGACCCCGCTTGTACGAGCTATCCCCGCTCACGTACGCCACGTTCGACACGGTGTCGCCGTGATACTCTCATTCCCCCAAAGGGACGAACCCATGCCCAATACCAGCTACCTCTCTATCGCTACCCTGCTTGGTATCCTGCTCGTTTTAGTCGGCTGTCCATCGGGGGATGACGACGACAACGACGTGTCAGGCGACACGGACACGGATACGGACACGGACACGGACACGGACACGGACACGGACACCGACGACGACGACCCCGGCGATAACTGCTCGGGCACGGACGGCGTGGATAACGACGGCATCTGCGCCACGGCCTGCGGAGCGGAGCCCGTGTGCAACGGTTCGACTCCAGGCCAGCAGCTCGGGACGTGCCAGGGCACGGGGAACGGATCGGTGCTCGACCAGTGCTCGGCGACCTGCCAGCTCGAGGACCAGGTGGAGATGATCTGCCGCGAGGTGGGGACCGGGGATTGCCTGGGGGCGCCCCAGTGTGACGGCGTGCAGGCTGGCATCGGCTACTGCGGGGCGGACTGCCAGATCCCGGCCGGGTGCGAACAGAACGGGCACATCGACGTCACCATCGACGGAACACTGTACTTCGACCGAACAACCTCGGAGGCCCTCGCCTGCCGGGAGATGCACTTCGACACCTACCAGTACGGCTCCGGCCCGCCCACTGCACAGGTGCAGGTGGTGTCCGATCTGCCGGGGTACTTCGAGGCCCAGCTCACCGGCTTCGCCGACGATCATCAGAACTGCGAGGAGAAGTGGGGCTTCGTCACCCTGAGGGGCGACTGTGCCGAGGTGATGCTGGAGAAGTGGAACTGGGCCGCGTGTAACGACGAGTACTACACCGACCTGATGAAGCTCGAGACCTGGATCGATCTCAACGGCGATTGCACCTATCAGGGGGACGAGAATGACGAGCCGTACAGCATCGACGGCATCTACTGGGACACCTCCCTCACGTACTCGCTGATCATCACTTACTACTGATCCGTCACATAAGGAGGAAGCGCGCATCCTGGCCCTGGTTCCAACCCCGAGGAAGACGCCATGCTGCTGCACAGCGCGAAGAACTCTCGTTCTTCCTCGGGGGCGGGATGAGAGCGATGATGCGCTGCAGCAGCTCGCTACGGCCTCGCCGGATATCACATCCATAGGAGACGGTGTCAGACACTAGGAAATAAGCTTTTCTGTCTCCAACCAGGCCTACTTTCGGGCCTCACGGGGAGCGAGAGGTGGGGTGGTGTGCGGTGGGGGTGAAGAGAACCCGCTCCAAGGCATGGTCCTGTCGGAAACCATAGTTGGCTATCGATTTTGCAACGCAAAACAGGTAATCATGTTGTTGAATGAGAGTCGTGCAGAGGGTTTCATGTCCACCTACACCCCCCGACTCATCGAGCCCCTGTGCCGAGCCGCGCTCGAGGGTCGAAAGATTCTGGTGCTCATCGGCGCCCGCCATACCGTCAAGTCCACGCTCTCCGCCGCGTTGTTGGCCGAGATTGCCGAGGAGTAGAAGCTCCTGCTGAACCTCGACGACCCTTCCTACGCGACCGGCTGGTGAGTGAGGAGGGTGCCCTGGTGGCGGCCATCGAGCGCAAGGCGGGCCGCCCCTGAAGTGCCATCAAGCGTTTCCACCTGGTGGTGGACGAGGGCCTGGTCGAGCCCCACGCCGGCGGCTTCCGCCAGACCGACTGGGGGGCGTTCTTCGCCCACGAGGTCGCCCAGCAGTTCCACCACTCGGGCTACCTGCGCTTTCCGCGCAAGGCCTATAACGACGGTCCGTTGAATCCCTACGTGGACAACGAGGTATAGGGCGGCGGCTCGCGCCGTGTCAGGGCTGCGTGGCCGGGCCGACCTTCTCGAAGATCATGAAGAACTTGGGGCGACCCAAGAAGAACCTGGCGAACGTGGGGTACTCGGGCTCCTGCCGGAAGCGCCGCATGGACTCCTGGTGGGCCTGGTCCAGGTAGAGGTCGTCTCGCTTGACCAGCCGGAACCCCAGCGCCTCGTAGTTGGCGATCACCTCGGCCTCGTCGTGGGCGTAGAAGAAGAACAGCTTGTTGACGGCGTAGGGGTCTTCCGGGACGTCGAGCATGTTGATGACCACCATGCGCCCTCCGGATCGCAGGGCGGTGTGGATGCTGCGCAGCAGGCGCTCTTCGTCCGCGTAGCGGGCCCCGAAGAACTTGGGCCAGGGGAACAGCTCCTGCCTCGAGATCCACGGCATGCGCTCGGGCGCAACCAGCAGCGCCGTGATCTGGCTCATCAGGACGACGTCGCAGGACTCGGGGGGGAGGTCCACGTCGTCGGTGCCGTGTGTCCAGAGCGAGACGTTGCCGTGGGGGTTGGTCTCGGGGTCCGCCATGTGGGTCTCGATGAGGTCCCGCATGCCCCGATCGTACTCAGCGTCGGTGGCGATGACGCTACCTTCGGAGCCCACCGCCCGCGCCAGCCGGAAGGTGTAGTAGCCGGCTCCGGCACCGATGTCGGCGACGTCCTCGCCGTCCTGCAGATCCATGAGCTCGATCACCCGGTCGGGATGGGCGATGATGTCCCGAGCAGGGTGCATGGCCAGGTGGGCGAAGTCCAAGGGCTGGGTGTCCACGGTGGACCGGAACAGGTGGACGGAGGAGCCGAGCAGCGCGAGGAGCAGCGGAGCCAGCCAGAGGCGGCTGGCACCTCGCTGGATGGCGCGCAGGGCCAGGAAGACGGCCAGTGTGTCCACCGCGAGGTGCACCGCAGCGGTGAAGGGCGAGACGGCCAGCGAGGGGAGCTGAACCGGAGGCACGTGGAGGAAGACCAGGAGGAAGACCACCGGAGAGGCCAGCACGGCGCAGAGTACGGCGAGCCATCGGCGCGACCAGGGTAGGCCCAGCGCTGCCACCAGGCAGAGCAGCGCGGCGAGCACCATGCACCAGCTGGGCAGGTCGAGGGGGAGGCCGCTGGCGTTCATGGGCAGGAAGAAGAGGAACACCAGCCCGAGGGCCAGGCCGCCAGCGAGGGCCGTTCCGCGCCGGTCGGCGGGAGAGGTGCTACCCAGTGACGACAGCAGCTCCCACGGCGCCCTGTTTCGCGAGCACGTCACCTGGTGCGACAGCAGGCTCCGCGAGCTGATCCGGCTGGTCGAGAGCGACCTCGATCAAGTGAAGACCGCGGTCTGCCTGGGCCTCGTCCCCATCACCATCGCCGCCAAGGCGGTCGGAAAGCTCGATCCCGATCAGCAGGACTGGTGGCTCGAGGGGGTACGGCGGGGCGACCGCGACCTGCTGCCCGCCCGGCGCCATGGGGGTCCTGGGGCCACCCCGCGATTTGTCCGCACGGTGGATCTCGAGGGGGCCGAGCTGCGTGCCATTCACGACTCCCGCCAGCTCGCCCGGCTCGTCGTGGGGCAGCCCCTGCCTGTTCGGGGGGCCGATCGTTTTGTCCTCGACTGTTGGAACCGCCGGGTCGATGGCAAGCAGCTGCTGCGTCGTGCCCGGCGGTCGCCGTCCGCCCCGCCCCAGCGCTCGGTGCCCACCTGGTGCGATGTCCCTGATCCCGCCACTCGCCTCCTCGGGCATTGGCGCGACCCCTGCGATCTCGCGCACACGCTTCGCCTGCTCGAGCGGGCCCAGGTCGCGCGCGACAGCAGGGAGATCCTGCTGGGTCAGGCCTTCGACCGCGTGGCGTCCCGGGCCCTGTACTGGGAAATGAGCTTCCCCAGCCTGCGGGCCTTGGCCGAAGACGGGCTCGGCCTCTCGGTCCGCACCATGGAGCGGTACCGCCGCTTGGCCTGGGATCTCCGGGTGCTGCCGGCACTGGCGACTGCCATCGACGATGGGTTGGACCTGGCGCGGGCCCGCCTGGTGGCATCCATCGCCTGCGAAGACTCGGTTGCGGGGTGGATTCAGGTCGCGCGCAACACCGGCATCGCCGAGTTGCGGCGGGCGGTCCGGCTGGCAAGCGGCGGCTCCTCGAAGAAGGTCGAGCGGCAGGTGCTGGCCGGCTACCAGCGGGCCATTCTGATGGCGGATGAGCTGGCGTCCCAGGCGCTGGCGGGTGAGGGCCAGGGTGGGGCGACAGAAACTGGCGCTGCCAACCTGGCCAGTGGGCGCCTGGGCGGCGCGACAGAAACCGGCGTCGTGGGCCTGGGGGCTCTCCGGGTCTTCGTCAGCCTGAACGCGGCCTGGGCACCGCCGCCCGTGCCCCGCTTCGACCGCGTGCACGCCGATCTGCCCGAAGCGGCCGCCTGGTTCCTCGAAAACGTTCGCGTCGATCCCCAGTGGGGCATCGGAAAGGTAAAGGAAAACGCCGACTATACGTGCCGGAACCCGGAGTGTGGCTGTCGCAACCTCAGGGTGCAGACGCACCACGTGGTGTGGCGCAGCCTGGGGGGGGACGACTCGCCGGAGAACTTGGTCTGTGTGTGCAAGCCGTGTCACCTGCGGTTGATTCATGCCGGCATTGTCTCGGTCACCCGCGTGGGCGACGCGCTGGTCTGGCGCTACCCGGGCCGGGTGGTGGTGGCGCTGTGAGCAGTCCCGTGGCGTGCTCGAGGGGTGGCTGCTACCCTCTCGTCATGGTGCGTCCCGACTGGTTTCCCCCGCTGCTGGCTTGCCTTGCGTGCACACCTGCGGGGCTTTCGCCTGGGCTGGACGATAGCGCGCCGCCAGATCCGGTGGACACTGCGGGTTCCAAAATGGTGGACACCGCGGGTCCGGAGGATGCGGGCGGCTTCGAGGGGGACTGGCTCGAGGGGCTGTGCCAGCTGGACCTGACCTGTAGCGAGCCCTTGTCGGTCAACGAGAAGATCGAGTGCGCGCTGCGGGTGGAGTCCGAGGATGGGACGGTGTTCTGGGATGGACGGGCGGAGGCCTGGATCCGGGGTCGATCGTCGCGTTCGGTCGAAAAACACCAGTACGCGGTGGAGCTGCACCACGACGACGGCAGCGACGCCGAGCGGGACCTGCTGGGCATGGGGGGTGAGAGCGACTGGATCCTGCAGGGCAACTACTACGACCGCTCGTTGGTTAGGAACAAGCTGGGCTACGACCTGTTCCAGTCCTTCGGCGGCCCGGAACGCTACGCTCCCCAGTCGGCGTTCTGCGAGTTGGACATCAACGGCGTGTACCAGGGGGTCTACACGCTGATGGAGCGGATCAAGCGGGACGCCCAGCGGGTGGACATCCAGTCCAGCGACAGCGGCCAGAGCTTCGTCCTGAAGAAGGACACCGAGGACTGCTTCTACGAAGACGGTCTGGCTCCGGGGGTGTGCTGGAAGTTGGTGTCCCCCAACGAGGACGACATCAGCGCGGCCCAGGTCGCAGGGATCACGGGGCAGCTGGACCACTGGGCCGACGTGGCGCTCGGGGCCGATGCGCTGGATCCGGAGACCGGGGTGTTCACCATCGTGGACATGGACAGCGCCGTGGACGTCATCCTGCTCGAGGAGTTCTTCAAGAACGAGGACTTCTGTGGCACCAGCCTGCACGTCTGGCGCGACGTGGACGGCCTGATCCACTTCGCTCCCTGGGATCTGGACATGACCCTGGGGCAGCTGTGGTACTACGCCAGCTATGGCGATCCCGAGGTGTGGATAAACTACCGGTCGCTGAACTTTGTCACGCTGCTGCAGTCCCAGGCTTTCCAGGAACGTCTGGTCGAGCGCTGGGCCGAGCTTCGTCAGGGCCCGCTGGCCGAGGACGCCATCATGGCCCGCATCGACGCCTACCAGGGCATCATGGGCGAAGCCATCGACCGCAACTGGGAGCGCTGGGACATCACCACGGTCAACTACGGCAGCTACTTCTACCCGGTAGATTCCTACGAGACCGAGGACGCCTGGATCCGCGCGTGGATCGAGCAGCGGCTCGTGTGGATGGACGCCAACATCGGCAGCTACCAGTAGCGCAGCCCTAGCTCTGCCAGATACCGATCACGCCGCCGGTTGGGTCCTGGATGACCGCGAAGTGCCCTATGTTGGGGATGGGGGTCTTGGGGACGCAGACCTGGCCGCCGAGGTGGGAGACCTTAGGTCAGGGAGTCGTCCAGGTTTTCCACCTGCACGTAGGCCATCCACGCGGTGGGGGCGTTGGGCATGGGCTTGGCCATGATGCCGCCGCCGGGGCCGGCACCGGTCTGGAACATGGTGTAGCTGTCGTCGCCCATGGACATCTCCTCGAAGGTCCAGGAGAACAGGCCGGCGTAGAACTCGCGGGCTTTGGTGGGATCGTCGGTGGCCAATTCGATGTGGCAGAATTCGTTGTTCATGGTCGGGCTCCTTGGCCGGGCTCTACCGGCGCTGGGGTTGGGGCAGGTCCCATAACGGCGGAACGCGAAAGTTTGCCTTGTATTTGTGAAAAGTGGCTGGTGGGCGTCGTGGGCTTCGCGATCTTCGGTCGCAGCTTGCTGGTGGACTACCTGGTCCTGGCACCTGGCTCCTGGCGAGAACGCCGCGCGTCCCTGCGCCGCGACCCGGCAGCACGGCCTCATTGGGCGATGGAACTGACCGTGAACTCCCGCCTGCCGCCGCTTTGGTCAGGCTCACCCACTTGTGCGTACAGGGTGGCGGTGGAGCCGCTGTACAGCGTCACGGCGGGGAAGTCGTCGGAGCCGGGGGTGTAGACAGCCAGCACTTCGGCGGACTTTTCTTCGGGCTTCGCTCGCAGCAACACGAGGTGGTCGCGCGTAGGCAGGCCTTCGTCGTTGTATCCCACCTCGCAGGAGCCGCTGCCCGAGGTGAGGAGGTAGAGTTCGGCGTGATCGGCGACGCGGATCAGGCTGCCGTAGATGAAGTTGTGGTAGGCCATGGTGTCGTAGTGTTCGTCCTGCTCGCGCAGGGGGTTGGACGGGTAGGCCCAGTGCACGTCGGCGGTGCCCGTGCCGGCTTTTTGGTCCAACTGGATGTGGTAGACGATGGCTCGGGTGTGGGTGCGGCGGCCCGCGTCATCGCCGCCGTTGTCGTGCACGACGAGATAGAAGGCGTTGGGGTCATCACCCTCTTCGTGGAAGGTGGTCACGTGGTGGGCCCGGGCGAAGACAGGCCGGTTGCAGAGCCCGCGGTCCTGGACTTCGTCGATGATGATGGTCTCGTCCGGGACCCAGCCCTCGAGCACCGATGCCCCGAAGCCGAAGGCCCAGGTGAGCTGCTGGGACGCCACGTCCACCCCCCAGACGATGCCCCCGTAGTCGGTGTGCGTGTGGGTGACGATCTCGTTGCGGACCGGGTCGTAGTACCCGGTGTTGACATAGTTCGAGAGGTTGGGGTGCTCGGAGAGGTTCTCGGTCAGGTATCCCCACGCTTGCCAGGCCTCCGGGTCCTCGGCGTTGTCGGACGTGACCAGTGCATCGTCCCAGAAGACGATCTCGGACCAGGCTGTCCCGTCCGCGTTTCTGGAAAGGACCGAGAGGTGGGCGGTGCCCTCGAAGCCGATGCCGCTTTCCTCGAGGGGCTGGGTGTCTTCCACCACCCAGTGCACGTAGTTCATGGAGTAGTTGGTCTCCGAGACGGCGGGCTGACCCACCTGCTCCACCACGTCTCCCGTCAAATCGACCGAGGCCAGCCGTGCGCGTTCGGGGACTCCCCCCCCCCGATGTGGAGGCGCAGGTCCTTGTTGCCAGCGGCGTAGTTGGGCGCGCCCGTGGCGGTCACGTGGACCTGCGCGAAGCCCGAGATCTCGTCCGCCGTGACGTAGTTCCCCACGAGGTATCCCTCGCCGTCGAGCAGCAGTGCCTGGGCCCCTGAGTTGGACATGCCGTAGTCCAGCGAGCAGAGGCCAAGGTTGGTGGTGAGCACCAGATCGGCGGGGACATTGCCGTGGATCTCGGCGTCGAACCAGACCGTGCCTTCCTCGATGCCGTCCCGGGAGTATTGGGTTGGTAGGGTCTGGGCTGGGTTGCCGGTGGTCAGCTCGAGGTCTTGGGAGCGGGTGGTGACACCGTCGAGGTCTTGCATGGCGAGGAGCAGTCGGTAGCTGGTGTCCAGGCGCAGGTTGGTGATGTCGATGGAATGCGAGCTCGACGAGAGGCCGTCGGAGAGCGCGTAGAGGCAGGCGTCACCGTGGCTCACAGGTGCGAAGTACAGGGTTGGGAGTACGCGCCGATCGGTCTCGAAGGCCAGGTTCCAGCCGTGGCCGTCCAGCCCGTCGAGTTCGGTGAGCACGACGTCCAGCTGCTCCTCGGGCAGACCCTGGTCGATGGGGCAGACGAACTCCGGGACGATGGGTACCTGGGGATCCGTGTCGTCGCTGTCCGGGGGCGAGTCCGGTGGGACGGAGTCGGGGGAGTCACCGGTGTCGGGGGGCGTCGACTCCTCGCCAGGCTCGTCGCCGCAGGAGCACGAGGGGCTGGCGAGCAGCAGGAGAGTGAGGGCGATGATGGGGGTGTGACGGATGTGGTGCTCTCTGGGGGAAAGAGGGCGCCTGCTCGTGATGCCCCGTGGTGGGCGGGCTGTCAACGTGCAAAACCGGATGGGCGGCCCCAGCCTGTCCCAGCCCGCCCCGCTGGCCGTTCATCGATGCTCCACCCAGGCGATGACCCCTGCCAGCGCGTACAGACCCGCTCCCACCGCGATCACCGCGTTGAAACCCAGCTCGATGATGGCGGTCATGGCGAGGACCGAGCCCAGCACGCTGGCCAAGGCGGTCAGCCCGTAGGTCATGGGTACGCAACGCTCCGAGTCTGCCGCCACGATGCGCTGCACGCAGTAGGGGTAGAATGTGCCCAGGGCCACGCCTGCCGGGAAGGTCGCCACCAGCACGCCCACGGCCTTGGCTGGCAGCGGCAGGGACAACAGGTGTAGGTTGCAGAGCTGCACGGCCGCGACACCCCAGCCCACGGCCAGGACGGTCCCCACCACCAGCCAGCCCGGCCCGCGCATCAGCCGGTGACGGTCCTGGAGCAGCGCACCCACGGCGTTCGCCGCCAGGAAGGCCGCGAGGTTGAGCGCGATGGCGTACAGCGGGTTGCCCACGAACAGCTCGGTCTTGGCGATGAGGCCGATCTCGACGGCCATGTAGCCCACGCCCGAGGCCAGCAGGTAGGCCACCCAGGCCGTGGGTACTCGCGACTCCTTGCCTCCTAGCACCCGGGCTGCGACGGCCACGAGGCCGGCGGCGAGCCCAAAGATGATGGTGGTCAAGACCTTCACCCAGCTGGACACCCAGCGTCGGTCCTTCAGCTGGGACGGCGTGGGCCGGAGCGTGAACTCGGAGAGCTCGAGGCCCTGCACGAAGGGCCGGTCGTCGTCCACGAAGCGGGTGCTCCCGGGGTCGTGCATGACGTCGGTGATTCGGTAGGAAGGAGACCGATGCCCGGGAGCCCAGAGCACCCCGCCAGCGTTGCCCAGGGGCAGGCGGCTAAGGACCGCGCGCACCTGGGCCGCGTCGAACCCGCCCGGCTTGACGACCAAGGTGTCGAGCTGGGGCCGGTCGGGCCTTCCCACGACGATCATGGCCTGGCGAGCACCCCCGAGGCCCCGCTCCTCGAAGAGCCTGATGAAGCTGGGGATCTTCTCGGCGATGGGCTGGTTGCAGAACACGACGAGGCCGCCGGGCGCCAAGTGATCCAGGTAGGCCGCCATGGCCTCGAAGGTGTCCAGGAACTTGCGTGAGTGGCCGGTGCGTGCGTTGGTGACCGCGCCGTTGTTGGCGACGTGGATGTGATCGTAGAGCCCTTGGGCTCGGTTCAGGAAGTCACGGCCTTCCTCTATCTCCAGGTGGATGTTGGGCCGAGCGTGGAAGTCGACCAGGCGCAGGAAGCGCGCCGGGTAGCTGTGGCTCAGGGCGATCACCGTGGGGTTGATCTCCACGCCGACGATCTCGGCGCGTCCCCTCGCCAGCAGATCGTAGGTCGCCATGTCGCGGCCTGCGCCTGCGAACATGACGAGGATGCGCTCGGGGTCCAGTCCGAGGTCCCAGGGGAGCGCGTGTTGGATCGCGCTGTCGTAGGTCGTCTGCCGGTCGGTGTCGGGCTCCCAGGGGTTCAGGTAGACGTTGGACAGCCCGTTGTCCTGGACCACGATGAAGGGGACCCCACCCTCGCGCCCCTCTGGGCCCTTCACCCTCAGCAGTGCGGTCCGGGCGATCTGGTTCCAGCGCACCTCGACCGAGTTGACGGTCCGATCGGCGGTGTCTCCCAGCACCGATCTGGCCAGGGTGCGGGGATCGGGGTGCTCGCGGAAACAGTCCCCCCTGCTCGCCAGCACTGCCACCACCAAGAACCCCGTCACCCCCGCCAACAACAGGGGAAGGCGCCGCCGGGTCTGGACGATCCACAGGCCCAGGCCCCCAGCCAACACGCCCAGAATGGCCGCCCATAGATCCACCCAGGTCAGCAGCAGCGGGGTGAGGACGCAGCCCAGGGCGGCCCCGGCGAGGTCGAAGAAGTACAGGCGCCCGATGCGCTCGGCGTGCGTGCCGAACAAGGAAGCGAGCATGGCTCCCAGGGCGATGTAGGGCGGCAGGAAGATGGCGCTGTAGACCACCAGCCGCGCGAGATCGGTGCGCGGATGGGCCAGGCCGACGTGGATGGTGGAGAAGAAGGTGTTCGCCACGTAGAAGAGGAGCAGGAAGGTGGCCAGCAGCAGCGGTAGGACCAGGAGACGGAGCCGCGCCACCAGGACCTCGGCCGAGCCCTTGTAGACGAAGTGGCTGTACATGGAACCCACGGCCAGCCCCAGCAGCGCGATGGGGATGGCCAGGAAGTCCATGCTGTTGCCCAGGAAGAAGGCGATGCGGGCGACCAAGGACAACCGCACCTACTTC
>CAZVHW010000043.1:0-22860 GCA_964626835.1 uncultured Enterobacterales bacterium
GTGCGCCCGCCACTCGGCGCGGATGTTCTCGAGAGCCTGCTTGCGTTCCTCGAGGTCGAGCTCTCGGCCCAGCAGCGACTCGAGGGACTGATGATAGGCGTCGAAGACCGCGCGGGAGCGGGCGAGCAGGTGACGCTCGGCCATGCCGATGAGGGCGGCAGGTTCGGTCAAGTAGGTGGGGACCAGACCGGAGATGGCGTAGCGGGACAGCGCCCGCAGCTCAACGACGCGCATGGGTTGATGGGACGAACTCACCGCGCGACGCAGTGCCAGCTGACGCCGGGACAGCCAGCGATGGAATGCCAATCGCGGAGGATCGTCGCCTCTCGGATCGGCCCAGGCGGGATCGAGTGGGACCTCGAGGGCCTCGGGAACGTCACCGACGCTGCGGTCCACCTGCTCGACGATGGTCTGGAAGGTGAGGAGGTCATGGCGGAAATCGGTGGTGGCTGCGCGGTCCAGCAGCAGCTGCTCCCAGCGCGAGGCCAGCTCACCACGTTCGCGACGCAGGGCGGTGCGCCAGGAGTCTTCGTCCTGGGCCTTCGAGGCCGCGAGGGTGGTATGGCGATGTGCCCTCAAGAACTCCCGCCGCAGCAGCCCGAGGAATCGCATGGCTTGGGCGCGGCGTCTGGTGACGGGCCCGGCTTGTAGCTCGCGGACGACGGCCTGTAGGTCTTCCTTGATGCCGGTCGCCACCTGACGCAGACGATCGGAGCGGCCGGTCGGAGGTGCCCCCCAGACGTTGCGGTGGGGTCGTCCGGGCTCGGGGAGCCATTCTGGAAGGTGGTAGTCGGCATCCTCGGTCGTCGAAGGCTCTCCGGAGGGCTCTGTGCCAGGCTCCTCGGCTTTCGCCGTCGAGGCCTCCGCGGGGTGGTCCGCGGCGACGCCCTGGCGCTTGGCCTGGGCCTCGCCGACCAGGCTGAGGGCGGCCTGGAGCAGCGCGGGGCCGACCAGCTCGTTCAGGGCGATGGTGGCCACGGCGAGCGTCTCCAGGGTCCCACCCCAGCCCGGGAAGGCGTGCCCAGCCACCATGGCGAGGCTCAAGGCGATGCCGGCCTGTGGCCCAAAGGCCATCCAGCCATGGCGTTGCAGTCCATCCGGCCCCTGGGTGAATCGGGCGCCCAGGCGGGTTCCAAGCCACAGGCTCCCGAGGCGGCCGGCGAAGAGCAGCAAGGCGGCCGGCCAGAGCACCGCCAAGGCGTCCAGGTGCAGGCCCGCACCCGCAACGAAGAAGAACACCACGTAGATGGGCAGCGCCAAGCGGTCCACCACCTCGAAGAGGCGGGCGCTGCTGGAGCTGGCGTTGCGGAAGGTGAAGCCCGCGACGATGAAGACCAGTACGGGCTCGGTACCCAGTTGCTGGGCGATGTGGGTGACGACGAAGCACAGCCCTACCACCAGCAGCAGCAGGTGTGTGCCGACGAAGCGCAGGTAGAGCCACAGCACCAAGCCGAGCACCAAGCCCAAGCCAAGGGACCCCCCCAAGGTGCCGAGCAACTGCACGATGAGGCGCGTGTCGCCCCCGCTGGCCCCCACGAGGCGCTGGGCGACGGCGAGGGTGGCTGCGAAGATCGCCACGACGACGACGTTGTTGAGGATCGAGACCCCGAGCACGGCGTCGGTGACCGGCCCGCGCGCTCGGACCCCGTTGATGACCGCGATGGTGGCGGCTGGCGAGAATGCGGCGGCCAGGGTGCCGAGCATGAGGGCCACCGCGAGCGTGCGGCTCAAGCCCCCTTCGATCAGAAATGCAAGGCCAAGGCCGGGGATGGGCAGGGCGAGCAGCATGACCAGCAGCCCGACGCCGAGCATGACCATGGCAAACTGGGCGGTGATCACCCCAGCGATGACCCCGAAGCCCTTGCGCAGAGAGGAGACCTTCAGGGCTCCGCCTGCCGAGATGCCGATGAGCGCCACCGCCAGGGCGTTGAAGATCTCGAGGTCGTGGACGACGGTACCGTCCATGAGACCGAGGATGTGGGGACCGCAGATGAGGCCGGCGACCAGGTAGCCAGTGATGTGGGGCAGCCGGATGCGCTCGGCCAACTCGCCGAGGGTGTACGCGGCGATGACGATGAAGCCGAACGCGGCCATCGAGGCCGGGTTCCGCGTTCCGCCCGCGGGTTCCACCAGGCGCGGAAGCAAGGTCATGATGCCAAAGAGCACCGCGACGACGGAGAGCTGACGTAGCATCCTCTAATCCTATCGCTTCCAGAAGCGTGGGTTGAGGAGGGCGAGGAGCGTGAAGAACTCCAGACGGCCCAGCAGCATGAGGGCGGAGAGCACGATCTTGCTCGCCGGCGAGAAGAACCCGAAGTTGTCCGTGGGGCCCACCATGCCCAGGCCGGGTCCGACATTGGCGACGCAGGCCAAGGAGGCCATGAAGGCGGTGGTGAGGTCGACGGGATCGAGGAGGGCGATGATCGCCGCGCCAGCGACGAAGGTGAGCAGGTAGGCGGTGATGAAGGCGAAGACGGCCATGACCGCGCTCGGCGAGTACGAGCGACCGCCCACCATGACGGGCGCGACCAGCTTTGGCCTGTGGGTGCGGCGGACCTCGACCATGAGCACGCGGACGATGATGATGATGCGGATGACCTTCATGCCGCCGGCGGTGCTACCGGCGGATCCGCCGATGAAGTAGCAGATCACGAGCAGAGAGCGGGCCAGGGCGGGGTATGTCTCGAAGTCGTCGGTGCCGAACCCGGTGGTCGACATGACCGCGGCCACCTGGAAAGAGGCAAAGCGGAACGCCTGCAGGATGCCGTCTTTCGAGGGCCAGATGTCCAGGGCCACCACGAGGACCACCACCAGGTACAGGCCCAGGTAGACCCGGAGCTCCGTGTTTTCGAACAGCAGACGCAGGCTCTTTCGGCTGCGGACCTCGTAGAACAGCCCGAAGTTGATCCCGGCGATGAGCATGAATGCCAAGATGACCATCTCTATCGGGACGCTGTCGAAGCCCGCGATGGACGCGTTCTGGGTGGAGAATCCTCCCGTACCCATGGTGGAGAATGCGTGGGCGATGGCGTTGAAGGGGTCCATCCCCACCATCAACAACATCCCGATCTCGACGACGGTGATGGTCAGGTAGATGCGCCACAGTGCCTTCGACGTGTCGCGGATGCGCGGCACCAGGCCTTTGCTCCGAGGCCCGGGTACCTCGGAGTGGTACAGGTGTTTGCCCCCCACGCCGAGCGCAGGGAAGATGGCAACGAAGAGCACCACCAGACCCAGCCCTCCCAGCCAGTGGGTGAGCAGGCGCCACAGGTGCAGAGGATGGCTCAGCCGCTGCTCGATCTCTCCGAGGATCGTGGCGCCGGTGGTCGTGAAACCGCTGGTAGCCTCGAAGATGGCGTCGTGGACAGGAAAGTTGGCGCCTAGCAGGAACGGCAGCCCGCCGAACACGCCCATGGCCACCCAGGCCAATGCGACCACCAGCAGGCCTTGCCGACGGTCGAGGGATGGCGAGCCGTGGCGCTTGCCCAGGAAGCGGAGCCCGACACCACAGCCTGCGGTGATGAGGGCCGAGAGGAGCATGGCGGGGACGCCGCTCCCGTCGTCGGCGAAGATCCTGCCCACCACCGCCGTGCCCACCATGAAGATGGCCAGCACCACCAGCAACCACCCCAGCGGACGCGCGGCACCCGTCAGGAGCCTGACACGGG
The DNA here is from genome assembly GCA_964626835.1 of uncultured Enterobacterales bacterium. Taxonomy (GTDB): domain Bacteria; phylum Myxococcota_A; class UBA796; order UBA796; family JAFGLY01; genus CALDOK01. The sequence goes on from CAZVHW010000043.1 coordinate 3,669, forward strand.
CCCGCTTGACGCGCCGCTTGGAGTGGCGGGTGGGCACGCTAGTGGACCCGCCGCGCGAACAGCCGCTCCACAGCACCGCGGACGCCCGAGGTGGTCAACACCACCACGGTGCTCCCGGCTGGGATTTCGTCGTTGCCAGAGGGGACCCGGACCCCCGAGAGGTCGACGATGGCGGCGATGATGGCTCCGCGGGGGAACTCGAGGCGCTTGAGCGGGATGCCCACCGCTCGGCTACCGGCCTCGGCGGAGAACTCCAGCACCTCGGCCTGGCCGCCCTCGAGCACCGTGAGAGATTGCAGCTCGGTGAGCCGGGCGTAGCGAAGGATGTAGTTCGAGGCCACGCGGCGTGGTGACATGACCATGTCGATGCCCAGCTGGCGATAGATGTCCATGTAGTCGGAGCGCTGGACCAGGCAGAGGGTGCGATCCGCTCCCACTCGCTTGGCCAACAGGCCGGACATGAGGTTGGCCTCGTCGTCGTGGGTCAGCGCACAGTAGAGGTCGAAGGCCCCCACCTGCTCCTCCTCGAGCAGCGTGAGGTCGGTGCCATCGCCGTGCAGCACGGTGACGTGGGGCAGCGACACCGCCAGCCGCTCGGCGGTCTTGCGGTTTTTTTCGAGCACCACCACTTCCATGCCGGCGGTGGTCATCATTCGCGCGGCGGCCTGGCCGATCTCGCCACCTCCGACCACGAAGACCTTGGCCGCCTCGCGACCACCACAGAACAGGTCCTCGAGCTTCTCCATGCGGCCCGCGTGGCCGATGAGGTAGGCGCGGTCACCCGGTAGCAGCACGTCCGAGCCCCCTGGGACGAACAGGTCGCCGTCGCGCACGACGGCAGCTACCAGCGATGGCTTGGGCAGGGATAGCTGTGACAGGGGCTTGTGGAGCACCTTGCTGTGACCGGGCAGCTCGAGTTGAACCAGCTCCAGCCGGTTTCCGGCCAGGCCCACTACGTCCAGTGCGCCATGAGACCGCGCCACCTTGGTGATCTCCGACGCCACCAGGATGCGCGGGTTGATCACCACGTCGATGCCGAGCAGGCCGTGGTACACGCCCTCCTCGCGATCTTCGAACTCGGATCCCTGGAGGCGGGCGATGGTGCGCCGGGCCCCCAGGTCCTTGCCCGCGATGGCCGCCACGAGGTTGACCTCGTCGTCGTCCGTGACGCCTATCACCAGGTCGGCCTGGGCTGCTCCCGCCTCGCGCAGCAGGCGGAGGTTGGCCCCGTACCCCTGGACGGTGGCCACGTCGTGCCGTTCCTCGATGTTCGCGAGGGCGTCGGGCTCTCGGTCCACGGCGACGACTTCGTGATCGTCGCTGGCCAGGGCGGCCACCACGTGACGGCCCACCTGGCCCATACCCACGACGATGGCGTACATCAGCTCCTCCCGGTCTTGGCGGTGGCCTGGATGTCCCCGGCGTCGATGAGGAAGCCCTTGAGCAGTCGGGCCGACCAGAACTCGTTGACGACCATGGACACCAGCACGGCGGTGAACACCCAGTCCACGAAGGCGCCGTCGTACACCAGGCGCAGGTTCAGGGCCATGGCTACCGCCACCTCGCCGTGGCCCAGGAGTCCTCGGCCCAGGTCGCGACGGACGCCAGGCCCGATGGACAGCGCAGCCAGCCAGCCGCCTGCCAGCTTTCCGAAGCTGCGCACGGACACGTAGAGCAGGGCCAGCACGAACGCTGGCCAGGCCACCGGGGTCCAGAGCGCGCCAGCGAAGATGAGCAGCAGCAGCACCATGGGCTGTTGGGTGCGCAGGATCACGGGCAGCACGCGCCTGGCGTGGCGGCTGGTGTTGCCGAGCACGATACCGAGCACGAGGCTGACCAGGAGGGGAGAGAGGTGCAGGTACCAAGCCGCACCGCTGGCGAAGACGATGATGCCCATGAAGGCGAGGAAGAGGTGGTTTTCGTCGTCCTCTTCGCCCAGGAAGAAGTGAAAGACCACCCCCATGACCACACCCAGCAGCACGGTGACGACGTACCACTCAGTGGGCGTGGGGACGCGCCCCAGGGCGGCGTCTTGGAGGGGATGGAAGAGGCAGAAGATGAGCCCGAAGACGAAGATGCCCACCAGCTCGTCGAGGGTACCGCCGTCTCGCAGCAGGGCGCTGTGCCGCCCTTGCCCGGGGAAACGCCTGTGGACCAGTTCCCACGCGGCCGGGGAGGACACGGCCGCCGTGGCCCCCAGGAAGAGGGCGGCTTGGGAGGCGTGGGAGGCCTCGAGGCCCAGAAAATGGGTGCCTGCGAGCACCCAGCGGCAGATTCCGTAGACCAGGCCAAAGGTGACGCCAGCCTGAACCGCGGAGAGGGAGAAGGCGCCACTGCGGCTGTTGAGCATGGCTCGGAGGTCGAACTGGAGGCCGTAGACCAGTCCGGCCCAACCGATGGCCAAGCTGACGAGCGGGGACAGCTGGTGGAGCACGTCGGGGCTGACCAGGCCCTGCCAGGCGACCTCTCCTCCCAGGAAGGGGGCTACGAGCACGGGCAGCTGGGGGCCTACGAGCACCCCCAGCAGGACGTACTCTCCACCCGTGGAATAGAGGAAGCGGGCTTGGAGACGGCTGAGCACGAAGTGGGCCAGCAGGGTGGCCACGACGACCAGGGCGAGCAGTGTGAGAACGGTGAGCATGGTGGATGCTACCGGGGGGGGCGCAAGGCTCGGAGCCCTAGATGCACATGGTCGTGAGATTCACCCATTCGTACTGGGATGGGCCGCCATAGTCGCCGTCCGAATCGGGGAATACCGTGCCTTTAGCGTAACTCGAGTCGAAGTACCAGCCTCCATCGTAGCTGATGGCGTTGTATACGAGGATGGCGTTGTTCTCGTTGGGCTCGCCTGCGATGGTGAGAGTGTCGATCTTGAAGACCATGGGAGAGAAGTCGTTGCCTTCACCGCTGGCGTCGCGCCCGATGATGATGCCCCCATAGAGGTAGTTGCAGCCGTAGTCTGCCGTATCGACGATGTCGTAGCTGCCCCAGTACTCCTCTTCGCAGGTACCGCATGGATCGATGGAGCCCCAGGCATAGGAGGTCTCCACGCCACGGTACTCGAACTCATCCACGCAGTCACCGTCGAAGTCTTCATCGCCATGGAACCAGTACCAGCGCTCGGTGACGTAGAGCACGATCTCGGTGTCGCCGTCGATCTCCTCTTCTACGCTGCTACCCTCTGCCACGTGGTACACGGCGGACTTGCCGTCTTCGCAACCGCTGGCGTCCCAGTCCCAGATGTTCTGGTATTCGTCCGGCACGAGGGGGTGCTCGGTCACCTCGGTGGAGGTGTCGCCGGTCTCGCCGTTGTTGTTCTCCTTGTCCTTGTCGCCGCAAGACATGAACAGCAGGCATCCGAGGATGGCGAGAGAACCGTTGGTCGTCGTGCGCATGTACGGCCTCCGGGGCAAGGGGGGCTCCATGATAGCGCAGCTGTCGTGGAGCTGGCACGGTCGCTCCACGTGGTTCGCGCGCGAGAGCCACCGAGGCTCTGGGTTCGACGCGGTCAGTAGCGGCTGATGTTGGCGTCCACGGCCTGTTGGTAGGCGTCGTGGGCCTGGGAGTTGTCGCCCAGCTCTTCGTGGATGGAGCCCAACAGGGCGAGCAAGCGGCTGCGGAACACCGTGGGGCTGCTGCTGGCGGCCAAGCCCGTGGAGACCGCGGCGAGGGCGCTGGAGACTCGGCCCGACTGCAAGTGCAGGGTGGCGATGTGGTAGGAGACGTCTTGAACCACTCGAGGGTGCGCGCTGCTCGTCAACGGCTGCAGGGCACCGAGCGCCGCACTGGGTTCGCCAGCCACGATGGCGGCTTGGACCTGGGAGTTTGCGGCGGCCAGCTGGGCGCGAGTGGTGTCGTCCAGCGCCGGATCGGTCTCGTACCATCGACTGTGGTAGTCGAGGGGATTGGCCTGGGATCGAAGCTCGTCGAGCCCCATGGCGATGGCCTCGGCGGGTGCTGCTGGTGGGGCCTCGACCGATTCGTTGTCCGACCTGCGCGTGCGTGGCGTCGAGCGCCCGGCGGAGCGCGTGTCGGTCAAATCCAGACCGCGCCTGGCGGTCTCGACGCGGGCTGCGCTCGCGCCAGCATCGAACTGGTACTCTGCGGCCTCGTCGTAGTCGTCGGCTTCGTCGTCACGGCCTTCTCGCTGCTCTTGCTCACGGTCCTCGTCGACGCTTCGGAAGCTGTCGCCGGACGAGGAAGCGCGTTCGCTACCGGCTATCTCCAGGAGGTCGTCCTCGGCGTGTTCCAGTTCCTTCGAGGCGGTGGCTCCCGCCAGTGCGCCATCCGTGCTCGCGTCCATCGGCTGGTAGAGGGATTCTTCCTCCGCTTCTTCGGTGAGGACGTTGTAGGCGCCCTGGTCGTCGCGCTCGCCACCTTCGTCTGCCAGCATGGTCGGCTCGGGTTCGGGGGCGGCTGCAGCCCTGGGTGCGGGGGTGGTGGTGGAAGGGGTGTACCATCCGGCCGGTGGATCCTCGGCCGGAGCTGGCTGGGTGGTGGCTTCGAGGCCTTGACCTCCCGCCGCCTGGGCCAGCTCGTCCCGGGTGCGCACCTTGCCTGCCGTGGTGGTGCTGGCGGAGCTGCTCGATCTTCCGGCCAGGGCTGGGCCGGCGGCGACGCCGGAGGCTGCACCACTGCCCGCGCGGCCGCTCATGTCGTCCAGGATGCCGCCGGTGGGTTGGGCGGGCGCTGCGGCATCGGGGCTGGGCACGCCTCGATCGGCCTTGGCTTTGCGCTCGGCCGTCACCACCGGCGTGGCCAGCTCGGGGATGGTGGAGATGGAGTCCACTGCGGGCGGTACAGCCGGGAGATCGGCTTGCTCGGCTTGGCTCATGAGGTCGGGGACGCCCTGTTCGACGAAGGGCATGACCACGAACAGGGCCATGGCGGCCGCGGCCATTGCGCCGACCCCGGTCCAGAGCCAAGGGCGTCTGCGACGCCGTTCGGTGGAGAGGTCCACCACCGTGGGGGTCTGTGGCTCGGCTGGTGCGTCGGCGGGGGGCTGCACGTCGGACCGATCGATCTCGATGAGCTCGGCGAGCTGGGCGATTTCTGCACCGGGTTCGGCGCTGATGGGTGCGAAGGGACCGGCGGTGATGTCCGCCAGGATGTCGTCGATGGTGAAGGACGGCGCGGGCGCGAGGTCGGGGCGCAGGGTGTAGATGGCCTCGAGCACGTCGGGATCCAGCCCCTCGGGTGGCGTTGCACCCGGGTGTTCTTCGAGCCAGCGCGCCAGCTGCGTGGCCTGCTCCTCGATGGTGCGTGGATCCTTCACGTTGCGTAGACCTTTCGGAATGCCTTGCAGGCTCGGTGGAAGATGACGTCGAAGTTACCCACGGTGACGTCGAGGACCTCGGCGCATTCGTCGCGATCGAGCTCTTCGAGCAGGCGCATGCGCAGGGCGGCGGCGTAGCGGGGATTGAGCTTGCCGAGTGCTTGCTGGACCGCTTGCCGTGTCTGGGCGATCTCCGGTGCGCGGTCGGGGGCCAACGGGCGCTGGCCCACCGTGCGATCGGGTTCCTGTCTGACCGCATCGGCCAGCCGGCGCTGGCGCTGGTGGGCGCGGTGCACGTCGATGGCGCGGTTGATCGCGATGCGACGCAGCCAGAAGAAGATGCTGGCGCCCTGGGGCTGGTATTGATCGATGCGTTCCATGGCGAGGCGGAAGGTGTCCTTGAGTACGTCCTCGGCGAGCTCCGGGACGGGGAGGCGAGGGAGGATGACCTGTCGATACAGGCGGTCCCCGAACCACCCGTAGAGGGTGGCCAGTGCAGCACGGTCGCCTTGCTTGAGGCGTTGGACGACCGGGAGCTCCAGGGTCGGTGTTACCGATTCTGGGACCGTCGATGACAGGGTGCCTCCTCGTTCACCCGCTCTGTGAACGCGGTGTTGGCTGGATATCTTACAGCTCGCGGTATGGCGAACGCCTCTGGCCTTCAGAGCCTGGAATCGGGCGATTGGTTCCAGCTTTGCGGTGAGGAGGCTCTGGAGATAGACTCCGGCCGACCCGGCCCCCCGGGTTCGCTGACCGTCCGCCGTGGCTTCCTCGCTCTTCGCACGACCCCGGAGTCCTGCGTATCGCTGGGATCGTTCGGGACGTTCCTACCCACCATGGGGGTCAGGAGTACCTCTCAATGGCACGCATCCACACCTACGCCGGCTTCCTGCTGCTCGCCTTGGTCACCCGGGGGGTGTCGGCGCAGGCAGCCGAACCAGCGTCGCAGCCCAACCTGGCGCCCGAAGAAGAGCCCGCAGGGCAGGCCCTTTCCAGTGGTCCCGTTTCGGCAGGCTACACGCTGGGTGTGGGCGACTCGGTGCGCGTGGACGTCTATGGCGAGCAGGACCTCTGCGGTGCCTACGAGGTCTACGAGGGCGGGTATATCGCCTATCCCCTGGTAGGAAAGCTCCAGGTGCAGGACCTCACGCTGCCCCGCGTTGCCGACGAACTCACCCGCGAGCTCGGCGCCCGTTTCTTGGTGGACCCCCACGTCACGGTTCACATGGACCGCTACGCCAGCCAGCAGGTTCAGGTCCTGGGTGCGGTCGCCAAGCCCGGTGTTTTCTACCTCGAGGGCCACACGACCGTACGTCGGATGCTCGCTCTCGCAGGCGGCGTCATCTCCGAAAAAGCCATCAAGGAAGTGCGCGTGGAGCGCCAGGTCAATGGCCACACCGAGGTCATGGTCGTCAAGCTCGATCAGCTGCTGGCCAACGGCGAAGGCGACCTCGACCTCCAGGCGGGCGACGTGGTCAACGTGGTGGAAGGCCTGGTGGTCTATGTCTCGGGCGAGGTCGAGAGGTCCGGATCCGTCAGCTATTGGGATGGTCTGACGGTCAGCCAGGCGCTCGCGGCCGCGGGCGGTCACACCACCTACGCCAAGATGCGGGAAGCGTATCTGCTGCGGGACGGCGAGCGCATCGTGTTCAACCTCAAGCGCATGCTCCAGGGCAAAGACCAGGACATCGAGCTCGAGCCCGGTGACCAGCTGGTCATCGAGGAGTCGGTGTTCTAGCGGCGTAGGGGTCTGGCCTCCCGGGCTGCTCGATCACCATCGTGCCCGCGACCATGTCACCGAGCCGGCGGTGGGCTGGGTCGGTGGCGGCTACCACCAAGCCCACGAGGCCTAGCCCCGGTAGAAGGTCTACCAAGAGCAGCAGGTTGCGCATGACCACCGCCGCAGGGCGCGGAGCGCGCCCTTGGGAGTCGGTGACGGCGAGGCCGAGCATGCGCTTGCCCGGGGTGCGGCCCGCCCAGAGCAGCTCGAACAAGACCGGGTAGAGCCAGGCGCTGGCCAGGATGCCGAGCGCGGCGGCGAGCAACAGGCCGACGCGTGCGGTGGCCTCGGCTTGGGTCTGGGCCGCCATGCGCTCGATCACGAGAGCTGGCAGCAAGAGGCAGGCTCCAGCCAGGATGACTTGGCAGAGCCCGTCCACGATGCGGGCGGCCAGGCGCGTGACCAGTCCAGCGGGCTGCAGGTGCACCCAGCCGCCCTCTTCGAGCCGAAGTGGCGTGGGGCTGGAGCTGGCCTGGGGGTCGTTCATGACTGGTGTACCGGACATATCGGGCTACACGGTGCAGGTATCCTGTTGGCGGTACCATGAGGCTGCGAGAACAACCCAGCACCAACCGCGGGCCAAGCATGGCGCCCGAGGATCCCATCGCGCTGGTGCGACGGTATCGCCGACTCGCAGCCCTCGTTGGCCGCGCCAGAGGCCGTGGCTTGCCCGAGCCACAGCAGGAGATTCGCCTGTTGGCCGTCCGAGGCCGGCTCACCGGCGAGGGCTGGAGGCGCTCCCTGTGGTCTGGCCTGCTGCAAGCAGTGATCGGGTTCCCACGCCACGTGCATGCGCTTCGCTGGTACATCGTGGTGGCGGCGGGTTGTTTCTGGGCAGCGGCGGCTTTTGGGTTCACCGCCACCATCCTGGATCCTCTAGCGGCCGCGTGGTTGTTGCCCGACTCCGTTCACGACGGCGTGTTGGCCCGGTTGGCGGACGGCCACCATTGGCTCGAGCAGGTCGACGTAAACAGCGCTCCGGCGCTGTCGGGCTCCCTGCTCGCGCACAACGTCGAGGCCGCCATGCAGGCCCTCGCGTTGGGCATCCTGGCGGGGGTCGGTACGGTGGCGGCCATGCTCGAAAACGGCGTGTTCCTGGGAGCCGTGGCGGGCTTGGTGCACACCCGGGGGCTCGACCGGGTCCTCTGGGCCTTCGTGGCTCCCCACGGCGTGTTCGAACTCCCCGCGGTCTGGCTCGCGGGTGGCGCCGGTCTGGCCCTCGGCCATGCGGTGCTCTTGCCGGGGCCGAGTGGGCGGGCCGCCGCGCTGCGCCGTGCGGCCAGGCATGCTGGGCCAGCCGGGGTGGCGCTCGTGCCGCTCCTGGCCATCGCCGCTCTCATCGAGGGGTTCGTCTCCCCCATCCCCAAGCCCGACGCGGTGAGCTTCGGGTTGGCGGGTGTGCTGGCGGTCGGCTTGGTGGCCTACATCAGCACGGGCTGGCGCAAGGCTCCCGCGCGGCCGCTCGCGTCGGACACGATGGCGCCGGCCGCCCGCCAGCGGGCCATCGCCGCCCGGCGCTGATCCCCCAGGGCCAATGCTGCGCAGCAGCGGTAGACGTCCTCGAGGTCCTGCACGGGCACCCGTGCGGCTCCCGCCAACCCCGGATCTCCGACCAACACGACCCAGGGTGTCGCGCGACCACGCAGGACGGCGAGGCAGTTGGCCAGTGCCTCGGGCTCGCCGTCGGGCTCCGTGAGGATCAGCACGGTGGTGGCGGTGGGGAGCCTGTGCGAGAGCGCAGCCGCGATACCTCCCGGGTCCCAGGGGCTGGGTGCGGTGCTGAGCGTCGCGAGGGCGAGCTCGATGGGCGTGGTGCCGCGAGAGCTCGACGGAATCCAGAGGTCGAGGCCTGCACTCCACGCTGCCAGGGTGACGGGATGACCGGCTCGGTGGAGTGAGCGGGCGAGGCCCGACGCCATGGCCACGGCCACGTCCAGGCGGCTCTGGAGCGGATCGAAGTTGACGGACATGCCCGCCCCTCTGTCCAGCAAGATCACGACCGGCCCCGCCCGTGGCGCTTCCCAGGTGCGTACCACCGGGCTGCCTGCGCGGGCCGAGGCGGACCAGCTCAGGTCTCGCGCGTCGTCCCCGGGCAGGGAGGGGCGCAGGGCCCGGAACAGCTCGCGCTCGGTGCAGGGGTGGCGCTGGCTCGGGGGGGCCATGGGGATCAGGGACGCCAGCAGGCGCGGGGAGACCGGGCGGGGATGAACCAGGATCTCCTGATCGATGGGCAGGTCCACCACCCTCTCGAGCCAGCCGAGCCATCCCCTCACGCAGACCCTCGCGTACCCCGGGTTCAGCAGACCTCTCGCCAAGGGGCGCAGCGTGACTCGGTGGCGCTCGATGTCGCCGGGTCCCAGAGAGGTGAGCAGGCGGGGCGGTGTGAACTCGAGGGTGCCGTCGTGGATCAAGGCCCCTTCCAGCCGTAGCCTCTGGAAGTGGAGATTGGTCAGCTCCAGCTCCAGGATGACCGTCGAGCCCAGACGCGCCGTACCCTGGACTCGACTCACCAGGAGGAGGTGGTCCGAACGCGGCAGGCGGGTGGACGTGATGGCGGTGATCAGCAGCCATGCGAGCACACCGAGCGCGAGGTAGAGGCCCCCCCCCGGGCCCCGAACCATCGCGACTGCCGGTACCAGACAGAGCGCGAGGCCGAGGATCGCGGTGGGGCCAGGGCGGATCAACGGGGGACCTCCACGCGCGCCCTGGCGTCTTCGAGCACACGGTGGGATGTCTCGCCGTCGAGCATCGCCTCGGGGTGGAGCACGATGCGGTGCGCCAGCGAGGGCTGCAGCAGCGTGGTGACGTCGTCGGGCGTGGCGTGGGGTCTGCCGTCGAGGGCGGCGTGTGCTCGACTCAGCCGGCCAAGCTGCAGCATGGCGCGGGGTGAGGGCCCGAGGGCCACCCGGGGATCCTGACGTGCGGTGTGCACCAGGGCGAGCAGGAACTCCTGGACCGTGCTTCCAAGGCGCACCGCTCGAGCCAGGACGACCAGGGCGGCGATGCCCATGGCGTCCAGCAACGGCTCGAGCTCCGTGAGGGCTCCAGCCCTGGGATCCGGGCCACCATCAACCCGTGCCAACAGCTCGGCTTCCACGCTCGGGGGTGGGTAGTCCATCGGCAGCCGCAGGGCGAAGCGGTCCAGCTGGGCCTCGGGTAGGGACCACGTCCCCTCGGACTCCACCGAGTTGAGGGTGGCCAGAACGGTGAAGTGGTCATCGAGCGGGTGTGAGCGTCCGTCCACGGTGACCTGGCGCTCTTCCATCGCCTCGAGCAGCGCGGCTTGTGTGCGAGGGGGGGCGCGGTTGATCTCGTCCGCCATGAGCAGGCCCGTGAACAGTGGCCCGGGTCTGAAGACGGGCCGACCGGCTCCCGGCTCGAGCACGAGCGTGCCCGTCAGGTCGGCGGGGAGCAGATCCGGAGTGAGCTGGACGCGCTTGAACGGCAAGCCCAGCAGGCCGGAGAAGGTCTGTCCCAACAAGGTCTTGCCGGTTCCGGGTACGCCTTGCACGAGACAGTGACCCCGGGCGGCGACGGCGACCAGCATGAATCGTGCGAGGGGGCCGCCGCCCACGACGACGCTCTCGACGCGTTCTGTCAGGTCACTGGCGAGCGATGGGAGGGAGCTTGCTTCCATGGGGAACCCGTGGTGAAGGATGGGTGGATGTGTGGGTGAGGTCGCGAGCGACCTCCAGCAATGCCTCTTCGCTGGGTTCGGGGTCGGACGACCTCCGATGGTCGCTCTTGTCCCACCGTCGGCTCTCCGTGCGAAGAAGGCCGAGGCAGCGCTCCAGGGAGCCGGCGTCCCTGAGGCGGGCGGCGAGCGGATCTACGAGTCCCAGAGGCCCCGGGGGGCGGTCCGGGGGGGCTGCTGGCGGAGGCTCTGGACGCAACCAGGCCCGCCAGAGGGCCAGGAGAAGCACCAGGAACGCCAGGGTCATGGTCGGTGCGAGTCTGCGGGAGCGGGCGTAGGCCCACGCGCCTCGGCGCGGCTCGAAGCCATGGTGGTGCTCGTCAAAACGGATGGGTTCGGGCAGGGCGTGGGCCAGTCGCCAGGCGAAGCGCAGGTTGCCGTCTCTTCGGATGCCGTCGTTGGACAGCACGAAGGGATCGGTCACGACGACCATCCGTCCCTGGCCTGTTGCGACGAGCCCCACTCGCGCGCCGTGGGAGGAGCCGTAGAGGGAGAGCACCGCCGGGGTCGGCTCGAGCAGGGCCATGCCGCGGCTCTCGAGGGGTGCGTCGGGATCTACCAGGGTCGAGGGGACCTGGGGCCGGCTCGAAGCGGGCAAGGGTACTTGACGCAGGGTCAGCCCGCGAATCTCCAGCAGCTCGGGGATCCAGTCCGAGACCAGCACCACCGTGCCGCCCGCTTCGGCGTGCAGCAGCAGCTGACGCTGCTCTTCGAGGTGTAGGCTCGTCGCTGGAGAGATCACCACCAGCGTGCCGCCGGGAGGGAGCTGGGTGATGGGCCGTATCCAGCGCTCTACCCGTTCGTGGGTGCGGGACAACATGCGGAACAGGTCGCTCGTGCCGCGGGGTCCGTTCTCGTAGCTGGAGCCCACCAGCTGTTGCGGGTCCATCTGGCCGGGCTGCCCCAGCCGTCCGGGCTTGATGCCCGAAACGGACATCCACAAGAGGAATGCCAGCCCTACCAGGACCAGTGCGCCGAGCATTCGGGCCTGGCCCTGGCTCACGTGGTCTCCTCGTAGCGTTCCAGAATATCGTCCAGCAAGCGTTCTTCGCCCTCGGTCGGGCCGTGGCCCCCGTAGGCGGATCGGTCGTGGATGGCCAGCGCGGGTGCCAGCCGTCCGCGCGTTTCGTCAGGGAGGGCGGCGAGCACTTCCCCGTTGGTGAGGTGCTCGGGCTGGTGCAGCAACCCCTGACGAGCCAACTGCCGAAGTGCAGCGAGCATTCGTGCTCCCAGCGGGGTGTGACGGCGGCCGGACGTGATCGGACCGGGTACCACCGTTGCGGGCGTGGTGGCCATGAGCCCCCGGAACATGGGCCACAGTGCGAGCAGCAGGGCGGCCAAGCTGGTCCCGACGAGTACGGCAGCGGTGGCGGTCGTGGAGCCGGTTCTGCGGCCCGAGATGGCGAGACCGACCCATGCGCGAAGCCGGGTCCAACTCGCCCTGAACGCGGGCTCCCAGGAGGCCTCGGCCCGCCCGGGTAGTACGGGTGTGGTGGCGGTGGCGAACAGCGTGCCGTCTGGACGGATAGCCTGGGCGTAGGGAGCGGGAGGGGCTTCGAGTAGCCGGCCGACCTCGTCTTCGAGCAGCGCCAGGTGAACCGCTGCGGCGCGAATGCTGTCCGCCGACGTGCTCGGATCCGACAAGGTCCGCTGCAGATCGAGGGTGATGCGGGCCAACTGGGTGTCGTCCACCACGATGACACCACCATCCACGTCACGAACTCGGCGGTTCGAGAGACGGCGCAAGGCCACCAAGGCTCGAGGGGAGCCCTCGGATACGTGGCGCTGGGCGTCTCTCACCAGCGTACGCCAGCCCTCGAGGCTCATCGGCTCCGCGGTGGCAGACCCGATCAACAGCAGGAGGGTTGGGATCAGCACGACTCTCCGCCAGTTTCTTCGTCCTGCGGGAGGCCGGTGGGCGACGTGGTACCGAGGGCCGCGACGATGGCCAGCACTCGCCAGGGCTCCACCACCGACAGGGACGCAAGGAGGGCGACTCCCCACAGGCGCGGATCGGTGAGGCGTGGCAACAGCGCCGCGGCGTCGAGCAGGGAACCGTGGGCGAACCAAGCGAGGAGAACGACGATGTTGGTGGTGAGCAGGACCAGCAAGATCCAGGCCGCCAGCTGGACGACGACCAGCTCGATTTCGGGCAGCCAGCGCTTCGTTCGTGGTCCCGTGCCCAGCACGGCGCGCACGGCCCATGGGCCGGTCACCAAGCGGGCCAGGGGGAGCGCTGCACCCAGCGGAAGCAAGGCCAGCAAGGACACCAGGAGGCGGGCGCCGTGAGCGCGAGCGAGCGCGGGAAGGTGGTCTAGCAGACGCCTGGGGGAGGGGAGCCGGGATGCGGGTTGCTTCGAGATGCTGAGCCCAGCCTGTTGGATCACGTGGACCGTACCCAGCAGGTACCAGGCCCACGCGAGCACTGCGAGGAAGGACCAGAGCAACAGCCCCATGAGCTCACCGGCCTCGGTAGGGATGCCCCCGCGCAGTGCCTTGGGCAGCAAGGCGGCGCCCACCAGCAGGGCGGGGAGCGCGGCGATCCACCAGTGGAGCACCATTGCCGGGGCGCGGATCAGCCCTCTCGTGGCTCTGTCCGCACATCTCAGAGCGTCTCTCAAGGACCCTCCACCCAGACGACGACGTCGTCGCCTTCCGCCATGCCGCCGAAGTCGGGCCCGCCCAGCCCCGAGGTGTCCGTGCGGCCGTTGGGGCCCGGGGAGGCCAGGTACACCCAGTCACCACCGGGATTGGCGTAATACAGGATGGCGTTGCCCCGGCGATCCGACAGCCCACCGCGACGGCTCGACCAGCGGAGATCCAGACGCCCGAGGTCCAGGTAGGGCCCACGCCAGTCCGCCACCGGCGAGCCGTCCAGGTCTGGATCGGAGGAAACCAGCGCGGCGAAGCTCTCGCTGGGTGTCGGGTAGCGCGAGGTGTCCAGGTAGACGTCCTCCAGGGCGAAGCGCAGTCGGGCGAGGGTGTCGCGGTCCGCCCGCGCCTGGCGCGCCGTGCCGTACCACGCCAGGGCCAGGGTCGAGCCGAAGCAGCCCAGCAGCGCGGCGATCACGAGTCCCAGCATGGTGACCGCGGGGGCGGCGGCCGAGGGAGTGCTGTCCTCGAGCGAGGCGGGAGGCTGGCACTCGCTACACCAGCTGCGCCCTCCGATCCTTCGCACGCAGCTCTCGCAGAGGGAGCATCCGCACCCCACACAGCGGGAAACCTCGGGGGCGAGGGGCTGGTGGACGCAGGCTCCCCGCGGTGGCTCCATGGTGACGGAGGACCCGGCGCTAGCGCTGGGACCAGCGCAGCGCGAGGGAAGCCAGAGCCGAGCGCCAGCCGCCCTCGCTGCGGACTCGACGGCCGTCCCAGCTGTTCACGCGCTCGGCATCGAGCACGTAGATGCGGTCGCCTTCGAGGGCGAACAAGCTGCCTTCGTCGGGGTAGGGGCGCCCCGTGATCTCCTGGCCCACGCGAGCGGGATCGTTGCCCGTGTTGGGCCAGTCGGGCAACGCCTGCCCCCACTTGGCGAGCACGCCGACGTTGCGGGGGTGCCGGTGGGCCGCCACGATGCACCCGTGGGGCTCGACATCACCGACGAGCAGCACCTTGGAGGACGCCCGAAGTAGGTCGGGGAAGCCGTAGACCCCATAGGAACGGCCGTCGATGGTGGCGGAGCCTCGCTGGCCGGCGGCGTAGAGCACGTTCCTGAGCCCGTCGATGGCGGCCAGGGATGGTGGCAGGTTTGGACAGCCGGTGGTCTGCCAGTCGGGATCCAGCGCCGCGATGGCATTCTGCCAGCCAGCGCGCCCGGCTTCGGGCTCGGGCTGGGTGGCGGGCTTTGTCTCGGGTTTGTCTTCTACCGCCACCTGCACCGTCCCCCGGGTTGCCGGATCGACCGGTTCGGAGTCTTCGGGCGCGTCGGGCGCGCTGTCTGGTGTCTTGGCTCGGGTCTTGGCCGGCAGCGCGGCCGGTGGACCTTCCTTGCTGCGCTCGTAGATGACGTGGTGGATCTCGGGCAGGATGATGGCGTCCATGGCGAGCCGACATGCTGCGGGCGAGCCCGGCAGCGCGAACACGGCCATGGAACCCGCCAGGCCACAGGTGGCGCGGGACATCATGGCCGCCGAACCGATCTCGTCGAAGCTCAAGCGGCGGAACAGCTCGCCGAAGCCGGCGAGTTCCTTGTCGAGCACCTCGAGCACCGCCTCGAACGTGCGGTCGCGCGCAGACAGACCCGTACCGCCGGACGTGATGACCGCCTCGACCTTGCCCTCGTCGCGCAGCGACTCCAGCCGGGCGCGGACGGTCGCCTGGTCGTCTGGCAGCAGATCCCGGCCGAGCACTCGGTGGCCCGCCTGCTCCAGTTTCTCCTGGATGAGGGGACCGCTGCGGTCGCTCGTGGGCGTGCGGCTGGTGGAGACCACGATGACGTGGAAGGTGACCGGTGCCTTGCCGGCAGCCTGGTGATGATCTTCTGCGCCCATCCTGCCTCCTGCAGTCGTGGCTTGGTTGTCGTGGGAGCTTACCACCCGTATCCGGGCTCGGTACCGTTGAGGAACGACCAGTCCAGCACCATGACTCGCACGGGCTGGCCCTTCTGCACCCCCGTAGACTCGAGAGCTAGCAGGAGCAGGCCGTGAGCGCGGGCCATGGAGGTCAGCACGCCCGAGGACTGGTTGCCGGTGCGACGGGCCAACACGCCGCCGTCCGGCTGGTGTTGGAGTACGACCCGCTCGAGCCAGGCCCGGCCGGGGCGCTTGGCGATGCTCTCGTCACAGTGCGCCGTTATCACGGGCAGGTGCGGGCGGGGATCGCCGAGCATGAGTCGGAGCACGGGCCGCACCCACTGATAGAACCCCACCATGCAGCTGACGGGGTTGCCAGCCAGACAGAAGAGGCGGGTGGTCCCGAGTCGACCGAAGGCTGCGGGCTTGCCTGGCCTGACGGCGACCTTCCAGAAGTCGAGCTGGGCGCCCTCGGCGTCGAGGGCCACGCGGACCCAGTCCTTCTCGCCCATGCTCACGCCACCGGTCGTGATGAGCAGGTCTGCGCCTGCGGCGCGTCTCAGGGCGGCCCTCGTGGCGTCGAGCTCGTCTGCCACCGCACCATGGTCGACAGGTACGCCGCCTGCTTCCCAGACCAGGCCGGCCAGCGCGTGGCTGTTGCTGCCGAAGATCTGGCCGGGCCCGGGCTGTTCTCCCAGCTGCACGAGCTCGTCGCCCGTGGCCAGGATGGCCACGCGGGGACGCTGCACGACGGGCACCGTTGCGACGCCGATGGAGGCGAGCAGGCCCAAGCGCGCGGGGTTGACCACGGCCCCCGCGGAGAGCACGGTGGTGCCCTCCTGGATGTCTTCGCCGGCTTGGCGCACGAACTGACCCGGGTGGACGCTCCTCCGGATCGACACGCTCTGCCGCCCGGCGGCGCCCTGGGCGCCGGGTTCGGTGTCCTCGACCCTGACCACCGCGTCGGCGCCACCTTGCGGCATGGGAGCGCCGGTCATGATGCGCACGGCCTGCCCGGGGCCCATGTTGGCGGCGGGCGGGTCCCCCGCGTAGGTGGTGGCCACCACCGCCAAGCGTACCGGAGGTCGCTGGGTGTCCACTGACCGGACCGCGAAGCCGTCCATGGAGGCGTTGTCCAAGGGTGGAACCTGGCGGGTGGAGACGACGGGCTCGGCCAACAGGCGGCCGAGGGCCTGATGCAAGGGCAGGTCGCGGGCGGGCTTTCGGGGCACCCGCTCGGTGAGCCGCGCCAGTGCTTCTTCGACCTGCATCATGGGCGCGAGCTCTCCGCGTCTATCGTTGGATTCGGAGCTGCTGCCCCGGGTGTATGGTGGTGGAGGAGAGGCTGTTCCATGTCTTGATGTCCGTGACGGAGCAGCCCTGGCTCCGGGCGATGGACCCCAGGGTGTCGCCGGTCCGGACCATGTAGACGATCCAACCGACGGCATTCGTGTGGATGGTGAGCTTGTCGCCGACGTCAATGCGGCTGGGGTCGGAGACATCGTTCCAGCGCCGGAGGTCGGAGGACGAGACATCGAAGTGGGCCGCGATTCCCGACAGGGTGTCACCCGGCTTGACGGTGTAGGTGACCGCGTTCGAGCCGGTCGGGGTACCGGCACCAACCCTGATCCGCTGACCCGCCTTGATCTGGTCCGGGTTGCCAATGTCGTTCCACGCTTGCAGGTCCGCCAGGGTGACACCGTAGCGTGTGGCGATGGCTGCGAGGTTTTCGCCCGTTCGTACGGTGTGCGACGTGATGGCTCGAGGCTCGGCGGCGGTGGATCCCGTCGCTTGCGCTTGGTTGGCGCTGCCCGTGGAGGCATCGCCACCCTTCGCGCCGGGGGCGGGGATGACCAGCTCGGTGCCAACGTAGATGCGGTTGCGGTTGCGGATGTCGTTCAGGCGCACGATCGCATCTACGGAGACCCCGTAGTGTGTCGCGATGGAGCCCAGGCTCTCGCCGCTGCGGACCCGGTGGCGCATGAAGGAGACCCGCTCGGAGGGAGGGATGCGCTCGATGCAGCTCGAGAAGGACTCAGCGCTGCCCAGGGGTACCCTCACCGCATAGCTGTCCGGTTCTGGCGGCACCGCCCAGCGGCGCAGCGCCGGGTTGAGCTCCTGGAAACGTTCCTCTCCGACCTGGGCGCAACCCGCCAGCGCTTCGACGGAGCTGGAGTGGGGCACCACTACGGTGTCGTAGGACAGGGGGGGCTGGTAGTCGATATCGGTGAAGCCGTAGCGCTGGGGGTTGTGACCGATGATGGCCGCGGCGATGAGCTTGGGGACGTAGTTGCAGGTCTCCCTGGCCATGAAGCCGGGCTTGGCTACCGACCAGTAGTCCGTGCCACCGCTCTTCTTGATGGCACCCCGCACCCGACCCGCTCCGGCATTGTAGGCTGCTGTCGCCAGGTACCAGTCTCCGAACATCTCGTGCAGGTCCTGGAGATGGTCCAGGGCCGCGCTGGTGGCCAGCTCGGGATCCCTGCGTTCGTCGACCCACCACTCCACCCGGAGCTTGTACGCCCTGGCGGTGGGGGACATGAACTGCCAGAGGCCCACGGCAGAAGCGCGACTGTAGGCGTGGGTGCTGAAGCCGCTCTCGATCATGGCAAGGTAGAAGAGGTCCTGGGGCATGTCCCGCTCGGTCAGCCCGGCCTCGATCATTCCGCGATAGCGGGTGGATCGAGCCAGGTAGCGCGCGAACCATACTCGGCCTGAGCCGAGGAAATAGCGCATCCAAAGCTCGACCTGGTCGTTTAGCACCAATGGGAGATCGAACTCCTCGGGATCGAGGCGGTCGAGGAAGAGGGGGTCCTTGGTGAGATACCCGTGTGGATCGCGGTACCAGGCGAAAGATTCCTCGAGGCCCTGTCCCTGGACCACCTCGAGGAAGTCGAGCGCGGCGCTGCGTTCGGCTGCCAGCTCGCCGCTTGCATCCACGACTTCCTTGGTGGGAGGCTGGCCGTCCAGGGCGCCCTCGATGTGGTCCCACAACGACCCTTCCCCTGGCTCGACGGCGGGCTCGTCCCAGACGGAGTCGGGAGAAGGGGGGCCGGCGTGAGCCCGGGTGGGCAGGGTGGCGCAGCTGGCGAGCAGCAGCGCGATCGCGGCTGGTGGCACGGGGGACATGTCAGCCTGCGTGTGACGCGGGGGGAAGGCGAAGATAGCATTCTCGCCTACCGCGAGCGAGCGCTCGGCGTGCGCGCTGTCCCCGGGAGGAGGCTTGGCCCAGATCGTGATCGCTACGCAGGACGAGGACCTCCGCGAGCGGCTCTCAACGCCTCTTCTCGAGGGTGGGCACTCCGTGGCCTTCGTTTCCACCTGGGCTCGGCTCGTCCAGACCGTGGCTCAGGGCAGCACCCGCTTGGTGCTGCTGGATGCCAGCTCGACGGCGCTCACGAGGGGTGGTCGAGCCGGCACCTTGCTCGCTTCACTCGTGGAGAGCCTGACGCCTCGGCCACAGCTTCGAACCGTCTGTGGAGACCTTCCACCCCTCGAGTCCCTCGCAGAGTCGGGGCAAGCGTTGCCCCGCCTGGCACGCCGCTTGGCGGGCCCGGCCGTGCCCCGAGACGAGCTGGCGCTCTTGCAGCTGCTGGGTGTGGGCCCCCGTCCCCTCCAGGCCCTGGCGAAGTTGGCCCGCTCGCCCTTTCCCGTGTGCCTGCAGGGCGAGCGAGGCAGCGGCAAGCTGCACGTGGCACAGGCCATCCAACGCCTCGGAGGTGGCGGCTCGTTCATCACGCTCAAGACCCCCGGCTCTCGGACCACGCTGGGCGGGAGCGAGGGGGTGAGCCTTCAGGCTCGCGGCACCAGCGCGCCTGGCACGCTCTACCTGCCCTTGCACGACGGTTGGACCCCTGAACACGTCCTGGACGTCCGCGACCGCGCATCGGAGCAGGGCTGGCACGTGGTGGCCGGTACACGGCGGCCCCTGGCAC
>CAZVHW010000044.1:0-22619 GCA_964626835.1 uncultured Enterobacterales bacterium
CTCCCCGGTAGCAGCGCCCGCTGGCGTCATCGTAGTTGAAGCCGTGGCCGCAGAAGGTCTCGAGCAGGAAGAGCATGTCGGTCTCGGTGTCCACCGCGATGCTCATGAACTCTTCCATGGACCAGACCACCATCCACGCCAGGTCGGGATCGGTGACGGCCGCGCCGTAGCCGGCGAGCTTGGCCAGGGGGCAGGCGGTGACGTCGCCGGTGGCGTCGGTGAACTCGTAGAGGTTGGTGAAGATCACGTACACGCCATTGGGGAAACGCCCGGGCTCCTTGATCCACTCCATCGTGTCGCGCACCAACGCCATGAACTCCTCGGTCTCGGTCCAGAGATCCTCCACCGGTTCCTTCGCCATGAAGCCCTCGGTCAGCGCGTTCAGATCGTTGCCGCCGATGGTCATGACCACCAGGGTGGTCTTGTCGCGCTCGTCTTCGGGCAGGCAGCGCTCCACCTGGTCGTCGTCCCGCATCAGGTCGTCGGTGCGGGCACCCCACTCGGCGCAAGAGGCGAAGTCGCCGGAGTCCTGGTACCAGGTGGTGCCGTTGAAGGGGTCGTAGCCTTGCCAGATCCAGTCGGGCTCCTCGAGGCCGAAGCGGTCCGCCAGGGCCAGCGCCAGCTGGTTTCGGTAGAAGTCGTCTTGGCCGGTTGGGGGCGTACCCACGGTCACCGAGTCACCCAAAAAGACCACCCGCTCCACGCCCTTGATGTCCTGGTGGTTGGTGCCATGGCAGTGCTCGGCGACGACGGCCCCGAACTGCTCGTAGTCGGGAGCGGGGTCCTTCGGGTCGGCCTCGATGGTGGCGAAGCAGCGATCGTAGTCGCTGACATCGGTGTCCGCGTCGCTGTCTGCGTCCGAGTCCGCGTCGCTGTCCGCGTCGGTGTCGGCGTCGGTATCGGCGTCGGAGTCGGTATCGCTGTCCGCGTCGGTGTCGGTGTCGGTGTCGCCGGACGGAGGCTCGCTGTCCTGGTCGATGGGTTCCGTGCACGGCTGGCATGCGGCGAGCAGAGCGAGCAGGAGCGCGGTGGGAACACGTGGCATGGACACCTCCGGGAGCAGGATAGCGCAGAACCTGGAGAATCCTCCCATGGCCAGCCTTTCGAGAGACCGGTGGCGAGCTGTGGCGCTCGTCATCCGGTATCGCAGAGCCGGTGTTACTTCAGCTGAGTTGGAGGTCGGCATGAACGGGCGAAGAGCGATCCTGCTCCTGGTGGCGCTGGCCGCCATCTTGGCTGCCTGGATGGTGATCGCCATGCGAGGCGTGCCCAGGGTGGTGCAGCCCCAAGATGCCGCCGTCGTCCCGCGGCCAGAGGGCGCCGAGTCGGTGACCACGCACATCGCGTCTCCAGCGGTGGATGTCGCCCACGAGTCGTCCGGCGAGGGGACCGGGCCGGTCGAGAACCAGCCGCTTCGTCCGGAAGAGGAGCTCGTGGAGCACGAGCCCGATCCGGTGCTCTTGGCCCGCTACGACGACCTGCTCGACCTGGTTCCGGAGGAGCACTTGCCCACCGACGTCACCTGGTCGTGTACGCGGGGGCCGGGTTCGTGCGAGGTGACCGCGATCCTCGACGACCTGGCGTGGCTCCCGTCTCACCAGGATGCCCTGAAGCAGGCCGCGGCCTCGACGGGAGTGGACTCCCCCAACGCCTACATGCTCAAGGCCATCCAGGTGCCCGAGCTGGGCGTGGAGCTCACGGTGCGGTTGGACCTGCCCTGATCAGTCGAGCTGGCTCGCCAGGTACAGCAGCTCGATGCGGAAGCCGCTCGCCGTGACGTAGCCGCCCTCGCCATCTTCCATGCGGGTGCCTTGCTGGACCGATGCAGGCTCGTTGGGCACGCCCACCATGCGGAGCCTCGAGATCACCTCGGCCAGCCCTCTCCCGTTGCGCAGGGTCTCGATCTCGAAGAGCTGGACGTCGTAGCGGACCTGGACGCTCCGCTCCGGGTCGTCGGGAACGAGCAGGGTGACGTCCAGGTCGACCCGGTACCGCTCGCCGTCGGGCGTCGTCACCGTGAGCCCGGGCTGGGGACCGTCTTCGATGTCGTGGTAGGTGATGGCGCGGCTGTACTCGCGGTCGGGCGAGAACAGGGTCAGCTCGAGCTGCAGATCGTCGGCCACGGCGCTC
The DNA here is from genome assembly GCA_964626835.1 of uncultured Enterobacterales bacterium. GTDB lineage: Bacteria > Myxococcota_A > UBA796 > UBA796 > JAFGLY01 > CALDOK01. Next base: position 2,131 of record CAZVHW010000044.1, read on the forward strand.
GAGGGGGCGAGGAGGAGGGCTGCGAGGAGGGGGAGGGGCATGTTGGGCTCCAGATACTGCCTCACAATACACCGACCACGAGCAGCTCCGTCCCCGTCCTGCCAAATCACACCGGGTGGTTCCCCCTGCCACGGAAGGCGTCCGTGGTGGACGGGATGACGAGTGAGGGGGTAGGTGCTGCGTCCATGTTTCCAGTCCTTCTAGCGTTGCTCCTCTCCCCCGTGGTCCCGGCCGCCGATCTTGCACTCGATGCGCTCGCTACAGACGCGGCGCGCCTCGCGCGCATCGAGGCGCGGGTGGAGCAATACCGCCAGGGCCTGGTGAATCCGCCGGTCCCGCCCGAGCTGCTGGGAATGGTCGAGATGGCTTCGGGGCTGGGTGGCCAGGTCTACCGCTTGGACGCCGCGGCCTTGAAGGCCTCGGCTGCGCTGGCCCGCATGGGCGCCGCTGATGACTCGCGCTTGCAGGGTTGGCTGTGTGTTGACGCGGGCCAGGACGTCCACGTCATCTTCGTGGGCGTCACCGCCGAGCCGCCCCACAGCCTGGGGGGGCTGTACCACGCCGTGGTTTCCCTCGACAGCGGCACGGTGCGATGGGGGGACTTCGCTGCACCGTCGGATCAACGCCCCTTGAGGGCCGACGCGGGCCCCGCTCCTGTCGAGCTTCATCCCCTCGGCGACGATCTGTTGCGCGAGTGGCAAGCTCGGGAAGCCGTCCTGCAAGCACACCCCTCGGCCGAGGGTGCGGTGGTGGACCCGGTGGTGGTCCAAGTCGAGGACAGCAGCCTCGTCTTTCTTCTGGCCCGCAGCGCCGATCCGGCCGTGATCCAGCTCGGCGGTCACGCCGCCTACATGGCCCGCTTCACGGGGACCCAGGTGGGCCTCAAGCCTTTCGCCGTTTCCCGCGAGATCGTCACCATCCCCCGTGTGGCGCTCGAGCCGGATGCGGGCAGCGAGCAGGCCTTCCACGGCCTGTTCCGCAGCACCGACGAGGTGCCCGTGCCCCGAGAGCTGCACGTCTACGAGAGCCTGGTCTACGAGCTGCCCTTCTTCCTGACGGCCCAGGACCATCTCTGGCACGTGCAGGGCGTGACGGTGCGGTACCTGGGGAAGGTGGAGTAAACGCGGCCACCGAGCCGAATCGCAGCGCCGGCCCCCGAAAAGGCGGTTCCCATCGCTGGGCGCGAGTTGAGCCCTCACCCGTGGCGTTCCACGCGCCCCGCGCGTCGGATTCCCGGGGTGAGGGCTCACCCTCTGCGTTCTACGCGCCCTGCGCGTCGGATTCCCGGGATGAGGGCTCACCCTCTGCGTTCTACGCGCCCTGCGCGTCGGATTCCCGGGATGATGCCTCACCCTTGGCGTTCTACGCGCCATCCGCGGTCTCTGGGATCCTCGCGAACCGGCGGCTGCGACAGTGGAGCCTGCTGCGCCTATACGCATCCTGGGGGTTTTCGGAGTCCCGCCATCAGGGCGGCCAGCTTGCCGGGGCTCTTTGGGAAGAGCTGGTACATGCCGCGCAATGTGACGTCGACGTGGCGGGTGATGCGGCGTACGCCGGGGGGCTCGCCTTGCTTCGTGGCGTCACTGCGGCAGAAGCGGATGACCTGCCAGTGCCGCTCCGTGAGCTCGTCGATGCCGTTGCGGGTGGCCAGGGCCTCGGCGATGTCTTCGTTCCACGAGTCGGGATCGACGAGGTAGCCGTCTTCGTCCAGTTCGACGGTGTGTCCGGCGATGGTGTCGGTGCACATGGTTTCCTCGGCAGGCTGCGCCGTGCGCCGTGTAACCTGCCGAGGTCTTGTCACCATTGAGCCGGTCGGTCGGCCGTGGATCCCAGCGGACTCTAGATGAACACCACCTGCGCACCCTCGGCCTTCTCCCAGAAGTCCCTGGCGGTGAGCACGCCCTTGATCTCTGGGACCAGGTCGTCTTCGGTCAGCTGGAACATGTCCAGGGCGTCCAACGGCTCACATTCGCTTGCCTGCCATGCTCATTCGGGCGTCGATGGGCAGCGAGGTGCCCGGGAGCAACAGGTTCCAGTAGATCCAGCGGAACGCCAGCTTGCCCCAGTGGTTCATCCTGGTTTCCTCGAGCAGGGAGAACGGCCCTGCCCCTGGAAGGGGGTACTTCCCGGGCAGGGGCTCGGTGTCGTAGTTGAAGTCGATGAGGATTCCCTTGCCGAATCCCGACTCGATGAAGCAGTTGGCGTGGCCGTCGAACTCGGGCAGCAGGCCCAGGCCGTCGATCCAGCGCAGGATGTTGGCGTGCAGCATGTCCACCTGGAAGTGGGCTACGGAACCCGCCTTCGACGATGGTAGGTCGGTAGCGTCCCCCACCACGAAGACGTTGTCGTGGTTCTTGGACAGCAGGGTGTGTCGGTCGGTGGGGACGTAGTTCAGCTTGTCGCCCATGTCCGAGCGCTCGATGACGTCCGCGCCCTTGTTTACGGGCACCGAGATCAGCAGGTCGTAGTTCTCCTCGCGTTCGTCCCAGGCCTGGATGACCTTCCGGTCGGGGTCCACCATTCCGAGGGTGAACTCCGGCACCACCTTGATGCCCTTGCGCTCGAGGAGCGTTCCCAGCAGTGCCGACGCCTTGGGCTTGGTGAAGGCGCCGTCCAAGGGCGTGGCGTAGACCAGCTCCACCTTGTCGCGGATTCCGCGCTGGTGGAAGTAGTGGTCCGCCAGGAACAGGAACTCGAGGGGTGCCACCGGGCACTTGATGGGCATCTCGGCCACGTTCACCACCATGCGGCCGCCCTCCCAGGAGCGGAGCTTGTCGGCAAGGGCCAGGGCGCCATCGGGGGTGTAGAAGTCGAAGATGTCTCGACGCCATCCGTCATCGGCCAGGCCTTCGGTCTCGGTGGGATCGATCTGGCAGCCGGTCGCGATGACCAGCAGGTCGTAGGACAGCACGGTGCCGTCGAGCAGCCGGACTTCGTTGTCGTCGGGCTGGATGCGGTCGATCTCGGCCGTGACGAGATCGATGCCTGGCGAGAGAGAACCTTGGCGAGAGCGAATCACGTCGTCTCGGCCGTAGATGCCGAAGGGGATGACCAGAAAGCCGGGCTGGTAGTAGTGGGTCTCCTCCTGGTCCACGATGGTGATCTTCCACTCTCTCGGGCCCAGGACGCGGCGCATCTTGTTCACCACCATGGTGCCGGCGGTGCCCGCGCCGAGGACGAGCAAGTTCTTCATGGGGGCTCCCTGTTGTGTCGAGGTCACCCCGTCCGAATGCACGGTCCGTGCCAAGAACCACGCAGCAGCACGCCCTGGCGATATTTCGCCTCGAACGTCGTTTGTGGAGACCGTGCGTCGATGTGGCCCGAAAAGGCGGGCGGGCTATCGAGTATGTTGCAACAAAAGATGCAACATATGACGCAACGCCCTACCCGATTCGGTATTGCTCGAGCTTGCGCCACAGGGTCGTGCGGCTCATGCCGAGTCGTTCCGCAGCCTTGCCCTTTCGGTATCCCTCGAACCGCATGGCTTCGAGGATGGCGAGCGCCTCGTCCCTCTCCTCGGGACCGAGATCCCGAGGCAAGAGATCGGCCCGGGAGGGTGAGCGCGTTGGCGCGGGGACCGGATGCGGGGGCTTGGGGGCGGCGACGGGTCGCCAGCGACTCTCGCGGGCTTGGACCACGGTGTCCGGGAGGTCCGACGGGTGGATGGTCTGGCCCTCGCAGACCGCAGCAGCTTGACCTGCAATGGAAGGGGCATGTCGCCGATCTCGTCGAGGAGCAGGGTGCCCCCCTCGGCGACCTCGAAGCGCCCGGGCTTGTCTCGGATTGCGCCCATGAACGCTCCCCTCGCGTGACCGAACAGCTCGCTCTCGAGGAGCGCTTCGGGCAGAGCGCCGCAGTTGATCACTACGCAGGCCCGTGCTGAAGCGCAGGATCGCGCCCCTGCGGTCGGTTGCCAGGTAAAGACGCCCCAGGGCGCGCAGGATCTGGTCGAGAGCGCGGTCCGCCCCGTGGCACTCTTCCTCGTGCTCGTCGGCTGTCGCTTGCCACACCAGCTCCACCGCACCCACGAGATCGCCCTGGTCGTCGTGGATGGCTACGCCGCTCTCGAACACGACGATGGTGCCGCCGTCCTTCTGGAACAGGGTGAGCGGTGCCCTGTGCACCATGCCCTTTTCCATGACCGCGCAGGTCTCGACGCAGCGGTGGCACCGCACGGCGGTGAGGCAATCTCGGCCGACCACGCGCGAAGCCTCGCACCCCGTGACCTGCTCCGCCATGGGGCCGATGGCCACGATGTTGCGCTGGGCGTCCACCACGAAACATCCGCGGTTGGTCAGCCGCTCGATCCAGACGACGGTTTGCTGGTCAGGCAGTAAAGGGCTGGTTCTCGGCATGATATCTCCGCTGGATGTGCGCCGCGGCTGTTGCACCAAGTGTTACAGGCTCTGGAGATCTCCGTCAGGAAACAACGCCCTCACCCTGCTGGAGCGCGTGGAATCTCCAGGGAATGCCCGCCGCCAGGCGGTCGGCATGGCGCAGGGTGGATTGTCCACCGACCCGCATGGCCGCACTCACGCCATCCCGTGGAGCCCGGGAAGAGCGCAGCCACGCCCACCACATCGACGAGTTGGTCCGGGAGGCCGAGCGGGTGGCGTGATCAGGGTCGAGGTGGGGGGAAGAGCACGCCTCTCGCAAGCGTCCAGCCTGGGTCGATCGCCCTCTTGAGGTTCATCATCTCTCGTAGGGCGTCCGGGCCTCGGGTCATCTCCAACATCCGGTGCTTGGAGGGGTTGCGACCCACGCCGTGCTCGGCCAACGGGCATCCGCCGAGATCCAGGACCTGGCGTGCCAGCTCCATCAGGGCCTGCTCCCCCGCCGCCATGTCATCAGCGTTGGTTGGCAGGGCGTTCGGGTGTACGTTCCCGTCGGAGACGTGTCCGTAGACGCAGACGTCCAGGCCCCGCGACTCGAAGGCCCGGTAATAGGCTCCGAGCATTCCGGGGAAGTGCTCGAAGGGGACGATCATGTCTCCCCCCAGCTTGTGGACCGCGGGGTCTCTTCGGTGGTGGCGTTGAAGCCACTCGCTGACCGCCAGGGGGATGGCCTCTCGCAAGGCGGCCAGGCGGGCCTGGTGGGTTGGTTGGCCGGGCAAGGCCAGGGAGGTTCCGTCGAAGGCGTCGTGGGAGTGTAGGGTCAGCATCAGATCGTGCAGGGCATCCCGCGGCTCCCGCAGGGAGGTTCCGTACACGCGCGCCAGACGATCCGTGATCTCCCGATCGCTCCACTCAGCTGGTAGCTCTTGAGCGAAGAGCAGGCTGGCTGCCGCATTGTCCGGAGCGTGCACTCGTAGATCCTCGAGCTTGCCCTCTTGGGCCAAGAGCTGCAGGCAGCGGCGGTCGAAGAACTCGATGGAGCGGATGGACATTCCGTGTGGGCGTTGTCCACGTCGTGTGGCCAGGGAGCGGTCCCTCAGCTCGCGGGTCAGGGCCACCGCTCGCGCCGCGTCGGGCAGGAAGACCAAGCCCAGCAAGATGTTCGGCTTGGGTAGGAGCGCTAGTTCGACTTCGGAGACGATCCCCAGGGTGCCTTCCGAGCCGATGAACAGGTCGATGGGGTCCAGCGGATCGCGCACGTGGTAGCCCGCGGATGTCTTGCGGAGGCCTGGCGACAAGCCCGTTGGGATCGGGAGCCGAAAGGTGCGCTGGCCTGTCAGCTCGAGGGTGTCACCAGGCCGTATGCGGTGCGCGCCTCGGCGGAGCTCGAGGACTTCGCCGTGGCGCAACACCAGGCGGATGCGGTGCACCCAGTCGCGGGTGGTGCCGTAGGCGAAGGTGGCCGCCCCGGCAGCATTGGTAGCCACGTTGCCCCCGACGCTAGCCCCGTCGTGGGTGGGGGCGGGTGGGTAGAAGAGCCCAACCTCGTCCAGCGCCAGGTGGAGATCCGCCAGGAGGAGCCCCGGCCCTGCCACCGCGGTGGCACCCGTGACGTCGACATCCAGCCCTGTCATCTTGCGGGTGGACAGCACCACGTCGCCACTGGGAGCGGCCCCGCCGGTGAGACTCGTGAGTGCGCCCTGGGGCAGCACGGGTGTGGACGGGTTGGCCCGGAGCCAGGCGCAGAGCTGGCGCTCGTCCTTGGGCACCACCAGTGCCGTCGCCCCACTGCCGCGCGATGCGCCTGCATCCTGGGCCACGGCCTCCAGGGCGTCGGGGTCGAGGATCAGGGGGGGGAGGTCGACGGTCGTCCCGCCACGCAGGGGGTCTGCGAGAGGAAGGCGGAGCGTGGCCATGGAGCCTCCGAAGCGGGGCGCATCAGAGGCCGTAATAGCTGGCGTCCTGGTGCTCCAGCGGCTTGGTGACGGCAGCGCACCCCTGTTACCGCTGCGGAGATGGTAACCTGCTGGCCACTGAGGGTGATGGTTCCCTCCGTGACGGTAATCCCTGGCCCCAGCTCCTCCATGACGGCCCTGCTTCTGCTGGCCCTTGCCTGTGGGCCCGATGCCACGCCGACACCCATCGACACGGCAGCACCCGACGGCGCCCACGCCTGCTCGGTGGTCATCCGTGAGCCCGGCGTCCTGGGTGAGGATCCGGAGGACCTCCCCGTGGGCACGCCCCATGTCGGCTACCTCTCCGACCAGCCGGGTCCCTACAACCTGCGCCTGGGTATCCACGACGATCCATCGGTGGATGCGACGCTGATGTGGCGGACCGATCTGTCCACGCTCGCTACCCGGGTGCGCCTCCAAGGGCCGGGGGGCGTGGCCTTCGTGGACGGAGCGTCGTTCCCAACGCCCGACGACACCTCTCGTCTGCACGAGGTGCACCTGTGTGGGCTCGTGCCCGCCACCGAGTACGTCTACAAGGTCGGCGGTCACGGGGCCTGGAGCGAGCAGCACGGCTTCACCACCGCCCCCGACGATCCATCAGCCTCTGTGCGTCTGGTGGTGCTGGGCGACTCTCGGGACGACCTCGAGACCTGGACCCAGCTGATGTACCTGGGCTGGGCCTGGGAGCCCGATCTGCTGCTTCACACGGGCGACGTGGTGGCCCTGGGTGGGCTTCAGAGCCTGTGGGACGAGTGGTTCGCCGCCTCCGAGGGCCTGCTGGCCGAGGTGCCCATGGTCGTGGACCACGGCAACCACGAGTTCATGGCGCCCAACTTCTTCGGCTCCTTCGCCATGCCCGGCAGCGAGCAGTGGTTCGCCGTGGATTGGGGTGCGCTGCACTTGGTGGTGCTCAACGACATGGCCACGGGCGATGACGCGGACGAGCAGGCGGCGTGGCTGGCCCAGGATGTCGTGAACGCCGATCGATCCTGGTACATCCCCTCGCACCACCAGCCTTCGTGGACCGACGGCAACCACGTCGCCAACACCGATGCTCGGGACGAGTGGAACCCCCTGTTCGAGCCGTGGGCTCCCACCGTCGTGCTGGCGGGCCACAACCACCTCTACGAGCGCACGGTGCCCATCGTCGGCGAGGTGCAGGACGAGTCCGGGGTCACCTACGTCACTACGGGGGGTGCGGGTGCGCCCCTGTACGGCACCGGCTCGGACTGGTTCCTGGCCGTCACCGAGTCCACCTACCACTACATGGTCATCGACTTCACCGAGGTGAGCCTCGAGGCCACGGCCTATCGGCTGGACGGCACGGTGCTGGACACGTTTTCCTTCGCGAGGTGAGGCGGCCCCGAGTGGCCTCTGTTCGCAGGTGCTGACCACACCCGCGGTCCGGTCCTACCTGGTGGAGAAGGGAATCGCCGCGGAGCGGCTGGGAAGCCAGGGCTTCGGCGAGTCCCAGCCGGTGGATCCTCGGCCCAACGCGGCGGCCTGGGACAAGAACCGCCGCGTGGAGTTCATGAACGAGGCGTGGGCCCCCGAGGCGGAAGGCGGGGGCGACTTGGGCACTGTCAACGGGAAGATGGGCGGGTCGCGTCACGGATACGGATCAGGTGCTCCTGGGGATACAACATCCGGACATCCGATCTCGACGGCCCTGGAAGGATAGGGGACCACCATGGCCAAGCTCGGCAACATCTACGACGAATCCGGTCGTCTGGGCGACAAGGGCCAGGACCTTCACACCACGGTGCAGGTGCCACCTCGGGCCGTGGGTTGGGCCTGCGGCTGTCGCGTGCGCGTCCCCCGGACGCTTCCTGGTGGCGGTGTGCGCCACCAGCGTGTCTCGGTTCCTGGCGAAAAGGGCGACGAGGTCACGCTTCAGCTTCCCGAGGGCCTGCCTGACGGCGCCATCCTTCGGCTCCGGGGTCATGGCGCGGCCCAACAAAGCGGCCGGCCCGGAGACCTCATGGTCAAGGTCCGGATTCGCCCGGATGGGCAGGACCGTAGCTGGGTCGGTCTGGTGGATCCCCCCGCGTCATCGGCCGCCGGCGGGGTCACGTTTTGGGTGGCGCTGGCCGTGGGTCTGGCCATGGCGGGCGCCCTCGTTGCCGCACTGCTCAGCCAGTAGGCTGGGTGCTATCCTTCTGGAGCCCCGCACCGACCGGAGCACCCGTGAACCGAACCATCCTCGCTCTGCTCGCTGCCCTCGCCGGGTGCGACGGCTGCGGTGAGAGCCTGGACACGGCCACCCTCGATCCGGATGCCGGCTACACCACCATCGCCCTCGAGGCCACGGACGCCTACCTCGCCCGGCAAGACGAGTACCTGACCTTCTGTGACGAGAACAACGGGCCAGGGGTCAGCTCCCTGTACGGCTCGGTCTGCCGCGTGGCTCGCGGCCACGAGGTGGAGCCCGCCTCCATCCAGGCCTCGAGCGACAAGCTCTACGCGCGGGAGGACTGCTCGGACTTCCATGTCGCCGCCCTGGCCCGCATGCTCTATCTGGACGACGAAACCGGGGCGCTGGATGCGGAGACGCGCACGCTCATCGAGCAGACCTTGCTGGACTTCAAGTACTGGATCGACGAGCCAGGCGTGGACCAGATGTGCTTCTGGACCGAGAACCACCAGGCCCTGTTCCACAGCGGCGAATTGCTGGTGGGGCAGCTCTTTCCGGACGAGGTCTTCTCCAATTCCGGCATGACGGGGGCCGAGCACGCGGCCCACGCCGTACCACTGGTGGAACGCTGGCTCGACCTGCGCGGACAGTTCGGCTTCTCCGAGTGGCACTCGAACGTCTACTTCAACGAGGACATCCCGGCCCTGGTCAACCTGGCGGACTACGCCGAGGACCCGGTCATCCGCATCAAGGCCGCCGCGGTGCTCGACATCGTGGCCTTTGACCTGTCCAACAACATGTACGACGGCAAGTTCGCCACCGTGCACGGACGCACCTACGAGAACAAGTTCCTGGATGGCCTGTCGGATTCCACCGACGAAGCCGCCTGGATCATGCTCGGCCTTGGTGAGTACAGCTCCATCGGAGACTTTTCGGGCTCTTTCCTGGCCACCAGCGAGGGCTACTTCACGCCCGGTCTCCTCGAGGACATCGCGACCGAGACGATGAACGGGCACGAGCACCGCCAGCGGGATGGCTTCGACGTCAGCGAGGGCCCGGAGTGGGGCATCGGGTACACGGAGTACGAGGACATCATCGTCTGGGCGGGCATGTCCGCCCTCATCGCCCCCGAGGTCATCGAGGGCACCTTCGCCATGGTCGAGGATCTGGACCTGTGGGAAGGCTTCCTGTTCGGGGACATCCCCGACGAGGTCATGCTGCTGATCGACATGGCCATGGCCAACGAGACCCTGCCGGATCTGGCCACCCAGCTCGAGCCCCTCTCCCGTGGCATCTGCCTCGAGGGCATGAGCACCTACGTCTACCGCACGCCGGACTACCAGCTGGCTGGCGGCCAGGACTACAACCCTTCGTTCTGGGCATCGCAGACCCAGATGTGGATCGCCACCCTGGACAGCGAGGCCTACGTCTTCACCAGCTACCCCAGCGACCTCGCGGACTCCGGCATCGATGCCGAGCTGGCGGGAGAGTGGATCGGCAGCTGGTTGCCCCGCGTCACCCTGCACCAAAACGTGGGCATCATCCAATACCGCACCCAGGACGTGCCCATCGCGGATGCCTACATCAGCTCGGACCACACCCACGCCTACTTCCCCCGCGAGCGCTTCGACGAGGTGAGGCAGGAAGGCCACTGGACCTTCGGACGGAAAGACGACGGCTTCGTGGCCCTGTACTCCGAAAACGAAACCAGCTGGAACGAAGAGAACGACTACGAGCTGGACGCCGTGGGTGAGGAGAACGTCTGGATCGTCGAGCTGGGCAGCACCGACGAGTGGGGCAGCTTCGACGCCTTTGTCACCGCCATCGCAGCAGCTTCGGTGACCACCGACGGCGGTGTGACCTACGAGTCACCCTCTCGCGGCACCATCGAGGTAGACTGGACCAGCCCCATGAGCGCTGACGGTGTCCAGGTGGACATTGGCCCGTACCCACGCTGGGACAATGCCTACGCCACCGTCGAGCACGGCTCGACAGCCACGCGCATCGATCGTGAAGACTACCGGCTGGTGCTGGACTTCGAGAGCGGTGAACGCCGCTTGATGCAATGCGACTAGAACGACCGAGGTTCATCGCAGTGTCGCTCCTGGCCATCCCACTGTCCGGCTGCAGTCGTCTGGCTTCCGAGGGCACCGCCACCATCCTTCATCAGGGGCTCCCGCCCATCCAGCGGGAGTACTCCTGGGTGCCCGGGCCACCCCCAGCGGTGCTTTGGGCCAAGCTCGACGCGCGCGGTGACATCCGGCTGCTCGTCGGATCGGTGAGGATCGAGTCGGAGTCCGGTACCGTCGAGACCATTCCGATCGAGGCGCCGTACCGATGGCCAGGTGGCGCCCAGAAGATCTTCGCCAAGCAGTGGAGCGGGCGCGGAGGACACAGGACGGGCCACCTGCACCTGGCGCACCTCCCGGTCGAAGTGACGGCGGGTGTCAGGCACTAGGCGTCGGGTCACGGCGGGTGTCACGGCGGGTGAACGGCGGGTGTCAACGGCGGGTGTCAAACGGCGGGTGTCAGGCACTAGGAACAAAGCTTTTCCATGAATGCCCACTGTTGGCCCCTGTTGGTGTCATGTTGGTGCATGTTGGTGTCAGACACTAGGAATTAAGCATTAGAAAAGCTTAATTCCTAGTGTCTGACACCACTCCCCACCACTCCCCACTCCCCTGACACCACTCCCCACTCCAGACACCACTCCCCCATCCTCACCAGTGGCTCGGATCGTCCACCCACCGCCATCGTCGCATCGAGCGGTGGAGCCGGCCGGCGTGGCTGTCGGGGTCCAGGTTCGGCTCCAGGGGCACCTCGAGCCAGCCCTCGTCGCGGATCCGGGCCGGGGTGGCGAGCCGGTCGTCCTGCATGCCCGCTCGTTCGTGGAGGGTGATCATCCAGACCTCGCCCTGGGCGGTCGGGGGGCGCTGGGCCAGCTGGCGGCAGCGCAGATCGTGGGGTGGGGCGTCCAGCTGCGGCAGGCGTCGTGGGAGCAGCCGAGGTTCCAAGCGCAGCTCGGCGCAGTCGATGATCAGATCGTCGGGCCCGATGGCGGAGGCCGCCCAGTGGACCATCACCTCGCGGGGGTCGGTGGGCATGGGCAGCTCGGCACCGCGCCTGCGCAGCTGTTCGACTGGGTCGAGCCAGTCGGTGGGCCGCAGGCCGGGATGGACCCCCACCAGCCAGGCACCGGCCATGGTCGGCCCCAGCCAGCGCGCGTGGCGTGCCGCCGCGGGCCAGTGGGCCAGCAGCGCCGCCGTGCGCAGGCAGGCCACGGGAGCCAGCGCCGCCAGGAGGACGGCGCTGGGGAGGAGGTAGCGGTCCGCGTAGGGCACCAGGGAAATGCCCAGCAGCATGGCGGCGGCGGAGGGCAGGAAGATCAGGGCCGAGGCGAGGGCGCTGCGCCGGCCCCAACCCGCAGGCAGGAGCGTGAGCAGCAGGAGGAGAGCGAGGGGGGCGGAGGGAGGGAGCAGGGCTTGGTCGCGCAGGCTAGCCAGGTTGCGAGCGCGGCGTTCGGCGGCGCACGGATCGAGAAGCGGCAGCGCGCTGGATTCTGCCTGGTCGCCCTCCTGGCAGCTCGGCAGCGTGTCGATGGTGGCCGCTCCGGTCGGGGCCCCGGGGCCAACCTCCTGCTGGTGCTGCAGGGAGACCTGGGACGCGAGGGGGCGCAGATCCAGCTGGTAGTGGGCCTGCAGCCCCCGATCGAGGGCCCATCCGCTCGCGATGCCCGCGACGGCCAGCCCCACCAGCAGGGTGCGGTGGCGCAGGCGTCCCGGCCCGAGCACTACGAGCAGGGGGATCGCTGCGACCACGGGGAGGGTCTTGGGGTCCAGCGCCCAGCTGGCCCCCGCCGCCATGCCCGCCAGCGCCGCCGCGACCGGGTTGGGCCAGCGGCAGGACCAGGCGGCGGCGGCGAGCGCCACGCCACAGCTGGCCCCCAACAGGGGGTAGGGATTCACCCACCAGGAGCCGTCCACGACCACGCCAAGGGTCGCTGCGCCGAGGGCGGCCAGGCCCGCCGCCCAAGGACCGCCGAGGGCACGCGCCAACAAGCTGGCGGAGAGCACCGTCAGCGGCGTGGCGAGCAGGGCGAGGAGTTGGCCCGCCTCTACGTAGCCTCGCCCGCCGCCGAGCCAGCCCACCAGCCAGGGGTAGAGGGGCTGGCGCCACTCGTTGTAGCGAAAGGCGGTGTCCAGCCACAGGTGCGCCGAGGAGCTCAGGTAGGTGTCCCAGTCGGCGCCGTGGGGGTAGCCGCCCCGCGCCAGGCCCGGGTGCAGCAGGAACGCCAGGCCGAGGGCGAGGCCCACGAGCAGGGGAAGCTCGCGCAGCAGCACTCGACGCCACCGCGGGCGCCCTCTGGGTTCTGCCGAGGTCGGAGGGCTCGCCACGCCTCTCCCCTATCCAGCTGGGCCAGCGGGCTGGTAGGGGTGCGTCTGGTTGGCGCGGGGCGCGCTCGTTCCGAGGATCGCTCGGCGATCAGACGATCACGCTGGCCACCACGGCTGCGGCGATGAGCACCAGTGAGCCCAGGCAGGCCCAGAACTCGAGGCTCTCGCTGCGATCGGCGGGCCTCATGCCGGCCTGGCCCCAGTCGTGGGGGCCGAGCAGGTCCGGGTACGAGGAGCGGGCGGCTCTGGGTCGAGTTCGGCCGTGTTTCACCTGCTCCTCCCTGTCGGCACTGGATCGCATACTCCTCGAGTGGAGGCTGGTCCGGAAAAGGATCCCTCGGAATCCCTGCCTGTGGCGCCGCCTATCGTGAAGACCGCCTCGCAGCGCCCGTTACTCGGGATCGTCACTGTCCCTTGGCAGTCCACCCTGGGGCCAGGCACAGGGTGTTGCGGCCTCGCTGACAGGGCGCTCCGAGGTGCCAGTGTCAGCCACTCCGGGCAGGTGACAGGCCGAGGCCAACACCAGCAGCAGGCACGTGCCGGAGATGCTCGGCGGTGGCCAGCACGACATTGAGGGCCTCGAAGGGGTTTGGGGGGCAGCACAATCGGTCGCCGCCAGCATCGTAGTTCATCGGGCGGTAGCCCACGGGCTCGAGGGCGACCGCGATGCGCGGGGAGTGGCGGTTGTTCTCCATCAAGACAAGTGGCCGGTGGCGCTCGAGCGTTGCCATCATGCCCTGGACGGCGTCCCACTCTCCCCCTTGCAGGTCGAGCTTGATCGCGGCAGGCTCGAGGGCCAGATCGTCCAGAGGGACCACCGGGCGCTGGATTCCGCGGAGCCGGACCCGAGCGCTCCCAGCGAGCCCCTGGAGGCGTCGGCGGGTGGGTTCGTGGTCTTCGAGCGACGCGCGATCGAAGCTGGCTTCACCCGGGAGGCGCCGTGCGCCGACGGTGGGGACGTAGAGGGTTGCCATGCCTCGCCGTGCTCCGACACCCTCCGAGCGGAAGTCGAAGCGCCCACGCAGCAGCCTGCGAAGCACACGGAGCGAGGGCGCCAGCGCGGGATCGGGCTCGAAGGCCAGGATCTGGAAGCGCGGCTTGTACAGGTGGAACGAAGCCGACGAGTGGCCGGCGTGGGCGCCGAGGTCGAGGAACAGTCCCTCGTCCGATGGTAGATGCCGAAACAGCGCGAAGTCCGGCTCGTGGGGCTGTCCACGCAGCAGGACACGCAGGGGGTGGCGGATCTGGGCCAGATCGGCCAACCCGGGACGAAGGAGGCCCATGGGAGGCTAGCCAGCGCGCCTTTGGACCACCACTTCCCAGACTGGGCGGATGGGATCCTCTTCCGGATCGATGAGGTTTCGGACCAATTCCACGATCTCGAAGTGTGGCTCCAGCGCCACCACGATGTCTCGGGCGCTGCGGCGTGGCGGTCCCATCTGCCGGGGCGGACCATCGGTGGAGCCGACCATGGCGATCCACAGGCCGCCGGGTTCGAGCACGTCGGCTAGCTTGCGGGCCAGCATTGCGCGGTGCTCGTCCTCGTCGAAGACATGCCAGCAGCCATAGTCGAACACGGCGCCGAAGGGACCGCCCGGGATGGGGTCGGCCAGCACGTCGATGTGGTGGAACTCGCAGTCCAGCTCGCCCTGTTCGGCGACGGCTCCTTTGATGGCGACGCCGGAGATGTCCACGCCGACCATGGAGAAACCTTGCCGCGCCAGGAAGCGGCTGTTGCGGCCGCGGCCGCAGCCCAGGTCCAGGGCGCGGCAGAGGGGTAGGTCGAGGCGGGCGATGGTGCGCGCGAACAGCGGGGCGTGGTCGAGGTGGTCCCAGCCGGTCAGGCCCGTGACGTAGCGGTCATCCCACCAGGCCTGCCCGTGGCGGCCGGTCGTGGGGCGAGGTGGGCGGTTCATGAACCCTCCTGGGGGCGGGGCGTTGGCGGTAGCTGAAGGCTAACCGCCACGGCCCGCTCGCCCAGTGGGGCGGATCGCTGCGTGCCGTTTCCTACTGGAGGTCTTCGATCGGCCAGGAGGCGACCGTGCCGTTGGAGGCCCAGCAGGTGCACTCGTCGCCTTCGCAGTCGTCGTCGCAGCCCTGCGTCGTGACCGTCATCTCACCGCTGCAGCCCACCTCGTCGAACTCCACCGCGATGCCTAGCTCCAGCTCGTCGTACTCGCTGGGATCCATCTCGGTGTACTCGTAGGTCCCCTGGATCTCCTCGGGAGCGAAGCTCTGTCGGGTGGTGCTGACCGTCCCGTCGTAGCTCGAGATGGTGGTGTCCAGGCTCTCTGCCAGGCTGCCGTCAACGGTGGCGATCGCGATGGTGACGTCCAGCTCGAGGTAGTCCTCGCACTCGATGCCGATCGCGATCGAGGTCTCCCCTTCGTCGGGGTAGACCGCCTCGGAGGTCACGTAGCGCACCTCGCCTTCGGCGTAGGCCACGTCCACGGTCACGGTGGTGGTGCTGTCGTCCGTGAGCCAGGTCAGCTCTTCCTCGAAGCTGCCCTCGGCCAGGACCAGCAGGTCGGCGCCGGAGAAGCCGAGCTCGGTGACCTCCTCGAGGGTGACCACCGTAGGCGTGTCCTCGCAGTAGGGGCCGTCATCCGTGGCCTCCTTGTCGATGAAGCAGCCGGCGACGAGTAACCAGGCGGGGATGGTGAGCAGTGCGCGGTTCATGAGTGACTCCGTGTGTTGGGACGCAGGGAGTAGGAGCAAGGTTCGTGCCTGGACGATTGTGTTGGATTGACGGGGGTCGCGTGGCCTCTGGGGTGAGGCCTGTCCCCGCAATCGCGCCATGCATGTCAGGGGCTCTCGGCTGGCTCACCACCCCCCGCCGCCTGCTCCTTCTTCTTCTCGAGCTCGAGGGCCGTGCTCAGCCCCTTGTCCAGGATGGTGCGCACCGCCAGGCGGAAGGGGGTGGCCACGTAGTAGCGCTTGCCCCAGCGGCGGAGCTTGCCCTCGTCCACGTGGTACAGCTCGATTCGTTCGATCTTGCCCATCTCGACCTCGCATGGTTTTCGCTTCGTTTCGAAGGGACCGTGTCGCGCCGAGAAGACGGGGCGCGGGACGGCGGGTAGGTTGTCACCATGCGACTCGTTCGATGCGTTCCCGTGCTGCTGACCGGCTGCCA
Source organism: uncultured Enterobacterales bacterium (assembly GCA_964626835.1). Lineage (GTDB taxonomy): Bacteria > Myxococcota_A > UBA796 > UBA796 > JAFGLY01 > CALDOK01. The sequence goes on from CAZVHW010000044.1 coordinate 18,081, forward strand.
TCCCACGGCGGTGGTGTCACCCGACAGTGGATCCGACGCGGACAGCGACGTCGACGCGGACACTGACGGTGACACCGATGCCGACAGCGACGCGGACGTGGACACCTTGAGCCTGGACGCCGACTTCGACAGCGGGAGCATCGGGGCGTACAGCATCAACGGGGACACCCTGCGGATGGCGGTCGACCAGGTCACGATGGTCAACACCGGCGCCGTCTACGCCTACTGGACGCACTTCGAGCTGTCGGGTGTGGGCGATCGGGAGATCACGGTCGAGGTCCATGGCGTGCACGACAACCCCTTCTTCGGTGAGCTCCATCAAGACGTCCAGATGGTGTACTCCTGCGACGGCGAGACCTGGGAGCGGCTCACCGACCACGTCTACGGGCCCGAAGATGGGGGCTTGTACAGCGTCACCCAGACCTTCGGCTGCGATCCGGTCTACGTCGCGAGCTTCTTTCCCTTCTCCTACGGAAGCATGCAGGCCTGGATCGATGGGGTGGGGGAGAGCGAGTGGGCAGAGCTGTCCATGTTGGGTTCCAGCGAGCAGGGCCGGGACGTTCCCATGCTCACCATCACCAACACGGCGGTGCCCGAAGAGGCCAAGCGCTCGGTCTTCATCCTGGGCCGCCAGCACGCTGCGGAGACGGCGGGTTCGTACCAGCTCACCGGCCTGGTCGACTTCCTGATCTCTGGGCAGGTCGATGCCCAGCCGCTGCTGGACGACCTGGTCTGGCGCATCGTGCCCATGGTCAACCCCGACGGTGTGTTCCTGGGGCACTCCCGGTCCACCTCGCTCTACCGGGATCCCAACGCCGACTGGGCCAACGGCGAGTCGGTGGAGGTCACCTTGGTCCGCTCCACCCTCGAGTCCCTCGCCGCGGGGCCCGGTGTGGACATGGTGCTGGACTGGCACAACCAGATGAACCAGGTGCGTTGGTACGACTTCGTCTACTCACCCAGCGGCAACAGCTTCTTCCCCGTGTTGTCGTCATGGACGGACTTCGACGAAGAGACGGCCTCCGGAGCCTCGTCCTGTACCTCCGCGGATTGTTCGTCCCGGGGTTGGACCATGACCCACGTGCTCTTCGATCCCGTGTTCGTGCTGGAGCCCTGTCCCCACTCGAACCACTGGACCGTGGACGGCCTGCGCGAACAGGGTGAGCTCACGGCCCAGGCCATCGGTGCATGGTTTACGGACCAGCCGTGAGCCTGGTCGTCGCTAGTCCAGGTACCCCGTGTCCCACGCCCCGGTGTCGCCGTCCTCGTCGTCCGCTGGGGCCAGGTTGGCGTCGCTGGTGGCCAGGCGGAGCTCGAAGTGGCCATCGCTGTCGGTGAAGGTGGTGGCGTACAGTGCTTCGCTCGAGCCGTGGCGCACCTCCACCAGGGCGGCCTCGACGGGCTGGCCATCGTTGACGATCCTTCCGGTCATGAGCCGCCCCTCGGACAGTCCGAGGTTGCTCGGGAAGTCGTCGCCGTCGATGTCCACGTGCGTGACGGCCGCGCTGGTGTCGCCTGGTGTGAGCACGGCGTGGAGGGGGCCCTGGGGCACGTTCATGGTGAATGCACCCGCCTCGTCGGTGGTGGCGGTGAAGGTGCGGCCCGTGATGAGGTCCTCGCTGGCCACGACCGTGACGCCCATGGCCGGCTCGCCGTTGGGTGAGTGCACGTGGGACTGGATGGTGACGTAGGGCTGTAGGGCGGAGGCGCCCAGGTCGATCGTTTCCTGACCATCGTTCACGGTGAAGCTGGCGCGCATGGGTGTGAGGCTGGCCTCGGTCGGGGGGGTGAGCTCGGCGCGCCAGGTCCCGGGGAGCAACTCCACCGTGTAGTGGCCGGCCTGATCGGTGGCGGCGGTGAGCTCGAGGCTGGCGTCCGGGTGGTGTTCGAGCTCGAGGGACCAGAGGCGGATCTCGACGTCCTCGACGGGACGATTGCTGTCGCCGTCGAGCACCCGACCGCTGGCGGTCACGGGTACGAGGGAACCGACCACCAGGTCGTGGTCGCCGGTCTCGTTGTCCTCGGCCTGGATCTCGATGGTCGTCGTGGGGACCAAGCCGCCTTCGGTGCCACCGATCTCGATGTCGTAGGCGTCCGGTGCGAGGTGGAGGCTGTAGCCGCCGTTGGAGCGGGTGGTCACCGACGGGCCGGCAACACCCGTGTCGCGGTGCACGGCACGTACCTCGAGTCCAGCGAGCGCTTGACCGTCGTGGTTCACCACGCTGCCGCGCACCGTGGCGCCGTTGTCCAGGTGGAGATTCCAGTCTGGGCGGTCGTTGACGATGTTCTGGTCGGTGTACACTGCGAAAGGCATGTGGGAGCCGTCTTCGGGGATCACCGCGACGATGTAGCCTTCCTGGGGTACCAGGCTCAGCTGGTAGGCGCCGGACGTGGAGTCGCTGACGGTCGAGGAAGCCATGACCGTGCCATCGATCCAGGCGTCCACGCTGGCTTCCACGGGGATGCTGCGCACGCGACCCTCGAAGGCTGGGCTGGCCAGGGGTAGGACACCGCGGATCTCGCCCTGGACGTCCACGGTGCTCTGCATCGACAGGTTCAGCTCCCCCCCGTCGTAGAACCAGCCGTCGACCCAGAGACTCTGGGGCATCAGCTCGGCGTTGCGGTCGGAGGGGAAGATGTCTACCCGGAGGTACTCGTCGGGCACGCCGTCTTCTGCCATCCCAAGCGCGTCGTAGTCGTGGCCGGCGCAGCCGGCGAGGACGATCGCGGCGGCGAGGCTTGTGAGCAGAGACGGTTGGGGGGACATGGCGGCTTTCCTGGGAACGGCTGGCACGTTCAGAGCTGTTGCAAGGGGCGTGCCTGAGACTGGATTACCGTAGAAAGCGGAATATGCGGGAGGGCTCCTGGCTTCCGTGCCGGGAGCCCTCCAGGATCGTGGCATGACCGTCATGGTGCATCGTCACGGGAATGTCAAGGCGAGATGGTCTCCAACACCTGGCGCAGCTGGGCCAAGTCCTCGTCCTCCGGGTTGAGCTTCTCGGCGTGAGCTTGGGCCGCCTCCCAGGCCGTGTAGGCTTCCTGATAGTGGGGCGCGCTGATGCCGTGGGCAGCTGGTGCGGCGGAAAGACCGTCTACGGTTGGGGTGAACTGGGGACGCCAGGCGATGTCAACGATGCATGCTGAGCCGCGCGGGCACGGTGTTTCCGGCGTTCGGCTTGCGCAGCCGCCCAGGCTGTGGCACGATGAAATTCGAAGCGGGCCACGAGGAGGTGGGATGTCGTGGGAATCTCCATCCATTTTTACTCATCGGACGAGACGTCTCGCTGCGCCGAGCGATCAGCTCGAGCCAGTGGGCGGTGACGCCATCTTCAGTGCGCTGCTCGAGGCCGCTCGTGCCGAGGTCGCCGGTACCCCCATGGACCTCGTGGTCTTCGGGCAGGGAAACCAGTTCCGCGTCCTGTTGGGCAACCACTACGTCAATGTCAAGCAGTGTCCCCGCACCGACGGCCTGCTCATGGCCATTCGGCGCGACGAAGAATCGATCGTGACGGATCCGGGCCCGGTGTGGGAGCGCGACGTCGATCGGTGGGCTGCCAGCCTTGCGCGCTACATCGTGGGTTTTCTGGCTACTTGACGTAGTAGCCGCTCACCTTCCAGCTGCCGTCCCAGTCCAGGGTGGGGGTGATGGTCTCGACCGCTTCGGCCTTGTTTTCGAAGACCGTGTCGTACTGGATGACCACGTACTCGCCGTCGGCAGCGCCGGGCAGGGTGGTGTGGTACTCGGCTTGGCGGAAGGTGCGGCTGGTGACCGGCCCGAAGCGGGCGCGGACCGCGCCCACCTGTTGCGAGAACTGGTCCTTGGGGGCGGCGTCCTGGAGCACGCTGGCCGCTGCGTCCCAGCTCTGATCGTACTGACTGTCGTCGACGAGCGTCAGCCAATCCAGGCTGACCTTGGCGGCGTCTGCCTTGGCCATGGCCTTGTCGCCCTCGAAGGTGGGCAGCTCCGTGACGGTGCCCAGCTCTTCCTTTGCCGACTCGGCGTCGGCGGCCTCGGTCGCGGTGCGGTCGGGTGGCGCGGACTGGGCTACATCCTGCTCTGCAGGTGGGGCGTCCGCAGGCGGAGTGGCGTCTTGGGCACCGCAGGCGAGGGCGAAGATGGCCAGCAGGGGTGTGAGGGTGCGCGACATGAAGCCTCCAGGCGAGGCGGCGATTCTACACCATCGTGTTTCTTCAGAGCATCTCGGGGGTGGGTTCCTGACCCTGGACCACGTGGTACCGATATCCGCCGCCCACGGTGAAGCTCTGCGTCGAGCGGTCGCTGTCGGGCCATTGAACCGCGACCTCGGCCTCGCAAGCCGTGCCTAGACCGAAGTGGAGCAGAAGGTCGTTCTGGGCCCCGTAGTGGCCGTAGCCGCCGCCCACGTCCTGAGTCTGGGTGACGCCGCCAGCGGTGACGGTGACTCGGGCGCCGATGGCGGCCCGGTTGGCCGTGTCGCCCTCGAGGCGCAGCTGCACGAAGTTACCCAGCGCACCGTCCTCTTCGCCCGTGACGTTTTCGAAGAAACGCACGTTGAAGGT
>CAZVHW010000045.1:0-7278 GCA_964626835.1 uncultured Enterobacterales bacterium
GCCAGGGCGTAGTTCTTCCAGAGGACGTGGTCGTAGGTGTTCTCGACGTGGAAGTCCGAGGCCACGCGAGAACCCATGGCGTGGGCCTCGAACGCCGCGCGCATCTGGGCCTCGACCTGGCCGGGGTGGGGCATGGGCGTGTCTTCGGGCACGATGCGCATGAGCACGGCCGAGACCGGGAAGGCCATGGGCAGCGCCTGGCGAACCGCTTCGTCCTGCATGCGCCCGAAGGAGGCGTAGACGGGGGCCCGCTCGAGATTGGCCTGGACCAGGCCGACCGTGCCGAGGACCTCGCCTCGCCGTTCCAGGACCAGGTCGGGGTGTCGCTCGAGCAGCCGCTGGCGGTACCAGGGGTAGCCCAGCATCTCCGGATGCACCCAGGCCACGTCCGGACGCAGGCCCTCGACCTCTTGCAGGTAGAGGCTGCCGAAGAGCGCGGCGTCGTCGATGGCCAGGACCAGGGATCCCGGCTCGACGGTGCCGAGGGCAAGGCGAAGATAGTCCTCGACCACCGTCCCACCCCGGTGCGGTGCGCGCTGGAGGTTGATGAAGAGCGGCACCGCCAGGGCTCCGAGCAGCGCCCATGCGAGGACCCTGGACCCGGAGCCCCAGCGCAGCGCCTGGTGCGCACCCCAGCCGATGAACACGGCGAACAGCGTGTTGGCGAGGAGGTGAAAGCGGGAGGTGGAGATGGTCCAGGGCAGGCTGGCGGGGAGGTTGAACAACCCCAGGAAGAATGGCCCGGCCAGCAACAGGCTGGCCATGACGGCCAACAGCCATCCCCGGTGGCTGGGGGCCCGGAAGGCCAGCGCCAGGCCGAGCAAGCCCAGCAGGGCGTAGATACCGAAGAACTCCGTGGGTAGCTCGGAGGCCCAGTGCAGGGGATGGGCCAGGGGATCGAGGCCGTGCTCACCCCCCGTGAGCTGGAACGTGCCGAAGTCTCGCCGGAGAAAGTGGTGCACCACGCCCGGGAGGCTCCGGGTGTCGCCCCAGCGCCAGGCGCCGCCGGGGAGTGCCAGGAGACCGTACGAGATGAAGCCCGGCAGGCTACCGGCCGCGAAGGCGGCGATCCCCGAGAGTGGCCGTCGGCCCCGTGCCACCCTGACGAGCGCCCACGCGACGACCGGTGCCAGGAACACGATGGTGTGGTGGTGGGCGATGCCCGTCGCCAGGGCGAGCCCGGCGAGCAGCGCGTTCGTGGGTTTGTGGGGGTTCTCGTCGACGGACAGGGTCGAGAGGAGGACGAGCGTCGCGGAGAGGGTGCAGCCCGTGAAGACCTCGGCAACCGTGGCGTAGCGCCAGAAGTGAAACGACAGGCCGAGGGCCAAGGCGGCCACCAGGGCGGGGATCCAGCGACCCGTCAGGCGGCGTAGCAGTGCGAACAGCAGGGTCACCGTGCCGGCGCCCAGCAGCGCCGAGACGAAAGAGGCTCGCCACGCGACGGTGCTGGCGGGCAGGTGGGACGCCAGCCGCATGAGCGCCGTTTGCACGGGGTAGCCGGGAGGGTGCAACACGCCCCCCGCTCCCGCGACCGCCATGTACTCCGAGGCGTCGCCTCCCTGGCAGGTGTTAGCAGCGCCGGCCCCGTAGAGAGCCGCGAGAGAACCGAACAGCAGCACGGACACGAGCGCGTCTTCCAACGGGCGCTTCGCCTCGCGGTGGGTGTCGGTGGCCATCGATTCTCGTGGGGGGAGCGGGAACGAAGGCACATGTAGCCCGACCGTGGGCCGGTGCGTTGTGGGTGGGAGGAATTGCCGCTCCGGCCTCTCTTTCCGCTCCCCCGCTACGGTCTCTTCTCCCAATCGCTCTCCACCCCGCCTTCGTCCGGCCCCAGGAGAAAACGAAGCGAGGCGCCGCCCAACAAGTCGGCGTGCTCGATGGTGCCACCGTCGATGGGGGAGCCGTCCAACTCCACGCCTTGCCACGACGCCTTGGACGGTGAGACCTCTCCGGCGGCCTCGATGATCAGGGTGCTGCCATCGTGTAGGTCCATCTCGACGAGCTCGAACAGGGGGGGGCCCAGGGCCCAGGTGGTGGTCCCGGCGACGGGGTACAACCCGAGGGCCGACAGGGCGTACCAGGCGCTGAGGGTTCCCCCGTCGTCGTTGCCGTCCAGGCCGTCGGGTCCCGTGCCGTAGCGGGTGTCGCGGATCCACTGGATCCAAGGGGCGCCAAGGTCGGGGCGATCCAGCAGGGCGTAGAGGTAGGGAGCGTGCAGATCCGGCTCGTTGCCGTGCCAGTAGTAGACCTCGGGTAGGCTCGAGTCCTCCTCTTCGGTGGAGAGGGAGAAGAACTCGTCCAGCCGGTCCAGCGTGGCCTCTTCACCCCCCAGCAGGTCCGCGAGCGTGGCGATGTCGTAGGGCATGGCCCAGAGGTATTGCCAGGCGTTGCCCTCGACGTAGGCTTCGTTCCAGGCGAGCTCGGAGAAGTCCTCGGCGGGCGCGAAGGTGCCCTCGCCGTCCCGGCCGCGGAAGAAGCCGGTCTCGGCGTCGAAGAGGTTTACGGGGTTGTGGGCCCGCTCGGCATAGCGCTCGGCGTCGTCCGAGAGGCCCCAGGACTCCGTCCAGAGAGCCAGGGCGTGGTCTGCCTGACCGTATTCCATGGTCATGGACACCGAGCCGTCCGTGGCGGTGGTGGTGACCCAGCCGTGCTCGAGGTAGCTGCGGATGCCGTCCCGTCCGTCGTAGTCGCTGTCCACGAGGGTGTTTCCGTCCGCCCCCAGCATGGCCGCCCGCAGGCCCCGGCTGACGTCCCAGTCGGCCAGGCCCTTCAGCCAGGTCTCCGCCAGCACGATGTCCGCCGGGTCCCCGATCATGGCCTTGCCGTAGCCGCTGTTCAGTGGCCAGCGTGGCAGGTAGGCGCCCTGTTCGGCCATGCGCACCAGGGAACTGGCGAAGTGCTGCTGGGCGTCGGGCCACGCCAGGATCAGCAGGGGGTGGAGCGTGCGGTAGGTGTCCCAGAGCGACATGTCCGAGTAGAACGGGTCGTCGGGATCGACGTGGATCTGCCCGTCGAAGCCCATGTAGGCGCCGTCGGCGTCCGACATCAGGTGGGGCATCAGCAGGGCGTGGTACAGGGCTGTGTGGAAGATGGTCCGCTCGCTTTCGGTGCCGCCGTGCACGCGCACGCGGCCCAGGGCGTCACGCCAGGCCTGCTCGGTGGTGGCCCGCAGGGTGTCGAAGTCCTCGGCACCCGGCTCGGCCTCGAGGTTGGCGCGGGCCGCCTCGACGGAGGTGAAGCTCACACCGACCCGCATCTCCAGCGGCTCGCCTTGCTCGAGGTCGGAGAAGCTGAACCAGGCGCCGGCGTCCTTCGCCTCCACCTGGTCGCTGCCGCGGAAGCGCTCGCCATCTCCCCATACGCCCCAGGAGGTGGGACGCTCGCTCGCTTCCGCCCAGAAGTGGAGCTCGAAGCCCCCGAAGCGGCTGGAGAGCGCGCCGCTGACGTGCATGGTGCCGCCCATCGCCCCGAACTCCGGGTAGAGCCGCAGGCTGGCGGGTTCGCGCTCGCCCTCGCTACCCAGGCCGTGAGCGAGGTCCACGATCACGGTCGGGTTGGCGCCCTCGGGGAAGGCGTAGCGCTGGATTCCCACCCGCTGGCCCGCGGTCACCTCGGCCTGGATGCCGTTGGCCAAGGTGACGGCATAGGTGCCGGGGCTCGCTCGCTCGTCCGCGTGGGAGAAGCCCACGGTGCGAGTGGTGGCTTCACAGAGCTCCGGGACCATCCAGGGCGCCGGGTGGAAGAGCAGGGCGCCCAGATCCGGCACCCCCGCGCCCGCCAGGTGCAGGTGCGAGAAGCCCGTCAGCAGGCTGTCCTCGTGCCAGTAGCCACCGTTGTGGAAGCTCTCGACGTGGCTCGACTTCGAGCGGGTGTCCGGACTCAGAGCCACCATGCCGAAGGGTGCGGCGGCACCAGGGAACAGGGAACCCTGGCCGAAGCCTTCGCCTCCCGTTCCTATGAAGGGATCCACCCATGGCAGGGGGTCGTAGTCCCCGAGCACGGCGGGCGGGCCGCCGAGGCATGCCGTTGCGAGGGCGGCGAGGGCCGCCTGCAGGGGTGCGGTGGCGCGGGGCAAGGGGTTCTCCAGAGCCTCTGTAGGCTAGCCTCGCTCCCCGGGGTGGGGAGCGGCTTTGTCCGAGGAGTGTAGTGAGCCTCCCCCTATTGGGCCCCTTCCACGTCCAGCAGCAGCGGGATGGGCCCCTCGCTGCCCTCGTCCACGGGCATCCAGGTGATCCACAGCCACCAGAGCGTGAAGACGAGCGCGGCGAGCAACGCGGAGGCCAGAATCGCCAGGCCCAGGGACCCCAGGCGCTCGCGCCAGCCGAGGCGGGTGGGTCGGTGCAGGACTTGTTGGAATGGTGAGCGGGACCGGGGATCGTCTGGTGGGACGGTGCTCACGGGGTCGGCTCCTCGAACACGGTGCCGCCGGTCAGCAGGCGATTGGCCAGCCGGGCCTCGATCCGGGCCTCGGCCGCGCTCATGCCCGGGAGGGGCAGGGACGCTACCCAGTCTTCGAGCTCGTGGGGCGTGATGGCGGCGATCTCGGTCTCGATGCGCTCCATCTGGACCTTGTCGAGGTAGCTCAGGTACAGCGGCCCATCCTGGGGGACATACCACGACTTTCGTTCGAAGTAGTCGCGGACCCATGGGATCTCGAAGGGCTGCTTGTTGCGCGCGAGGGGGAGGTAGTGGGCCAGCACGAGCCAGGTGAGGGAGAGCGTCTCGGGTCGTGGCTCGAGCTGAGCCTCGGCGTCCAGGTTGTCCCAGGAAAAGGCCAGGTGTCGCGTCTGCCAGGCCCGTCGTAGGGTCTGCTCTCGCTCGCGATGCTCGGCGGGGAAGTCGGCGGGGAGATCGGGGTCGACCTGCGCCGGAGAGCGGTTGTGGGAGGCCAGGTCCAGGGCTCGGCGCCGGTCAATGGAGCGAAGATCGTCCTTTCCGGCGAGCGCCGCACGGGCGTCGTGGAGTTGGTACAACGACGCGAGCTCGAGCTCCTCGGTGAGCACGTCGAGGGCGGGATCGCGATCCGGGTTCTGGGGTTCTTCCGGTGGGTCGCCGGTGCAGGCAGCCAGCAACAGGGGAGGCAGGAGCAGCCAGCGGGGCGGCCTCACGGAGTGCTTTGCTCCTCGATGGCTCGGCGGGCGACGCGTTCGCGGGTGATGCCGATGGCGCGGTCGTGGTCGTGGTCGTGGCCGTGGGCCGCTTCGTCCAACTCGGCGATGGCCAGATCGAAGCGCCCCATGGCGTCCAGCGCCATGGCCATGCCCAAGCGTGCGAGGCGGGCCTGCTCGTGGGTGGGATCGGCTCGCAGGGCGGCGGCATAGTGGGCGTAGGCGCGGTCCGTGCGGCCCTGACCCAGGCTCAAGCGCCCCATGGCCAGCCGGGCTTCGGCGACCTGGTCCGAGCCACCGATGGCCACCTGGGCCTGTCGCAACAGGGCGCGGTCGGTGCGGCCCACGCGCTCCCACGCCAGCGACGCCGACTGGAGCCATGGCGTGGATTCGGGGGTCAGGCGGGCGATCTGTTCGTAGCGCCGCGCTGCGCGGAGGTGCTGTCCCTGGGACTCGAGGGTTTGGGCCAGCAGGGTGAGGGCCAGGGCCTCTAGCTGCGGATCGTGCACCCCGTCTCGGAGCAGCGTGCGCAGCAGCTTGATGGTGCCGGCTTTCTCGCCGGGCAGGGCCGATCGGACGAGGGCAGCCCGGTAGCGCGCGCGGTCGCGCTGGGTGTCCGTGATCCCGAAGCGGGCCACCTGCTCGCAGGTGGACAGGGCCGCCGTGACATCGCCGCGCGCCAGGGCTGCTTCGACCTGGTCCAGTGCCGTGGGCGACCAGGGGCCCACGCCAACCGTGATCAGCGCGCAGACCAGCGCGGCCCCGGTGAACAGGACGGTGTACGGTGTGACGGTCGGGAGCCTGTCGAGGTAGGTCCGAAGCCGCGTTAGAGCGTGCAAGCGGCCTCCAGGGGGCGAGAGCCCGGGCGTTGTAGCGCGGGCACGGGCTCCCATCAAGCGGTGGGGGTACGGGTGGGCCGTTGGTCGTGGCCTCCTTGCAGATCATGTCGGCAGGGCGGAGCTCGGAAGAAGCTTCGCATTGGCCTGACGACACGCGAGACGAACCGCCGGGCCCTTTCTCGGACGAGAGATGCCGTACCGGTTCGCATTACGAACCGCTGGGCATGATGTGGGGCGAGAGATGGCTTTCCGGTTCGCATAACGAACCGCCAGGGGGGATGTCGGGCGAGAGATGGCGTTGCGGTTCGCATAACGAACCGCCAGGGGGGATGTCGGGCAGGAGATGGCGGTTCGGTTCGTGGGGCGAACCGGCACCCCGACAGCCGGACGAAAGCTGACCGGCCTTGATGGCGGAGGCGCGCTACGAGAAGCGCCGCCCTCTGTCGCGGTGAGGCCCATGCGCTTCGAGCTGAGCACCGAGCTGTCCCCCTGTGGTGACCAACCCCTGGCCATCCGGACCCTGGTCGCCGGCCTCGAGGCCAAGCGGTCTCACCAGGTGCTGCTGGGTGCCACGGGCACGGGCAAGACCTTCACCGTGGCCAACGTCATCGCCCAGGTACAGCGGCCCACCCTGGTGCTGGCCCACAACAAGACCCTGGCGGCTCAGCTCTATGGCGAGTTCCGCAGGTTGTTCCCCAACAACGCCGTGGAATACTTCGTCTCGTACTACGACTACTACCAGCCCGAGGCCTATGTCGCGGCCACCGACACCTACATAGAAAAGGACTCGCTCATCAACGAGCGCATCGACAAGCTGCGCCACGCCGCCACCCGCTCGCTGCTCACGCGCAACGACGTCATCATCGTCGCCTCGGTCAGCTGCATCTACGGTATCGGCTCGCCCGAGGTCTACGACAAGATGCTGCTGCGGGTCGAACAGGGGCAGTCGGTGCGGCGAGAAGACATCCTGGCCAAGCTGGTGGAGATTCAGTACCAGCGCAACGACATGGACTTCCACCGGGGCACCTTCCGCGTGCGGGGCGACGTCATCGAGGTCTTCCCGGCCCACGAAAGCGACAAGGCCCTGCGCATCGAGCTGTGGGGCGACGAGGTCGAGGCCCTCTTCGAGATCGACCCGTTGCGCGGCACGCGCCTTCGAGCCCTGCCGTGGCTCACGGTCTTCCCCGCCACGCACTACGTGCTGCCCCCCGACCGCATGAAGCAGTCGGTCACGGCCATCCGGGACGAGCTGCTCGAGCGCCTGCAGGAGCTGCGAGGCCGCGGCGATCTGCTCGAGGCCCAGCGGCTCGAGCAGCGGACGATGTACGATC
>CAZVHW010000045.1:7288-22573 GCA_964626835.1 uncultured Enterobacterales bacterium
ATCGGCCACTGCAAGGGCATCGAGAACTACAGCCGTCACCTCGAGGGCCGGGGTGCAGGCACCCCGCCGCCCACCCTGCTCGAGTACTTCCCCCGCGACTTCCTGCTGGTGGTGGACGAATCCCACGTCGCGGTGCCCCAGGTACGCGGCATGTACCGAGGCGACCGCGCCCGAAAGGAAACCCTGGTCCGCCACGGCTTTCGGCTGCCCTCGGCCATCGACAACCGACCCCTCGACTTCCAGGAGTTCGAGGCGCGGGTCCGCCAGGCCATCTTCATCTCCGCCACTCCGAGCGACTGGGAGATCGAGCAGGCCGGCGGCGTCACCTGCGAGCAGGTCATTCGTCCCACCGGCCTGCTCGATCCCGAGATCGTAGTGCGCTCGGCGGACATCCAGGTGGACGACCTGCTGCACGAGATCCGCAGCACCGTCGAGCGCGGCGAGCGTGTACTGGTCACGGTGCTCACCAAGCGCTTCGCACAGGAGCTCACCGACTACTACGCCGAATTGGGGGTTCGCGCTCGCTACCTGCACTCCGACATCGATACCCTCGAGCGCATGGAGATCCTGCGCGATCTGCGTCTGGGAAGCTTCGACGTGCTCATCGGCATCAACCTACTGCGCGAAGGGCTCGACCTGCCGGAAGTCTCCCTGGTGGCGGTGCTCGACGCCGACAAGGAAGGCTTCCTGCGGTCCGAGACCTCCCTGGTGCAGACCATCGGGCGCGCCGCCCGCAACGTCAACGGTCGCTGCATTCTGTACGCCAACCGGGTGACGAAATCGATGCACAAGGCCATGGACGAGACCACCCGCCGCCGGGCCAAGCAGCAGGCGTACAATCAAGCCCACGGCATCACCCCCGAGACCATCGTCAAGGCGGTGGACTCCCCCCTCGCCCAGCTGCTCGACGCCGACTACGTCACGGTCCCCGTGCGCAAGGCCGACGCTCCCGACGAAGCCGCCGAGATCACCCTGGACAGCCTGCCCCGCACCATCGAGCGCCTGCGCCGCCAGATGAAAGACCACGCGCGCAAGCTCGAGTTCGAGGCTGCGGCGCAGCTGCGCGATCGCATCAAGTCGTTGGAGGCCTGGGCGATGGAGGTGATGGGGTGACGGTTGGGCCCCTCACTCCTGCTCGTACTCCGGTAGCGGCTCGTCGTGTGCGAAGGCGACGACATCCACGAACAGGTCCGTCAGGTACTGGGTGAGGTCTTCTTCGCTGGTGGCCGTCGCGTCCAGCCAGTAGACGAACTCGAGGGCGGTGACGTCGTCCTCCAGCTCGTAGGCGGCGATGGAGATCACCAGCATGTCGATGAAGGCGGAGCCCTCGCTCTTGAACCAGCGGATGCCCACCACCTCGGGGGCGTCGAGGCTGCCGTTGATGACCCCGTGGTTGTAGTCGATGTCCCACTCGAGCGTGACGAGGTCTTCGACCACCATGTGGATGCGGTAGCAGTAGTCGTATTCCTGGGGCACGTCCCACGTGGTCTCGAAGGACGCCACCCGGCGTCGGTCCACGTTCACGTCTGGATCCCGCAGGGCTTCCCAGGTGTCGGCGAGCGAGGCGTGCACGTAGCCTCGGCCGTGAGCCCAGAGCCACTCGTCCTGGCCGCTGACCAGCTCGAGGGCCTCGGGGTAGTCGTCGCCCCCCGCGGCCTCGGGCCAAGGGGCGGTGTTGGCCTCGAGGGGTTCCAGGCCCGCCGGGAACTCCACCTCCTTGTTTCCCCAGCAGCCTGCGAGCAGCAGGCAGGAGGCCGTCAGGGAGTGGCAGGGGAGAATGGGCACCGTGGAACCTGCGTTCCGATCAGCCTATCAGGATGTCTGGCCCGTCCCGTCCGGTTCGGTGTAGACCACGACCCGTTCCACGCCTTCGATGTCGGCGAGGGCCTGGAGCAAGTCCTCGATGCGGTCTGGTCTCTCGAGCACCACCCGGTAGCGGTAGGAGAGGGTCTCGCCAAAACGCAGCGAACGAGCTTCGACCAACCAGCGGGACTTCAGCTGTTCGTCGAGCACCGGCGCGATGGCTTCCTCTCGGGCCTCGTAGGCGGCCAGGTCGCAACGCAGCATCATCGCCGGGTTCCGGGCACGGCGCAGCAGGGTGGCCTGCAGGGCCAGCACCGTCAGGGAGGCGATGAGCACACCCAGGATGGCCACCCGGAAGGCGAAGACGCCGCATGCGATGCTGGTGGCCAGGGAGAAGAAGATGAAGGTGATGTCCCAGGGGCTGCGCAGGCGGGTGCGGAAGCGGATGATGGCCAGGGCGCCCACCAGGGTGAAGGCCCGGGCCAGGTTGTTTCCGATGACCATCATCACCATGGCGCCGATGATGGCCAGCAGCACCAGGGAGGCCTGCAGGGAGGGGTTGAGCGACCGCCCGGGGACCGAGGCGCGGTACACCAGCGCGATCACCAGGCCGAGCACCAGGGCCAGGAAGAGGCCCTGGAAGATCTCGGTCACGCCGAGGTTGAGCGGGGTGCCGAAGGCCAGCGCGATCTCGGTCACGGTCGGACCTCCAGCTTGGTGGCGAGGGGCCGGGGTGGGAGACCCAGCCGGCGCACGGGCCGGGGCGTCAGGTAGCGGACCTCGTGGTAGCGGTTGCCAGCGGCACCCATGGCGACGCTCAGGCCGAACTTCGAGACGGGGCCGGCGCGCAGGACCAGTTCCTTGCAGATGCGGCGCATCCAGCCGGGCTTGGTGCCGCCGAACTTCATCTCGACGACCATCCAGTCCGGCGGGAGCAGGTTGACGTGGGGAGGGCCGTAGAGCTGGGACCAGCCCATGTCGCGGACGCTCGCGGTGACGCCGTGGTCCAGGGTGAAGCGCACCTTGGGGCGGTCGGGATCGATGCCAACGAAGACCTCGCGGGTGTAGTGCACCACGGACACGGGGATCCGTCTGTTCTCGGTGGTCAGGCGTACGAAGTGATCGGCGGCATAGCGCCCCGCTCCCTGGATGGCTGGCACCCAGCGTCGCCAAGGCTCGCGCTCGGTGCTCGCGGTGTAGGTGAAGGAGTCGACAGGCAGCGCGATGCGGTGCTTGATGACCCAGTTTTCGAGCTTGCGCTTGTTTTCGAGGAAGACCGGGAAGGGGCCGCGTTCGGAGGGTCCGTAGGTCCGCACGCGCAGTCGGTTGCGGACCTTGCGCTCGGCCAGGCGCTCGCGGTAGTCGTCGAGCCTCGGAGTGTCCAGGTAGAGGCTGTGGACCTCGTAGCCCTTCCAGCCGTGTTGCAGGTCGAGGGCGTGCTTGTCGGGCCGGACGTGGTCGGACGCCAGCTCTATCAGGCGCTCGCGCAGGGACTCGTGGCAGGCGTACTTGAGCTCGAAGCGGCCGATGTCGACGGGCTGGCTCATTGTCCGAACCCCATCAGCTCGCTCCAGACCGTGTTGAAGAGGCCGCGACCCGAGCCCTCGAGCTCGATGCGGGCCACGCCCGACATGCCGGAGCGCAGCTTCGTGCCCGGGTTTGGCACCTCTGCGCTGACCCAGAAGACCTGGGAGCCGTTCACCGTGGCCGCGTCCTCGCTGATGTCCACGACCTTGCCTTCGTACTCGGCCCGCGCCACGGCGACGCCGTGGAAGCGGACTGGAGAGCCCACCTGGACGCGGTGGCGGTCCGCTTCGGGAACGGCCATGCGCAGATAGACCGGGTCGAGGTCGTAGACGCGCAGCACCACGCGGCGGCCGCCCATCTCGAGCAGCCCGGTGATGGGGCTGCGGATGGTCTCTTTGGCGAGGCGCTCCGCCAATTCGTCGGCGCGGGCCTGGAGCGCCTGGAGCCGTGCCTCGACCGCCTGGATGGCTTCGGGCCTTGCCGAGGATCGCGCGACCTGGAGCGCGGCGTTGGCCACCTCTCGCTCGAGGGCCAGGAGGCGGTCCTGGACTTCGATCGTCTCGAGCTCTGCGTCCGAGACCGCCCCTTCGCCGTGGAGCCGTCGCACCCGCTCGAGCTCGGTCTGGTGGCCTTCCCAGGCGGCTTGGGCCAGCAACACTCGCTGGCGGGCTTCCTCGATCTCCTCTGCGCGCTGGCCGGCGGCCAGCAGGGCCCTCTGGGCCACGAGCTCGCCCTGCAGGGCTTCGATCTCCACCCCGCGACGCACGTCCCTGGGCGAGCGGAGCCAGGCCACGATCTGGCCTTCCTCGACCTCGTCCCCGGGGGAGAGCTCGGGGTTGATGGCGAGCTCGACCAAGTCGCTGCGCTCGAACTCGAGCACCTGCTCGCGCACCAGGGCCTCGCCCTCGGCCGGCCAGCCGTTGCGCAGGCTCCACTGGTGGCTGCCTTCGGACAGGGCGGTCAGACGGAAGGTCTGGTCGGCGTCCACCATGGCCTTGAGGCGCAGCCCGCCCCAGTGGGGGATGGCGATGGCCATGATCACCAGCAGCAAGATCGCGCCGGCCCCTGCCAGGAGCCGGATTCGGGCCGAGCTGTCGGCGCGGAGTGGGCTCATTGGTTGCCGGTACCCGGTGTTGGGCGGTCCTGGTACAGCCAGGCCCCGATGCCGTCCTCGTCCCGTGCCAGGGATACGTCCGTGCGCTGTGCCTCGTAGGCGATGCCGTCGAGCTGCAGCAGGTTGCCCGTGCCCGGTTCTTGCCAGAACAGGCCCAGCTCTTCCCCGTCGCGCGCCAAGGCGAAGTTCAGGTGGGTGGGATCGTTGGCAGCATTTTGACCGGCCCAGAGCAGCAGGTAGCCCCCGGCGTCGATGGCCAGCAGCCCCGAGAGTGCGTGCTGCATGGGGTCGGCCAGGCTGTCGGTGAGGTAGAAACCCTCGAGCATCAGGAGCTCGTCCCCGCCGTTGTGCAGCTCGATCCAGTCGAGGTACTCGCCGGTAGTGCCGTCTGCGAGGGTTGCCTCGTTGTCCGCCATGAATTCGTTGATGTAGACCGCCGGACGGGTGGAGCAGCCGAGCGCCAGGGCGAGGGGCAGGAGGTACAGCGGCGTTGGGGGCAGCTTCTGCATGGGACGTCCGAGAGGGCGACGCGAGCGCTCAATCTTACCCCAGGTTGTGTCATGGCGGAGAAACCCGGATCGTGTTTCCTTGACCCAGGCTAGGTTCCACACAAGGCGACTCGCTGTATAATGCCGTGGTTCTGACCCAGGCAGAGAGGATGACGATGCGTACCTACACGACGATGCTGCTGCCCATGGTGGTGCTCGCGGGCATGATCGATACCGGCTGTACCCCCAAGATCGGCGAGGGCAAGTCCTCCGGCGAGTGCTCGGATGGCCTCGACAACGACGACGATGGCGCGATCGACTGTCTGGACGCGGGCTGCATGAGCTACGCGATCTGCGGCGGCGACAGCGACACCCCCGACGACACGGACACCGACACGACCCCACCGAACGATCCCGACGTGACCGACGATCCGGTCGATGACGATCCGGTCGTCATCGTCAACGAGTTCATGGCCTCGAACAGCACGGCCTACGAAGACACTGAGTACCCAGGGACCTTCCCCGACTGGATCGAGGTCATCAACCTGACCGACACGTCCGTGAATCTCGAGGGTTACTTCTTCACGGACAATCTGCACGAGTGCAACGAGCACGAGATCGAGGCGGGCGCCACCGTCGAAGCCAACGGTTATGCGGTGTTCTTCGCCGACGCCGACGAGGAAGAGGGCCCCTACCACCTCAACTTCAAGCTCAACAAGGCGGGCGAGCAGATCGGCCTGTGCCTGCCGGACATGACCCCGCTGACCAAGATCGAGTTTGGCCAGCAGGTCACCGACTACTCGGCGGCCCGCATTCCCGACGGCTCGTCCACCTGGGACTTCGACGACTCCCCCACGCCGGGTGAGGCGAACGCGCTGTGAGTCCTGCCCGGAGCGCCTACCTGCTGGCCCTGGGAATGCTGGCCGTGGGGTGTGAGCCCCCTGGCGTGATCGGCGCGGTGGTGGACAGTGGCGACAGCCAGGTGCCCGACACGCAGCCCGAGGACACCGCTCCCGATCCCGTGGACACCGCGGGACCGGACACCATCCCCGACGCCCCCGAGCCGTCGGCGGCCATCTTCGACGACGACGAGCTGCCGGTCTTCACCATCAGGATCTCGGTCGAGAATGCCGCCGCCCTGCAGGCTGAGTATTCCGGGGGTGAGCACGAGTGGGTCGAAGCCAGCTTCGTCTACGACGAGCGAGAGTACGATCCAATCGCCATCCGGCTCAAGGGCGAGAACTCGTTCGAGGACTTCCGCTCGAAGCCCTCCATCAAGGTGGACTTCAATCGCTACGACGAGACCACGGAGTTCCTCGAGCTCGAGGGCATCACCCTCAACAACATGAACGACGACTACTCCATGATGCACGAGCGCGTGGTCTACAGGACCTACCGGGAGGCCGGCATCCCGGCCTACCGATCCAATCACGCCCTGCTCTACGTGCAGGAGCTCGATGGCGATGGCGAGGTGGTCTCCGACCGTTTCTACGGGCTGTATGCCCTGCTCGAGAACGCCAACAAGGACATGATCCGCCGCTGGTTCGACAACGAGGACGGCAGCCTCTGGGAGATCTGGGACGTCGACTTCTACGACGGCTACGTGCCCTGCCCCAATGCCTACGGCTCGGCGGGCTGCTTTCAGCTCGAGTACGGCGAAGAGGACCGCGAACACATCCAGGCCGTGGCGAACGCCATGGAGCTGTCAGGCCAGGCTGCCCTCGATGCGGCTGATCCCTACTTCGACTGGGAAGCCTTCGTGTCCTACTGGGCCGCGGGCGCGGTGGTGGGCCAGTACGACAGCTACCCCTACGCGTCGCCGGGTGACGACTGCCACTTCTACCACGAACCCGACAGCGACAAGCTGGTCTTCTTCCCCCACGGCGCCGACGAGACCTTCTACTACCCAGACAACGATCCCCTGTCGGTCAACGGCATCCTGGCCCAGCGCTGCAAGGCCGTGGACGGCTGCCTCCAGGCCATGAAGGAACGCAGCTGGGAGATCCACGACGGCGCGGTCGAGTGGGGCTGGCTCGAGTACTTCGACCACGTCCACGACCAGATCGAGCCCTGGGTCCTCGAGGACACGAACCACTGGTACACCGACGAGTACGTTGTGTACTACCAGGACGCCATGCGGGACTTCATGGCCAATCGCGAGAGCGCGTTGCAGAGCCTCATCGGGCCGCGCTGATCGTCGGCGGGTTGGGGCATCCCTGTCCCAGTCCCGGATTCGTGCGACGGAAAGGGGGCGAAATTTCGGTCGGGGGAGGTCCGCCCTTGGGCCCGCAATGCCTTCTGGCGCGCTTCGGCCGGCATGATATTTGCACTTCCTGAAGCCTGCCCCCTCCCTCGGGAGCTTCACCATGTTTGGCCGCCGCGGCGCCTCCACGACTGAGTACGTCTTGCTCCTCTCGGTGCTGATCGTGGCTATCGTCGCCGCGGGCCTCACCCTGCAGTCAGGCTTCCACGAGGGTGTGGGTGAAGTGGCCAGCGACGTCAAGGCGCTTCTCTCCGGTGAGGGGAACGAAGACCTGGCCGGGCGCGAGGGTGATGACGCAACCAGCTGCCCCTACGTCTACGATCCCCGCACGGGCCGTTGGCACGACACCAGCGATGGCGGCTACCTCATGGTCGCCTTCTCCGACGCGGAGGATGCGGGGTGTGGTGAGTAGGGTCCACAGCTCGCCGTAGATCCCGTACCTTCTCGGCATGGTGAGCAGCTAGGTCCGGGCGATGGTGGCGGCGAGGTTGGATGGATGTGCCACGGTGCGGTCTACTGGCGCTCGAGGGGGGTGCGATGAGGCTATCTAGTGGCCTGGCCCGACGCTAGGAGCCCAGGTTCACTCCCATGGTCCATCTCTCCCTCTTCCTCGTCGTCGCCATCCATGCCCGCGATGATGGCACCTGCACGGCTTGGCGAGGAGTGGAGGAGTTGGGCACCGTCGACAACGCCGAGCTCACGGAGGTCTCGGGCCTCACCGCCAGCCACGTGGACCCGGGGGTGCTCTGGATGCACAACGATCGGGGTGGGGGCAACGCCCTGTACGCCGTTGGGCTGCAGGGCGATTCCTGGGGACGCTACGAGCTCGTGGCCTACGACAACGAGGATTGGGAGGATCTGGCACCCGGGCCCTGTCCGCACTTCGAGGCTCCGTGCACCTGCCTGCATCTGGCCGACATCGGCGACAACGACCTGGAGCGCGGTGGCGGGGTGGTGTACCGAGTCGAGGAACCCACCGTCACCCGGGCTGCGGTGGTCTCCCAGATGTCGCCCCTCGACGAGGTGCACTTCCGCTACCCTGACGGGCCCCACGATGCCGAGGCCGTGTTGGTGCACCCGGACACGGGCGAGGTGCTGGTGCTCACCAAGGGTCAGGAGACGGGCGTCTACGCCTTTCCCACGATTCCACCCCAGCCGGCACCCTCGAGCAATCCCGTGGACCTCGAGCGGGTCACCACCTTCGACCTGACCGACCATGGGGCTGACGAGGCCGCCGTCACTGGAGGTGCCGTCTCACCCCGTGGGTGGCGTGTGGTGCTGCGCACGGACGAGGATCTGATGTTGTTCTCCGGAGCCATGGGCAGCTCGCTCGAGGACGTGCTGGGTCGGGATCCCGTGCCTCTGCCCACCCCGCCTCCCGGCCGAGGCGAGGCGGTGGCGTTCGGGTCCGACGGGCGGCGCCTCTACGTGGTGGGCGAGGGCGAACAACCCCCCGTGCACGTGGTGGAGTGCGCGAGCTTCGTCTCCGACGGCGAGGATGCGTGGGACCCTTTGGTGGACTGCGAGGGGGGGTGCGGTTGTGCCGGTGCTTCGCGGCACGGCGCGACCCCGCTCCTGGGTCTGCTGGCGTTGCTCGGCCTGCGGATGGGGCGTCGCAACGGCACCTGGTAGGTGTTCTCCGTGGCGCACCTGGCTCAGTCGTCTGGGTCGCAGTCCTTCACCCCGTAGGTCACCTCCACCTCCCCCTCGGGCTGGGTGTCGAACACCAAGCGGGTATCCTCCTGGTCCAGGTGCCAGCCGTCGGTCCACTCCACACCGTCCACCTCCACGCTGATGGTGTCGGTGTTGGGTTGCGGCGAAAGCGGCACCACCGCGCGCTTGGACGTGGCGCCGAGCTCGCCCATGCGGTCCAGCTCGTCGCAGATCGAGAGGAAGAGGCCTCCCGTCATCTCCACCGCGTCGTCGTAGTCCACCCCGGGGCTCGCTCCCGTGCAGCCACCGGGAACGTCCCCAGCCACCGCCGAGACGATCAGCCGCGCTTCCTCCCCCAGCTCGTCCTGCAGCTCTTCCACCCAATAGGGCGCGGGCTCGGTGTCCTGATGGGGTTCGTCGGTGATGACCACGCCGTGGAGGATGGCGTCGTCCCGGAACAGGCCGGCGTTGCAATCGTCCTGGTCTCCGCGGAGGACCGCACTGTAGAGCAGCTTGAGCAGCTTTTCGGCCCAGCCGCCGTAGTGGAAGTCCTGGACCGCCTCGCTCAAGGTCGTGGCCGGGTCCACGGTGGTGCTGGTGACGATGTCGTAGTGGAAACAGCCACTCTCGGCCGAGACCACCGCAGCCTGCCAGTCCAGTCCGGCCTCGTCCAGGCCGTCCACGAGTGCCTCCATGGCATCGGCTACGCGGGAGAGATCGTCGGTCATGGTGCCCGACTGGTCGAGCACCAGCACGAGGTCTACGGGCCGATAGGAGAGCTCGGTGGCGTGGACCCACTCCCATTCCGACTCGCCCCGCTGGGTGGCACTCGCGAGGGCCTCGGGATCGGTGGAGAAGACCATCAGGGTGGCGCTGTCCATTCCCTCCTCTTCAGGCGCGAAGGTCACCGTCACGGTCGCAGCCTCGCCGGGCTCCAGGACGACGGGGAGATCGGGCGCTCGCGATACCCAGAGCCACTGGTTGTCCGTGCTGTATTGGAGGTTGTTGATCTCCAGATCCGCTTTGCCGAGGTTGAAGAGCACCAGATCCTGCTCCACCTCGCAACCGGGAGAGACGGTGCCGAAGTCGTATTCGGCGGGAGTGACGTACAGCTCGGGGACCAGGGGTTCCCCGGTCAGGGTGACGTGGGCCAGGGGTGAGTCCGGATCGTCACTGCTGATCAGAACCTGGGCCGAGGCGTGGTCCACGCCCGTGGCATAGTGCACCAGAACCTCGATGCGGCCCCCGGGCTCGATCGTGCCCGGGAGGTCGTCTGCGACCAAGGTGAAGGCGTCGTCTCCCACGAGCTCGATGGTGGCGAACGTCAGCGGTGCGTCGCCGAGGTTGTGGGCGGCGAAGGTCCCGAACTGCTCGTTCGCACTGGCGTCGAACTCGATGCGTTCCGGATCGAGCCACAGCTGCGACTGGGGAAAGGCGCCCGTGTCGACCTCCGTGAACTCCACCACCCTCGGCCTGCACCCGTAGGCGACCAGGCTCGCGCCGGCCAGGAGGGGGAGAAGGAGACGGCTCACTCGGCGGCACCTCCGGGATCCAGGTGTTCGAGACGGGCCTGGATGGCCAGGACCTGTGGTTGGGGAGGCTCGAGGGTCAGAGCGCGCTCGAGGAGGTCCCGGGCTCGGGTCGGATCGGAGGGAGCCTCGCAGTCGGCCAGCAGCACCAGAGCCGCACCGTGGTTGTCGCTGACCAGTGCCTCGAGGTGATGCTGGGCTGCGCCGCAGCCCCCGAGGTCCAAGGCGATGCGGGCCGCGGCCTGTCGCACTTCCGTGGTGCGGAGCGGGGCGCCGCGGTTCAGTCGCTCTTCGGCAGCACGGAGCGCCTCTTCGGGCAGGCCCGCCCTGTCCAGGGAGCGGATGCGCAGCACCTCGAGCTCGTCGTGGACGGGATCCGAGCTGGTGCAGAGGGCCAGGCCTCGCTCCACCGCCCGGAGGATGTCGCTGGCCGAGCCACCCGCGCGCTCTTGCTCGTTTGCCCAGCCCAGGGCCGCTGCGGGACTGCGGAGGCAGAGGTGGTCGGTGGCGGCCGCCACCAGGACGGGGTCCTCGTCCGTGCAGGTGACCTCGACCTTCCCACGATCCACCGCCACGGTGGTGCCCAGGGAGCTGCGGCCTACGGAGAAGACCGTTCCGACGACGCGAATGGTGGCTTCCTCGGTGTGCACGCGGAAGTCGATGCCGCGGTCGGGCTCGACCTCGACCTGCAGCTCGCCCTGTTCCCAGTTGACGACCGATGGAGACGCCACCTGACCGCTACCCTGGAAGGCCAGCTGGACACCTGGTTGAGAGCTGGTCTGCTCCCAGCTGTCCTGGGAAGCGAGGGGTGTGGGTTCTGGGGTGTCGGCAGGCGCCAGCCAGAGCGCCATGCCCGCGGCTGCCGCGGCCAGGGCCAACCCCGCGGGTAGCAAGATCCAGACCAGGGGCCTGCGGCGTTGCGCCACGCGCTCGTTGGCCCGCCGGCGTACCCGCAGGACCTCGTCGGCGTCTGGCTCCTGCGCGTGTTCGCGAAGCAGCTCGGCGTAGTTCCATTCAGCCATGCACCACCTCCGGTGCGGTGGGCTGGCCGTCGGGGCCGAGCCCGTGTTCGCGCGCCAACTTCTCGAAGGCGCGGCGGGCGGCGGTGAGCCGCCGGTTCAAGGTACCCTCGGGCATGCCGAGCAGTGCGACCAGCTCGCGTCGGGTCTGGCCTTCGACGTAGCACAGCCACAAGAGCTGTCGGTGGACTGGATCCACCTTGTCCAGGACCCGCTGGACGGTCTGACTACGCTCGTTGCGCTCCAGGCCGCTCGTCGGATCGTCCAGGGCGTCCACGTGCTGCTCCGCTTCACCCGGGACCCAGCGCCAGAACCAGGCCTTGCGACGCTTGGCTTGGACCGTGCGCCAGGTGACGCCCCAGAGCCAAGCCCGGAAGCGGTTGGGTTCCCGCACAGCGTGGAGCCGCGACATCACCGCCACCATGACGTCTTGGGCGACGTCCTCGTGGTTGAGGCCGCGGGGACACTGCCAGCGGCACCAGCGCAGGATCTCCACCTGCCAGGCGTCCAGCAGGCGATGGGTTGCGTGGGAATCTCCGGCCCGGGCTGTCTCCACCAGGCCCTGAGAGAAGGCGTCCAGCGCCGCGCGGCGGAGCACGCCGCGGACCTTGCCGCCTGCCAGCTCTTCTTCCTGGGCCAGGGCCCGCTCGATGACCTGGGGTATCAGCCGTTCGCGTTCGACCGGCGTGGCACCCAGCCCTTGCAGGCAGGCCGCGACATCGTCGTGCCAGCGCGCCGCGAACAGGGAGGGAGTCTCCTCGTTCGAGGCGCCACGGTCGGGAAGATGATGAGAGTGTGTCGTCATGCCGTAGTGGTAGTGATTCGGGTCTCGAGAGCTGATCACTCCCGTGATGCGAGCGAGCGTTGGCCGCGACCCCCGGCGTGGAAACCCAGCGCCACGTTCCAGTGCCAGAGGAACTCGTCAGGGGGGTCTTCGCCCGATGGCCCGTTGTTGAGCCCGGTGGTGACCGTATCGACAGTGGTCCGCAGGTAGAGGCCCAGGCGCGCGCCCGGAGCGGGCGAGGTCTGGCCGGCGATCTCGAGGGCGACCACGGGGGTGGCAAGCATCTCTTCGATGTCGCCGGCGGTTTGGTACCAGCGCAGCGCCGTGCCGGCCTCGAGGCCGGCCTCGATGCGGGGGAACAAGCCGATCCATGGGCCGGCCACCAGGTCGACGTTCCACGTGGAACGTTCCGACGCCTTGGCGAATGCGGTGAGGCGCGTGGGCGTGCCGATGCGTGCACCTGCGCCCATCCGCACTCGGTTCGTGACCCAGCCGCCACGAAGGAATCCTTCTGCGGCCGGGAGGGTCTGAGGGCGCCAGCAGCTACCGAGCCCCCCTTGAATCCAGGCCCACGAGGGCCAGCCCGCCGGGTGTTTGTCCGGATCGTCCAGGATGGGGATGGGGTCGCGGCGAGCGCCGACGGAGGCAGTGTCGGCCGAGCGGGGGAGGACCATGCTCGCCGGTGTCAGGGAGTCGGTGATGGGCGCGGCGACGGCCGCGACCTCGGGGGCCCCCACGTCTTCGGTAGGGATCTCGTTCCCTTCCGTCGGCTCCGCAGGGGTCTCGGATTCGTTTCCGGGTGACGGCGCGCCGCTTGCCGAGACGAAGGAGCGCTTGGGGCGCTCGGAGACCGCGGGCGCCGTGGTGGGTGGGGATTTCTCCGCTAGCTCCGGCTCGGGCTCCTCGGGTGGTGGTGGCAGGTCCGTCGAGCCGGGGAGGTCGGACCAGGACAGGGTGCCCTGCTCCGGGCGGGCCAGCGAGAGGGCCAGGTAGAGCAGATCCAGGCGTTCGGCGTGGCTTCGGGGTGCGTCCACGGCCACGCTCCGGCGAGCTCCGTAGTCGTCTCTCACGCCCAGTTCCCAGCCGCTCTCTGCAGCTCGAATGGTGACCTGCAGGCCGGCCATGGCGGAGGGAGCACTGGCCGCGACCTCGGCCCAGGCTTGGTGCCAGGGTTCGTGGACCTCGCCTTCCGGCAGCGAGAGCTGGGTGCTCGTCTGGCTCCAGGCTTGCGGGCATGCAGCCGTCCACGCCAGCATCAGGCTGGCGATCAGCACCATACGCTCGGACTCGAGGGACACCCAGACCTCCGTCAGGGATCAGTGTAGTCCCTCCTCCTTGGGGATGGGCTCTCCAGGGGCCGTGAGGTGGTGCAAGGCCAAGCCCAGTCGCTCGCTTGCGCCCACGGGGGGCGGCTCCCAGGCCTCCACGCCCTCCATGCGAAAGCCCAGGAAGTACAAGGAAGGACCTTCGGGCGGGACCTCGAAATGCGTGCGCCAGCACAGGGGGAGCCCCCGCTCGGCGAGCTCGAGGAGGTCGAAGCAGGCGTCAGGGCGTTCGGTGTGGGTCCCCGGCTCGGATCGCAGGGCGGCGTGCCCGAAGGATGCGGTCGGCCCTAGTCGTGCCGCGGGGCCTGGTAGGCCTTCCACAGCCCCTGCATGGGCTCGTACAGGCCGTCGCGCACGGCTTGGACGTGCTCGGGTTGCCACTCAGAGGGGTCGGCGTGCAGGAAGGTGGTCTTGTCGTCGGTGTTGTCGAACACCGCGATGGGCAGGTTCCAATCGCGGCCGTGGGCGTGCAAGCGGATGGTGTTGGGCACCGCGGCGTTGTCGATGAGCCACTGCACGTCGTCACAGCCGTAGTCGTTGAACATGACCACGTCGGGGGCGCTGTGGTGTAGGTCGGAGTCTTCGAGGCCAGGGATGTAGCGGGCCTTGTTTTTGCGTCTGCTCTCTTCTGGCGTGACCTTGATGTAGAGTACCGCTGCGTTGGCCAACACCTCGGGCCGGTGGTTGGCCAGGGAGAAGGCGTAGCCGGCGGGGGCCTCGAGGGGCATGTCGGCGCCGTCGGCGCCGCCGCGGGCGCACTCCATGACGGTGGTCTTGCCGGCCACCGAGCCTTCGCGTCGGCCCCACTGCTCCTCGATCAGGTGGTCCATGGCGGGCTGGAGGATGGTCGCCAGCTGCTGGCGCTGGGCGGGAGCCATGGGGGAGAAGACCACCGGCTGCTTCATGTCGGCGCGGTGACCGTCGATGCGCTCGAACAGCGCCAGGCAGTCGGCTGCGGGGGTGGGCAGGTCGTTCTTGAGGATGACGTAGTCGTCGCTGACCAGCCGGAGCAGCAGGCCCCAGTCGTCCTGGACGAGGAAACGTTCGTTCTTGGCGATGTAGAAGGCGCGCGCCAGCCCGAGCTTCTCGCGCTCTTGGTCCACCTTGCCCAGGAAGGCCA
Organism: uncultured Enterobacterales bacterium; assembly: GCA_964626835.1. Classification (GTDB taxonomy): domain Bacteria; phylum Myxococcota_A; class UBA796; order UBA796; family JAFGLY01; genus CALDOK01. Next base: position 21,914 of record CAZVHW010000045.1, read on the forward strand.
CGTAGGGGAAGTCGTCCAGCTGAGCCGTGTCGCTGACGTGGAAGTCGCGGATGCGGTCTTCGCGCGGGAGGTTGCGCAGGAACTTGCGAACCTCGGACTTGCCCGAGGCGGGCAGGGCGATGAGGAGGATGGTGTCGATGAACTCGCCGCTGGACATTCGGGCTCCCGGTCTTCGTGCTTGTTTGTGGGTCGCCACCCCTAACGCGTCGGGAGCGAAGCCTCGGCTTGACCACCCTCGAGACGAGGGCCCTACCCCCCGGGCACCTTTCGCACCCAGCCCCACTTGTCCTCGGCATCGCCCATCTGAACGGCGACGAGCCGTTCGTACAGCGCCGTGCAGATGGGTTGGGGGGTCACGCCGTCGCCGTAGACCACCTTGCGATCGCCCCAGGTGATCGCGCCTATCGGCGTGATCACGGCGGCGGTGCCGCAGCAGCCGGCTTCCTCGAACGAGAAGATCTCCTCGACGTGGACGGGGCGGCGCAGGGGGTCGAGCCCCATCTCGTCGGCGAGGGTGATCAGGGACTTGTTGGTGATGCTGGGCAGGATCGACGGGGACAGGGGCGTGACGTACTGGCCTTCGGCCGTGATGGCGAAGAAGTTCGCGGGGCCGCTCTCGTCGATGTACTTCTTCTCCTTGGCGTCCAGGAAGAGCACCTC
>CAZVHW010000046.1:0-22466 GCA_964626835.1 uncultured Enterobacterales bacterium
CGCTCCACCTTCGGCGTGGACGTGGACACTGCGTCGTACGCCCTGGTGCGCGCCCAGATCGACGCTGGCTGGCTACCCGAGCCCGCGGCGGTGCGGGTGGAGGAATTCGTCAACGCCATGCCCTATTCCTACGCCTCCAAGGCGGGACCAGCGCCCTTCGCGGTCTACCTCGAGGCCGCACCGGATCCCTTCCTCCCGGACCGTCACCTGTTCGCGGTGGGACTGAAAGGTCGGATCTACGAGGGCACCCGCCCGCCCATGAACCTGGTCTTCCTGGTGGACAGCTCGGGCTCGATGTACCCGGCGAACCGCCTACCCCTGGCCCAGGAGACCCTGCACACACTGGTGGACGGGCTTCGAGAGGAGGACTCGATCTCCCTGGCCACCTTCGCCGGCGGTGCGGAGCTGATCCTGCCACCCACCTCCGTCGCAGAGAGACCGCGCATCCACAGGGCCATCGACCGCCTGCGTTCGGGGGGCTCCACCGCCATGGACGACGGCCTGACCCTGGCCTACACCCTGGCGCGAGAGGGCCATCGACCGGGCTGCGAGAACCGCGTCGTGATGCTCTCCGACGGCGGGGCCAACGTGGGCCTGGCCGACCACGAGGCGATCCTCGAGGGCCTGGGTGAGCTGCGTGGCAGCACGACCCTGACCACGGTGGGCTTCGGCATGAGAGGCTACCGCGACGATCTCATGGAGCAGCTCGCGAACCAGGGTGACGGCAACGCCTTCTACGTGGACAGCCGAAAGGAGGCCCGCAGGGTCTTCGGCGAGCGGCTCACCAGCAACCTGCTTACCATCGCCCGGGACGTGAAGGCGCAGATCGAGTTCGACCCCGACATCGTCCTGGCCTGGCGGCTGCTCGGCTACGAGAACCGAACCCTCGAGGACGACGAGTTCCGCGACGACGCCATAGACGCCGGTGAGCTGGGCCCCGGCCACGAGGTCACCGCCCTGTACCAGCTGGCCCTGACCCAGGAATCTGCCGGGGGCGACCTGGCGGTGGTGCGCCTGCGCGCCCGTCCACCCGAGGGGAATGGCCCTGCCGAAGAGTGGCTGACGGAGCTGTCGGCCCAGGCGATGGCCGAGAGCTTTGGCGCCGCGTCACCCGACCTGCATGCAGCGTTCTCCGCGGCAGCATTCGCCGAGTTGCTGCGGGAGAGCCCGTGGGTGGAGGATCTGGATTACGGAGGGCTGCGCGTACTCGCCGAGCGGCACCACAGGGGCGTACCCGAGGACGAGGAGCTGGTGGGGCTGATCGCCAAGGCGGGGGAGATCGCTGGGGGGGAGGGGCGCTGACGGCGGGTAGAGATTCGACGCGGAGAGCGCGTAGGACTCCGAGGGTGAGGGTTCATCCCGGTGACGGGCCGTAGGCTTGGACGCACGGGCGCTCACGGGTGGGCCCCGCCCCCAAGCCTTCAGCACTTCCGGGTCCTTGACCCACCTGGCCTTCTCTTCGGCACCCCAGGGGTCGAAGGACTTCGCCGCTCGAGCTGCCAAGGTACGGGCAGCGTCCAGCCGCTTCTCGTCGCGGTCCAGGTGGTGCTGGCCCCGCTCGAGGGCGATGACGGGTTGGATCTGGCAGTCGTGGGCGCGGCGACCCAGGCTGCGGGCGGCGGCGGCGCTGACGAGGAGCTGAAGCTCGAGGACGGACGCGTGCTCGTGCAGACCATCCCCCCGAGGGCCGAGGCCACCACGATTCGCCCAATCTATAACGACAAGGCCCGCTATCTCGCCGTTGCGGCCTCCAGCGGAAGGTTGGACGGCGAGCCCATGACCTACACCGTGCTGGCCGTGGTGGTAGCAAAGAAGGCCCGGTGACCCCTCCCCGTCCTCGTTGGTTCCCCTGGCCCATCCAGCATACAGGCTGACCATGGTCTCCGTCCGGCCCGTCACGCACCCCGACATCGACCTGCTGAAGACCCTGCACGTGCTGGGGGGGGCGGCGGTGCTGCTCTTCGCCTGCATCTTCTGGGTGCTGGGCTACCCGGTGACAGCACTGATCGAAGGCACGTACGCAGCCCTGGTGGCCGCCACCCTGGCCTGGCTGCACGTCAAGGGCAGCGGGGTGCGGGGCATCGCCACCTTCCACATCGTCGTCGTCTTCCTCGACATCACGACCATCACCTACAGCCTCGGAGGCCTGGTGTCGTCGGGTGCCTTCATGGTCTGGGGCATCATCGCGCCGCTGGCGGCCATGATGTTCCTGGGCCGCCGCGCCGTGAGCCTGACCACCGCCGCCTACCTGGCCTTGCTCACGGTCTGCTGGTGGGTCTCGCCCTCGGCGTCCTGGGTCAAGCCCATCCCTGCCGAGATGCTCGCGCCCTTCACCGCAGCCAACATCGTGGGTGGCTCCCTCCTCGCCCTGCTCACCCTGTCCTATTTCTTGAGCAAGCTCCGCGCCGAGCAGCACCGGGCCGACACCCTGCTGCTGAACATGCTCCCCGCCGAGATCGCCGAGGTGCTCAAGCACCAGCCCGGCACCATCGCCCAGCAGCACGAGGGCGCCAGCATCCTCTTCGCGGACATCGTCGGCTTCACGCCCATGTGCCGGGGCCTCGCCCCCACCCAGGTGGTGGACGTGCTCAACGACGTCTTCTCTCGCTTCGACACCCTGGCCGAGCACTACTCGGTCGAGAAGATCAAGACCATCGGCGACTGCTACATGGTCGCCGCCGGTGTCCCCCGCGAAGACCCCGACCACGCGGAGCGCCTCGCGGCGATGGCGCTGGACATGGTAGAGGCCGCGCGCGAGACCAAGGTGGGAGGCCGTTCCCTCGAGGTCAGGGTTGGCATCAGCACGGGGCCGGTGGTGGCCGGCGTGATCGGCCAGCGAAGGTTCATCTACGACCTGTGGGGCGACGCCGTCAACCTCGCCAGCCGCATGGAATCCCACGGCGCCAGCGGCAAGGTGCGGGTCACCCGCGACACCTACGAGCGCATCCTCCACGCCTTCGACTGCACCTGCATGGGCGAGCAGGAGATCAAGGGCTGCGGCGCCGTCGAGGTCTGGCAAGTCCTCGGCTACAAGCCCGACGTACACCGCCTTCCGGCCGCCCCCTGGGCCGCCCAGCGAGCGGGCTAGCCCGGTGGAGTGGCCGCCATGACCCTCGAGGCCATCCTGCTCAAGGAGCTGCAAGGCATCCTCTGGGGTGCGCTGCGGTCCGCGCTCGGCAAGGGGCTGACTCGCTGGCGAGAAGAGCGGCAGCTCAAGCACGCCCTCGACACCGCCATGGCCAAGGGCCTGCACGAGCTCGAGCCATTCTTCACGGCGGAGCGCCTCGAGCCGGCCAGGCTCCGAGTGCTGGCCCGCCTCTCGGGAGCCGAGCTGGCGCTCCTGCTGAGCGAGCCCGATCGGCTCTTTCGAGCAGCTCTGAACCCCGACCGGGTGTGGGCCGACAGCTTCGACGCCGAACGACCCGAGTCCATCGTCCAGGAAGGTCTGGAGCGCCCCTTCGAGCTGCTGGCCCGCTCCGTCATCGCAGGGCTCTGCCAGCTGGCCGCGGAGTTCGAGCCCTGGTTCACGATCCGACATCGGGTGCAGCTCGAGCTGCAGAGAGAGGTCCTGGACGCCAGCCAACGGCCGGCACCAACGCTCGATGCGGACGCCGCGAGCGCCCGGGACGAGCAGCTCTCGAACCTCCTGCGAAGCCGCATGGCGCGCGAGTGCGACCGCAGCTCGAACATCGCGGGTCGCCCCGACGAGCGCCGCAGGCAACTGCCCCTGGACGCGGTCTTCGTGCATCCTCGCCTCGTACGCGAGGCCTGTGAAGGCAGACGGAACGGCCGCAACGCCATCGAAGACCTCGACGCCGCGTGCCGCCAGCTGCTCCCCCCCGGGGCCCGCACGCTGGTCACGGCCGGGCCGGCCACGGGCAAGTCCGTCTGGCTTCGCGCCCTACAGCTCGACCTGCTCGCGCGCGAGGATCGCCGGCTGCCCCTGCGGGTGGAGCTGGGGGACCTCTCGCTCGAGGATCTCCCCACCCTCCCCGGTCTGTTGGCTACCCAGGCGGGCCCCAACCTGGGCTCCCGGCTCTCCCACGAGCTCTCGGTTCGATGGCTCGAGAGCGGACGTGTGGTCCTGTTGCTCGATGGCTTCGACCAGCTCCCGCTCGAGGCCCGTTCCGCCGTCGCCGGGTGGATCGCCGAGCTCGACCTGGTGTGGGATCGCTGCGCCATGCTGCTGGCCAGCCGCGCACTGTCCACCCCCCAACTGGGGGGGCTGGGGGCCCACTGGGATCGCTGGTGCATCGAGCTGTTGGATCGAGCGCGCATCGTCGCCCACGTGCTCCGCTGGCAGCGCAACCTGGGGGTGGGCGAAGCCAGCGTCGCCGACGCCGAAGACCTGGTGCGCGGCTGGACCGACGACCCCTTGGTCGAGCCCCTCACGCGCACGCCCATCTCCCTCTACACGCTGCTGGCCGTGCGCGACTCGGACACACCGACACCCAAGGGCCGCGCTCACCTGTACCGTTCCTACATGGACAGCATCCTGGCGGCGCGCGGGCTGGAAGGCCCCATCCACCGCAGGCTGCTCCAAGTCCTGGCCCTCGGCTTTACCGTCACCCACCCCGACCGCCTGGATCACCCGGCCTGCCTGGCGCTCCTCGAGCGCGAGATCGAGGACCAGGGGTTGGACTGGCTCCCGAGCGACACGCTGTCCTTGCTCTGTGAACGCTCCGGTCTTCTGACGGGTCCCGCGGATCCGAGCTTCCTACACCGCAACCTGGCGGATCTACTGGTGGCGGAGCTGGTCCTCCGAGGCGACGGGCACGACGCACGGGGCCGGCGCATCGACCGGCTGACCTTGTTCCGCCACCGGGACGACGACCTCTGGAACGGGGCGTTGTTCTTCTGGGCCGACATGGCCCCCCTCCTCGAGCTTCAACACTTCGTCCAAGCTTGTCTGGAGCGGCCCGACTGGGAGGACTGGGCCCTCGCGCTGGGCTTGGCGGAGGACCAACGCTGGAGGCTCGGGGACGATCTGCTCCGTCGCGTGTTGCAGCGCCTGGTCGACAACCCACCCGACCCCGAGCAAGAGAACAGCGTCCCCACCCATAGCACCCTCCTGCACGAGTGCCCCGGTCCCTACGCCGAGCTGCTTCAGGCCGCCTCGGTAGACCTGGTGCGAGTGCGCTCGGTGTCCGGCTGGAGCGGCAAACGGTTCGCCCACGGGCTGTACCTTCGCCACGAGCACGACCTGACCCTGCCCGCAGACCCCGACCGGTGGCCCGACCTGCTCGAGCAGTACCACTGGTTGGCGAACCTGGCCTGCGATGAGTCTGGGCGTTGGTTCGACGCACTGCTGGCACCGCCGCTGCTGGACATCGACGAGCTCGACCTCCAGAGCATCTGCCTCTTCCACCGTGTCGTCCAGCTGCTGCGCACCGAACGCGGCACCGAGCTGGCGGAGCTCGTCGGTCTGGCCCGGGATCCGCTCCCCGAGCTGGCCTCCCGAGCCGCCTTCCTGATCATGGCAGCCATGCATTGGTGTGCCAACACCATGCTCGGGGGACAGCAACAGCTCGTCGAGGACGCGTTGTGCGGCCTGCAGGCCTGTCGGGAGGGACGGGTGGACGGCCGCTGGCTGGCTGGCAGCCACATCTTCTGCGTCGACACCTTCTCCGATGGCCACCACACGGTGGACATCCTGCTCGACACCGCCGCCCGACTTCGCGAAGCTCCCGACACGCCGACGACACGCGAGATCACGGGCTGGCTGGACCAGCTGCTGCAGCGGCGGGAGATGCGCCGCAACCGCTAGGGCACCGCCAGCGGCGAGCTCGCGACCCATCGGGGTGAGGTGTCGGGCTCACCGGCCACCCCGTCGATCAAGCAGACGGCGCCACCCATGACGATCCCGACGATCGAGGGACCGTCCTCGTCGCGTAGCTGGTCCAGGGGCACGGAGACGAGGACATCCCCGCGCTGCAGGACGACCGCCGACACGAGGGAGGTGGCGGACGGATAGGGCACGCGATGGTCGTGGGCGCGGACGGGGGGCATGGCTCACTCCTCGGGCGGGCGCGCCGGGCGACCCGGCGCTTCTGTTGGGCATGGATGCCGTAGGTTCCAAGCGCGATATTGCTGGCCTAGGGAGACGCCGCGCTTGCCTCGCCAACCACTACTGGCGCCAACCGCGAAGTGTCACAACCAAGCTCGTGGAGTTTGGGCGAGTGCACTTCCGCAGCGCGTCAGTCGTCAGCCTCGACCTGGTAGAAGCTCTCGAAGAGCTGCACGGTGCCGATTCGGAAGTCCCCGTCCTTGGCCAGCAACTCCCAGACCACCTCGCCCTCCGGGCTGACCTCGCGCACCCGCGCCTTGGGGTGGCGCCAGTGCACCAGGGTGTTGCCGTTGGCCAACCGTCGCGCGCCGCCGCCCGACCAGGAGTAGATGTCCGGTCCGGGCTCATAGGACCAGAGCTCCTCCAACCGGCCGTCATCCGGATCCAGGGAGTACTCCACGGCGCAGGTCTCCCGCCCCAGCGAGTCCTCGTCGTGCCAGTCCGTCGAGACCATCAGCATGGTGTCGTCGCCGGTCCAGTTGGGATCGTGCTGGTAGTTGAAGGCCTCGGTGCCGTCGGCGAAACCCGCCGCGCCGTCGGATAGACCGTGCTCGTCCACGACCTGACCGGTCTGCAGGTCGACCTCCAGCACGGTGAGCTCGTCGCGCAGGGAGAGCAACAGGGTGTCGCGCTCCGGGTGGTAGGCGACCGCGTTGGCGTGGGTCCAGTCTTCCGGTCTCCGGGCCGTGCTGTTCCGCAAGTCCCGCTCTTCGGGCATGCCCCAGTCCCAGGTCGTGAACAGGGTGGAGATGCTGCCATCGGCCTCGAGGATGCCCAGGCCGTCCCCGCAGGCGTAGACTTCCTGCCCGAGGGAGTCGTGCTCCCAGCTGCGGCAGTCTTCGTAGCAATAGACCAGGCGTCCATCCGGCAGAGGTGCGTAGGCGTGGTGGGCGTCGGGTAGCTCCGTTACGACCACGGGATCCCGGGAATCGAAGGGCACCTGGTGGATGGCTTCATCCTCGGAGGTCCAGACCAGGGAGAGCGCGCCGGGTAGTTCGGGCGACATCCCGGTCTCCACGAAGTCGGTGCCAGGCTCGAGCTCGTGCCACCACACCAGCCGCCCGTGCCGGTTGACCACGAGCAGCCCCGACCAGCGATCCGACCCCAGCCCCAGGAGCAGGTAGGCTTCGGGCGAGGCCAGGTCGCGGTTCCAGGTGCGGGAGTTCATGCGAGGCAGCGTCCGGGAGATCGAGCCGGTGCTGCTGGTGACGACCTGCTCCAGCGGACCGTCCGCGGTCTGGCTGGTCGCACGAATCTCCACGCCGGTCTCGGCTGGCAAACCCAGGATCGGGAAGAGATGGTCCGTGAGCTCACCGTCGCTCGACAGCGCGATCCGTTCGCCGTGCTCGCCGTCGACTACCACCTCGCCCTGGCTGGGCTCGGCCGTGGACCACGCCACCCAGAGCGCGTTCGGCCGGTCGGGATCCTCCCACACCTCGAGGTCGAGATCGCTCGAGTCGAGATCGCAGGCCGCCGTCGAGCACAGAGCGACGGCGATCAGCAACGACGGGAGTGTGGCAGACCAGGGCAATGGTAGGTCATCGGAGAAGGAGCGAGGACGCAGCGTAGCAGCGAAGCAGGCCGGGTGCTTGGGCAGGCCCCCGCTGCCTGGCCAAAGCGGACTGGCGAACCACGGCCCCAGGCGAAGACCTACAGCCCCCAGCCGAAGATGCGGTCCGCCGTGCGCCAGAAGAAGTCTTCGCGGATGTCTTCCGGCACGTGCAGCCGGTCCAGCAGCCGATACGCGGTGGGCAGCCAGTCCCCCACGGGAGGATCGTCGGTGCCAAACGGGATGCGGCGGAAGCAGTGCAGGGCGAAGTTTTCGTCGGGATCGTCCATGTCGGCGCCGGGGAAGGGCGACAGCGCCTTGAGCAGCCTCGCGAAAAAAGGCTTGTCGGCCACGTCCCAGCTGATGTCGAACCAGACGTTTTCGTGGCCCAGCAGCAGCGAGATGGCCTCGGCGCAGTGCGGCATGCCCAGGTGGGCACCGATGATCTTCAGGTCGGGGAAGCTGCGGGCGATGCGATCCAGGGTGTAGGGGTGCATGTGGGCGGCGGATAGGCGCCTGACTCTGTCCTGTTCACCCAGGCGGTACACCCAGCCGGTGTGGAACAGGATGGGCATGCCCAGCTGCTCGGCCCGCTGGTAGATGGGCATGTAGCGGTCGTGATCGTAGGGGCGGGTGGGCATCTCGAGCTTCAGGCCGGCGAAGCCGAGGTCCTTCAGACGACTGACGTCGTCGGGGTCGCCCATGTCCTGACCCAGCTCCACGTTGCCCATGCCCACCAGGAGGTCGGGGTACTCGCGCATCCAGCGCAGCACGCCCTCGTTGCCCAGATAGACCGAGTTGGGTGGCTGCCAGTAGGCGCTGTCCGCCAGCACGACCACCTTGCGGCAGTTGTGGCGCCGCCACTCGGCCACTCGGGCCGGCACGTCCATGGTGGAGTGCAGGTGGGCGTGCACGTTGACCAGCTTGTCGGGGATCTTCACGGGAGCCTCGCTGGTTGACAGGAGAGGGGGGCTGTTTTACTGACTGATACGTCAGTCAGTTAATGAGAGGTGCCGTCGTGAGCAAGCCCAACAAACGTATCGCCCAGCGCCAGCGCACCCGACAGGCGATCCTGGACACGGGCCGCAGGCTGTTCGCCACCCAGGGCTACCAGCAAACCAACGTCGGCCAGATCGCCCGCGAGGTGGGCGTCGCCCACGGCACCGTGTACTACCACTTCCCCGACAAGCGCACGTTGTTGATGGTGCTGCTCGGGGAGTTCTTCACCCAGGCCCATGTCCTCCTGGGGGCGTGGGCGGACGAGAAGGACACGGGGGACGAGGCCGCCCGCCGCTTCAGCCGAGCGGTGGCGACGCTGCTGTTCGAAAACCGGGAGATGGCCCGCATCCTGGCCAAGGAGAGCCACAACCCCGACCCCCAGATCCAGGCGATCATCCGGGGGGCGTTCCATTCGATGACCCACCACACCCAGCGCGCCCTCGAGGCCGGCATGGACCTGGGCACGGTCCGGCCGCTGGACGCCCGCATCGTAGCCATGGGGCATGTCGGCATGATCAAGGAGGTCGTGCTGGGCCTGCTGGACGAGGAGGAGACCCTCGACCTCGATCACGTGGTCTCGGAGATCAGCGACCTGCAGAACTTCGGGATCCGCCGCATGCGCAGCGCACGCGCGGACGAAGGGTGAGACATGAGCCATGACCTTCCCTCCCGCACTGCCGCCCTCCGCGAGCGCTACCTGCACTGCCGCGGCGATCTCGAGGCCCTGGCAGAGCACGGCGCCAAGGCCGCCCCCGGCGCACTGCGGGCGCTGTGGCAGCTGTGGTGGCTGACCCTCCGCGAGTTGCCGGCACTGGTCGAGCACTCCGACACCCGCGGCTGCCCGGTGGGCGACGACATCCAGCTCACCTGGCGGCGCTTTCGAGAGCAGCGCGGGTCCGTCGTTCGCTGCCTGCCTCGGGCCGCCCTGCGCTGGGACGCCAGCGAGGTGCTGGCCGAAGGGGCACGCCTGGCCGAAGCGCTGGACGGGCTGGCCCGCCGCCAGCTACCCCTGGCCCACCGCAGTCAGGTGGGCGACTACCAAGCGGGCCTGGACGCCCAGGCCCCCTACCCGTCCTACCGCTGCGACGCGGCCAACCGCGGCATGGTCAGAACACACGGAAACTCTCGCGTCGAGCGCTGGAACACCGGCATCGGCGGACTGATCTGGCCCAGCGCAGTGGTGGATGCGGCTGGCAACCTCTACACCGGCCACGCCGATGGCGAGTTCGTCTCGCTGGCGCCGGACGGCAGTGTGCGCTGGCGCATCGCTGATCCGCTGATGCTCTACATCGACTCCACCGGCGCGCTGGGCCGCGACGGCTTCCTGTACACGGCCAGCACCGACCGGGACGCCAAGGGCCACCAGAACCAGGGCCGCATCTGGAAGATCGATCCCGCCAACGGCGAGGTGCAGTGGACCTTCTGGGGACGCCACTTCGAAGATCCCGAAGCCAGCGAACACGCCCACCTTTCCAGCTTCTTCGAGGGCAACCTGGCCCTGGGCTGGGACGATGGCCGCGTGGTGGTCTTCGCGGGCTCGGACGACGGCTTCCTCTACAAGCTGGATGACCAAGGCCACGTGCTGTGGGAGTACGACACCGACTGCTACCCGTCGGGGGTCATCTGGACCAAGCCGCTGCTGTCACCCGACGGTGCCACCGTATGGGTGGGCGACCTGGCGGGTCATCTGCACGCCGTGGACACTGCCACGGGCCAGCGGCGTTGGCGGCGGCGCCTGGGGGGCTCGGTGGTCTCTTCGCCGGCCATGGGCCGCTTCGGCGAGATCTTCCTGGGCGGATTCGACGGCAAGGTCTACGCCCTCGAGCCCGGCGACGGCAGCGTGCTGTGGACCCACCAGACCCTGGGCCTGATCTACAGCTCCCCCGCCGTCGCCGACAACGGCGACATCGTCATCGCCTCTTCCGACGGTGGCGTGTACCGGCTGGATCGTTTCGGCCGCAAGCGCTGGGTCTACCGCACCGACGGGCCGGTCAAGAGCTCCCCGCTGCTGGACGCCGACGAACGCGTCTACGTCGGCAACGCCAGCGGCAAGGTCTACTGCCTGGACGCCGACGGGCGACGCCTGTGGTCTTACGCCACCCACCCCGATCGCGTGGACAACGACATCAACGCGTCGGCCAGCATGGGGCCCGACGGCACCGTCTACATCGGCACCACTCCTGGTGACGTCTGGGCCCTGCCGCGGGACCTGCACCTGTCGGGCGTGGAGGATCCCTGCCTCTGCACCGACCCGTCCTCGGACGGGCTGCAGCCCGACCTCCCTCCGGGCGGTGCCACCTGCGTGTTCCTGGACAGAGGCGGCACGCCCCGCTTCGACCTGCGGGACCCCATCCCCGTCACCGACAACCTCAACCTCGCCTTCTTCGCCGTGAACGAAGAGCGGGACATCATCGGCGCCGAGTTGCTCCCTGGCTCGGTCACCGTGGATCTCGAGCCGCCCGTCCCCTGCGACGTGCGCGTCGAGTCCATGGGTCGCTTCGTCTACGTCATCCCCGACGACTTCCTGCCCGCCGACACCGCGATCACCATGAAGGTGCGGGGCCGCTACCTGGCAGGCGGAGAGGAGAGGGATTTCGAGGCCACGCGCACGGTGTGGACCGAGCCGCGCGCGGAGCATCCCGACCTACCCGTGGCGGTGGGCGACGGCGTGGTGATCCACGGCGCCACCATCTGCCAACCCAAGGAGATCGACGCCCTGGGCCAGGCCATGATGGACAGCCTCAACTTCGCCATCGCACCCATCCTCATCAACCGCGAGCACGGCACCTTGGTGGCCGTCTGCTCCGACGTCACCCAAGGCCCCGAAGGCTTCGACTACACCCCCAGCTCGGTCAACAAGATGGTGCTGGCCGGGGTGTTCCGGGATCGCTCCTTCCGCGTCGAGGGCAGCCTGCGCCTGGTGGCCCAGGGGGCCAACATCCCGCTCCGCCTCTTCAGGCTGACCGGCAGCGTCAGCGCCGAACTCGACATCGAGAACGCCTGCTCCACCATCATCACCGGCGCAGGAGCCGTGCCCGCCTTCGCCGACCTGGTGCGCGTCATGCGCCTGGCCGACGAGCACGACGACGTGGTGGGATTCACCACCTGCTCCTCGGCACCGCTCGACAGCCCCGCGCTGCTGGCACCCGAGGGGCTCGTGGTGGACATGGCGCGCGAGGGCGACGACGTGGTCGCGGAGGTCCAAGCACCCGGCTACCGCGCCGAGGACCACTGGGTGAACCTCGTGATCGTGGATCCGGCGGCTCCCAGGGTGTTCGAGGGGGTCGAGGTGCGGGTGGAGAGCGGCGATAACGGCCTGCTACGCGGGGTGAGGGCGACACTGCCCGAACAGGCGCGCAAGGGAGGCCACGTCGCCATCCTCACCCTGGACCTGCACGTGGCGGGGACGCTGGTTTTCTGAAGCCTGCGCCCATCGAAACAATCTTTCACGCACCACAGCGTTTCTTCAGGGTGAGATCACGCCGAAGCCACGTGCCCGCCCGATGCTGGCGCCGAGGCCCGCGAGGTCTCCCACTCCAGCGCCGAGGTGAACGTGACCCTTCGACCGACCCTCCTGATCGCCCTGCTCCTTCCACTGACCGTCCAGGCCGAGCGCCTCGAGGATCCCGATCCCGCCAGGATCCGCGGCAAGCTCGACAGGCTGGACCTCACGGCGGAGCAGGCCCTGGCCTTGGTGCCACTGCTCGACGAGGCCGCGGCCCTCCGTCTGGAAAGCTGCACCCAGGTGGAGAAGCTCGCACCGGAGATCTCGGAAGCCTGGGGCGCGTTGCGAGACGTCGTGGCGATGGACGGCACCTCGGATCCCGCGATCTGGAAGAGAGCTGGCGCGCTGGAACGCGAGATCAGGGCCCGCCAGGAGGAGATGGGTGCGACGCTGATCGCGCTCGAGGACGAAGCGATGGAGATCCTGGAGCCCGGACAGCAGGCGATCTTCGAGCCCAGGGGGAAGGGCGAGCTGCACGAACTGCAACGCGAGGTACGGGAGCTGTCCGACCAGCGCCACCCCAAGCCGGGACGCCTGGGCCAAGCGCTGCAGCAGCCGGTGGTGGCAAAAGAGCTGTACGCACTGGCGGGCCAGGAGCCCCCAGCTCTGTGGACCCAGGCGCGCGACTCCTGCGACGCCGTGAAAGAGGACCGCAGGCAGCTGCGGGAGCTGAAGCAGGAGATCTCCGCCTGGAACCTGCTCAACGGACTTCACCTGAGCGCGGAACAGGCGGAAGCGCTGCTCTCGGCCAAGCACGAAACCGAGGCCGAGGCCGCCCTGGATCCAGGCCAGTGGGAGGTTCTCCGTGGTTTCTCCCCCTGCTTGCTACCCCCTCAGGACCTGAGCAATCCGGTGCGTGCTGGCCAGGCGGGCGCCGGTGGCCGCTACGAGAAGTGGCTGGAGCGAGCGCGGTCCCTGGACGAGGCGGGCCAGGCCTACGCCATTCGTCGCCTGCTGGACAAGGAGCGAGCGCACCTCGGCCCCTTGCCCGAGGGCAGGGCCGAAGAGGTGGAGGCAATCCTGGCCGAAGCCAGCATGCTGGACGAGGTGGACTACGCCATCAGGGAGCCAGAGCTGATGGAGCGTCTGGTCCGCGAGAACGACTTGAAGGCGGCAAGGCTGGCGCTTCGCGAAGCTCGGGGGGCCGCGGGCGGGGAGGGCCTGGCAGGCCACTTCCTGCTCTCGGACGCTTTCCTGGACGTGCTGAGCCAGCGCTTCGGCGGGGAGGGCTGATCATGCGGACGACCCGACGAGACCTGCTCGGCATGTTCGCAGGCGGCTGTGCCCTCTGCCTCACGCGCCCAGCGTGGGCGCTCCCGACCCGCCGCGAGGTGGACTTCTACACCCCCCTGGGTGACGGCCGCGTACGCTGCGACGTCTGCCCTCGACACTGCGTGCTGTACAGCGGCCAGACCGGGCAGTGTCGCTCCCGCACCAACTCCGACGGACAGTTCTGGGCCCGAGGCTGGGGTCTGCCCTGCATCCTCGAGGTCGACGCCGTAGAAATGCTGCCGCTCCATCACTGGCGGCCCGGGACCAAGGCCCTGCACCTGGGGGTGGGCGGCTGCAACCTTCGCTGCGCCTACTGCCAGAACCACGACATCGCCCAGCGCCGCCCGGACGGCCTGAAGCAGGCCTCCTGGCACGAACCCCGGGACCTGGTGCGAGCGGCCCGCGCCCAGGGTGTAGAGACGATCTCGTTCGGCTACACCGAGCCGGTAGCCTGGCTCGAGTACGCCATCGACATCGCTCGCGAGGCCCGCAAGGCTGGCATGAAGGTGATCGCAGGCAGTTCGGCCTTCGTGGAGATCGAGCCGCTGCTGGCCCTGGCCTCGGAGCTCGACGCCATCGCCGTCACGGTCAAAGGAGCCGATCCCGACTTCCACCGCGAGGTGATCGGGGTGGAGCCCGAGCCGGTCTTCGAAGCCGTCGCGGCCCTCCACGACCAGACGGACTGCTGGCTGGAGCTGGTGAACCTCGTCGTGCCCACTCTGAACGACAGCGACCGGGACCTCGCCGCGGTCGTCGAGCGAGTGGTGGACAGCGTCGGTACAGGCGTACCGCTGCACTTCTCCCAGTTCTGGCCGTCGTGGAAGCTCTCCCACCTACCCAAGACCCCCGACGCCACCATGGCCCGCGCCTACCAGCACGGCGACGCCGCAGGCCTGGACCACGTCTACGTCACCAACCTGGCCCCTCACCCAGGCAACCACACCCGCTGTCCACGCTGCGGCGAGACCCTGGTAGAGCGGCTGGGGATGGAGATCCTCTCGAACAAGATGGGGGCGAGGGGCCGCTGTCCTTGCGGGCATCGCATCGCGGGGGTGTGGGGCTGACAGCGACCAAGCCCCCTCGAATGCACAGATCCAGCGACTATGTCCCCCCGAACGCACAACGCTGGTCGAATCAAACCCCACGAAGACGATTAAACGCCGACAATCGCCCGGTCCACCAAGGGCACCAAGCCCAAAGGGCCGGGTTTTGTGCGTTCGGACCCACATAGTCGCTGAAGTTGTGCGTTCGGGGGGGCATAGTACGCGCGACGGTGCTCTGCGATGGCGGCGGGCGGCACAGGGATGGGCATCGCGGGCATAGCACGCCGGGTCGCATCGCCGGGACAACGATCCCCCGAGCTCACTCCACCGAGAACAGGAATGGGTAGTTGACCTCCATTTCGCCATCGGCGGGGGGATCGAACTGCAGGTCTTCCATCGCGTCCAGCAGGCAGTCGTCCATCGTCGTCTGCTCCACGGTGGCGTCGGCGATGCCCACGCTGGTGACCTGCCCGACACCAGAGGCCGTATCTGCGGTGCCGATGGTGAAGGCAACCACGATCTCGCCGGCGATCTCGGGATCGATCTTCAGAGCCCGTTCGTAGCAGCCCTTGATCTTGGGCAGGGCCTCGGCCATGGCGCCCCGGATGCCTTCGCCCGAGGCGGGCCAGACGGTGGGCTCTGCGTCGGGTGCGAGCTCTCCGTCTGGCTGCTCGCTGGGTTCTGGGGCAGGCTCCGGGCTCCCAGCCCCCCGCTCCACGGGTGCCGGGTCGGCAGGGGCGGTACCGTCTCGAGGGATCTTCGAGGACGGGCTCGCGCCATCCGGCGATCCGCGGTCCTCCGTCCCGCTCGGAGCTCGAGCACCGACGACAGGCCCGGGGGCAGCCTCACGTTCCGTCGTGGTCGGACCTGGCGCTCCGGCGTCGGGGCTCGGACGCACCAGCAGCACGGCCACCAGCACAGCAACGGAGGCCAGGATCAGGACGAGGACGGGGCGCTTCATGGAACAGATCCGGGATGGGCACGGGTACAGGTCGTAACGGGTTGAAGAACCTCCCCTACAAGGTTCTCGACCTCGTCGAGATCGATCCCGATCCCGAGTTCATGGTGCCCAACACCGCCTCCTTCGGCGCCCTGGCCAGGAACCCCTGACACCGCGTTCCACGCTCGAAGACGCGCAGGTCGGAGATCCGGCGCGCGTCGTAGGTCAGGAGGTCGCCATTCTACGCCACAGCAGGCAGGGCGGACCGTCTTCCAACCCGAGCTACCGGCAGAGTGACAATAGAACGCCCCAGAATGCAAGGCCGCGACAAAAGAAGCGGTGTGAGTGCACGATTTTGGCCGCCGACCAGGCCGCACAGGATCGATACGACCCGTAATCCGGCGCCGGGTGGACCTCGCGGCCTTCGGATCGTGCACTCACCCCGACTCTATTGAGGCACTGTTGCAAAAAAGGCCGTTCTCTTGTCAAGCTCCCCCCACAAGGGAGTGCAATCCCATCGTCACGCCCCCACCGAGATACCCAGCCCCCATGCTCCTGCTCCTGCTCCTGGCCTGCGCCGCCCCCGAGAACAGCGCTTCGCAGCCGCTGGTGACCTACACCGAGGACCGGGAGCCATGCGCCAACCGCAGCGAGGATCGCTTGCTGCTCTGGGGCGACCTGCACGTGCACGGGTCGCTGAGCTTCGATGCGCGCAACTATGGCACCGTGGCCACCCACGACGAAGTGCTGGCCTTCGCCCGGGGCGAATCCATCGACATCGCCTCGGACCGCATGGCCCAGCTGGACCGCCCGCTGGACTTCGTGGCTCTAACCGAGCACGGCGAGTACCTGGGCGAGGTCCACCAGTGCATCACCTCGGGCAGCAGCGGCTACGAGGCCGACCTCTGCGACGCCTACCAGGGGGGCGACTCCGACGCGGCCTTCGCGTTCGGCGTGGAATTGGCGGCCGACGAGCCCGCACGCAGCGAGGATCTCTGCGGCGAGGGCAACGCGGACTGCACCGAAGCCGCCCGCACGGAATGGCAGGCCCTGCTCGATGCGACCCAGGCCGCCTACGACACCAGCGAAGCCTGCGAGCTGACCACGTTTGCCGGCTACGAGTACACCCGCACCCCGGAGATCTCGAACATGCACCGCAACGTGCTGTTCCGGAACCTCGAGGTGCCCGACCTGCCCATCACGGCCTTCGAGGCCCCCACCGCCTGGCAGCTGTGGCGAGCCCTCGAGGACCAATGCAGCAAAGCGGCCAGCGGCTGCGACACGCTGGTGATCCCCCACAACAGCAACCTGGGTAACGGGCACGTGTTCCACCCTTCATGGGTGGACGGCGACGAGGTGGACGCCGACCCGGTCACGGCCTGGGCGCTGCGCGCTCGCATGGAGCCCTTGGTCGAGATCTTCCAGCACAAAGGCGACAGCGAGTGCCGCAACGGCCTGGGCGGCCCCGAGGACCCCGACTGCGAGTTCGAGAAGCTCCGCCCCGACGACGACGAGATCTGCGACGAGGACGATCCCGGCACCGGGGGCATGCGCCTGTGGGGCTGTGTGCACCGGCTCGACTTCACGCGCTACGCCCTGCAGGAGGGCCTGGCCCTCGAGGCCAGCCTGGGCTCGAACCCCTATCGCTTGGGCCTGCTGGCCAGCACTGACTCCCACAACGGCACCCCGGGCCTGGTGCGCCACGCCGACTACCAAGGCCACGTAGGTACGGTGGACGACACGGTAGATGAGCGCCTAGGGGACGGGAACATCACCCACGACACCTTCATCGACAATCCCGGCGGGCTCACGGCGGTATGGGCGGTGGAGAACGGCCGCGACGCCATCTTCCAGGCCCTGCGCCGCCGGGAGGTCTACGGAACCTCGGGGCCCCGCATCGCGTTGCGCTTCTTCGCAGGCTCACTGCCCGACGACCTCTGCGAACGCGACGACGCGGTGGCCGCGGCGGACGAAGCCGGCGTGCCCATGGGCGGTGTAGTGCTGGGCGAGCGCGCCCAGTCCCCGACCTTCTGGATCCAGGTCCAGGCGGACACCGACCGCCACGACTGGCCCGAGGTCGGCCTGGAGCGCGTCCAAGTGGTCAAGGGCTGGCTCGAAGCCGACGGCAGCCTGGGTGAGGAAGTCTTCGAAGTTGCCGAGGCTAGCGACGCTGGATGGTTGGACGAGGCGACCTGCGAGGCAGGAGGAGGCGCCGAGAGCATCTGCCTGACCTGGAAGGATCCCGCCTTCGAACCCGAGCGTCCCGCCTTCTGGTACGTCCGCGCCCTCGAGGTCCCGACCTGCCGCTGGAGCACCCTGGAGTGCGACACCTTCGAAGATGACGAACGCCCCCCCCGTTGCGACGAGGGGAGCGTGCAGTCGGTGGTCCAGCAGCGGGCCTGGTCCTCGTCCATCTGGTACGACCCGGAGCCCTAGGCTACCAAGCCTCGTCGGTGGTCCAGCCCAACACCAAGCCCCGGGAGGTGTCGTAGACGGTGACGGTGCCGCCGCCCTCGACGAGCACCTCCTAGGCGATGTCGGCCAGATCGGTGCCCTCCGCGACCTCCGCGAGTTGGTAGGTGATGTCGAAGAAGCTGTTCGTGTCGAGCACGTCCTCGCCGCGGACATAGGTGGTCAGGGTGTCATGGCCGCCGAAGATGACGCCGGTGGCCACGATGCTGTCCCAGCCGCCGATGATGAAGCCCAGGAGGGCGCTCGAGGAGCTGCTGGAGGTCGAGCGGGAGCCGGCCTGCGCGACGGTGGGAAGGGCGAGGGTCGAGACGAGGGCGAGAGTGGTGAGGATGCGAGACATGTTGCTCTCCTGGTTCGGACGCAGGGATGGCGTCCAGGTGCGGTTGCACCGTGTGGGTTGGGTGTCGATCGTGGAGGTTCCGGGCTCGGTTTCGCTCGAGCAGGCTCTCCACTCGGTTCACCCGGCACTACCGGCACCAAGCGCAGAGTGTCACACCCGTCGATCCGAACCGGGCCGGCTGCCCAGCATCTCGGCGATCTCGGGGCCCTCGAAGCAGTCGGCCGACAGAAGCAGGATGCGGCGGTCGTCTGGACGAAGCCGGTGCAGCGCGCGCACCAGGCTGTCGCGCAACTCGTAAGAGGTCTCGCCTGGCTGTTCGAGCCAGAAGATCTCCGGCTCGGGCCGCCGAGCATCGCGCCCGGCGTTGGCCGCGATGGCGAAGATCCAGGAACGCACCGGTCGCCCGGGTTGGTAGCGCTTGCGATATCGAAACAGGCGCAAGAAAGTCCCCTGTAGCGCATCCTCTGCCTCGCTTCGCGAGCCGGTACGACGCAGCAGGAAGCTGTAGATCGGGCGATACCAGCGGGCCCAAAGTTCTTCGTAGGCCGCGTGACTCCCAGCTCGAACCTGGGATATCAGCTCTTCGTCGGTGGGAACCGCTCTCATCTCGACCTGCCTATACTCCAGCGAGGTCGGGAGTGTCACAGTCTCCAATCGGCGCTACCCCCCCCCTGACCCATGCGCCGATAAGCGGTATCCTGCCGCACTTCCCCGGAGGCACCATGTACGTCCACATCCAGCATGCCCAGCACCCGTCCGATCGAGAGCAGGTCTACCGCTTTCGGTACCGCGTGCTCGTCGAAGAGCTTCAACAGGTCATCCCGAGCGCCGACCACAAGCGCAGGCTGATCCGGGACGACCTGGACGAGAGCGCCCGCCTGATGGTGGCCCTGGACGAGCAGAGCGGTGCCATCGTGGGTACCATTCGTTCCAACTTCGGGCGAGACCGCCTGCTGCCGATAGCCCTGGTAAACGAACTGAGCCTGGGCCCCATGGTCGAGAACTTGGACCACGCGCGCATCTCCCACACCTCGGGCTTCGTCGTGGACCCGGCCTTCCGCGGCGAGACCATCGCTTCGACCCTCATCACCCGGCTGTACAGCGTGTCGTTGGCCAAGCAGGTGTTGGTGGACACCATCGCGTGCGAGCCGTCTCTGTCCTCCAGCTGTGCCCAGCTCGGATACCGACCCTACGCCGATGCCATCCAACGGCCAGGAGGCAAGGAGCCGCGCCTGCCTTTGGCCCTGGTGCTGCGGCAAGGGAGCTACCTGGCCAAGGTCAAGAGCCCCCTTGCCCGGGTCACCTACCTGCCGGACGGCTCGGGGGAAAAGACCGCCCAGCGTCTCGCCGCGTTGTACCCGCTCTTCCAGGACCAGGAAGTGGTCCCACAGAAACCCGACAGCTTCTGGGCGGGTTTGGCCCACGTCAACGCACCGGCCGCGCCCCCCTCGCTGTTCCAGGGCATCGACGCCGCGGCCATCGAGCCCTTCCTCGCGGATCTTCCCATCCTCCGACTGGGCACCGATCAGAGCCTCGACGAGGTGGTCGACGACCCCACGGGCATGGGCATGGTCCTCTCGGGACGCCTGGGCCTGACCGTGGGCCAGGAACCCCGCCCCTTCTTCGTCTCGGTGCTTCGCCCCGGCGAGGTCTTCGGACAGATGGCCGGCTTCGCCGCCACGGGACGCGATCCCACCCTGGTGGCCCTCGAGGATGTCGAGATCCGGCTGCTGCCGCCCGATCTGCCCGACAGGCTCGCGCAAAGGGCCCCCGTCTTCGCAAAAAAGCTGCGCGCGAACCTGGCCGCCATCCTGGTTGCCCGGCTCGAGATCATGAACCGCCAGGTGGCGGGCTTCATGGGAGCCAGCTCGGAGCACATCACGCCCGACGTCACGCCCACGAACGAGGTGGTGGAAGAGCCCCTCCCCGCCGCCGAGGTCGAAGCACCCGCCAACGAACCGGTGGCCGAGCCTTCCGAGCCCGACCTCCCCACCGATCTGCTCGAGCCGGCCCTGCCCCTGTCGCGCGTCCTCCCCTACGAGTCCGAAGCCCGCTGGCTCAAGCGCGTAGGCCTGCGCGACGTCACCACCATCCTGGTGATGGGGGACGGCTCGGGTGAAGGCATCATCCGCCTGGCCAACACCCTCCCCCGCACCCGCGTGGTGGGTGCCCTGTCCCCCAATCTCGTGCCCGAAGTTCAGCGCCGTCTGGACGAAACCGACATCGCGGAGCGCTGCACGCTGGTCCCCATGATGGGGGACCGCATCCCGCTGGCGGACGGAACGGTGGACCATGCGTGGCTCCGCTTCAACCTCCAGCATTCCGACGACCCCGGCGCGATGGTCGCCGAGGTGCGGCGGCTGCTCAGGCCTGGCGGCGTGGTCGCCGCCCAAGATCTGGACGACGGCGGCATCATGATGCAGCCCGAACCCGCGGGCCTACCGGCATTCCTCGAACGCATCCAGGCCCTGCCCCCCCATCCCGGCTCCCGCCGCGTCGGCCGACGCCTCTGCCACCTGCTGATCCAGGCCGGGTTCGAACGCCCCCGGGCCCTGGTGCTCCCCCTGGTACCCCCCACCATCCCGCTCGCGGAGCTGGTCTCCGCCACCTTCGGCCCCATGGCCGAGCGGCTCTATGCCCAGGGTGCCTGGACCAACGCCGACACCGAGGTGATCCGAGCCGTCCGAGCACTGCCAGAGCGCGACGACGCCTGGCTCTGCGTACCCATCATCTGCGCCGCAGCGCGGGCGCCGAGAGAGGCCTGACCACCGCGCGGACAGGGCCGCTCCCCCCCTCCTACAGCCCGGCGTCCGGGGCGTCGTAGTAGAAGCTGGTCTGGAAGACCACCGCCTGGGCGTCGGGGAGGGTTGCCGGCTCGATCTCCACCTCGACGTCGATGGTCATCTGCTCGTCCGCAGCGTAGGCCCAGCCTCGGTAGAGCTGAAGCTCGGGGTAGTGGTCCAGGAAGGTGTCCATGAAGGTGTCCAGGTCCCCAAGGGCAATCTCGGCGGCCAGACCGTTCTCCCAGGTCTCCTCGCCGTGGCCGTCCACCAGCAGCTCGTAGGTGAAGTCGTTGAACGGCACGTAGGAGATTGTGCCCCCGGTGATGCCGATGTCGTCGCCGGGGCTGGAGCCGTAGTAGTCGGGATCCAGGTCGTAGCAGTTCTCGGTCTGGTAGATGGGGTACCACTCCACCTCGAAGGACAGGTAGGCGTCACCCGTGGGAGCGTCCAGCTCGAGGGGCTGCCAGTACAGGAAGCAGGCGAAGTCTTCGTCGCCGGTGTGGAGGTATTCCTCCTGGGCCAGCATCACGTAGAGGTAGGGCGGCTGCTCGTGCCCGTTGTAGCTCCAGTTGGAGATCTCCCCGTTGTCCACGCCGATGTAGGAGCCAACGTTGAGGTAGTCGGGCCGGAAGTAGGTGGGATCCGTGTCCGCGTCGGTGTCGGTGTCGGTGTCGGTGTCGGTGTCGGTGTCGGTGTCCCCTTCGGGTACCGCGGTGTCGTCGGTGGAGCTGTCTGGAACCAGGGACAAGTTGCCCGGGTGGCAACCCATGGCGGCCATCACGAACGCGAGGACGAGCGAGAGACGAGACATGGAATCCTCCAAACAGTCGCGCAACCGCGGCCTGGGTCTGGAAGAGGTCGTGTCCGCGGACGAGTGCGTGTTAACCCGCGCTCGAGGCAGCGAGCCCCACTCGGCGCGGCGCGGACAGGTGTGAACCCATGAGCAAAGCATCGTCGCCAACGCAGGAGAACGAAGCCTGATGGGCGTCCTCGAGCTGCTGCTCGTGGTGGTCGCGACGATCGCTGGGGGCGCCGTGTTGCTCGCCGTGCGCGCGGCGCGGATGCGTGGCCATGGCACCACCCCGACCTGCTCTCCATGCTGATGGTCGCGGCCCTGATCGGCATGTCCTGGCTGACCGGGTTGGCGGCCGGCGCCCTCTCGGTGACGCTCCGCGAGGGCAGGGCGCCCAAGGCGGGGCAGGGTCCTCGCTGAGCACTGGAGGTTCGATGTTCCCCATCCCAGCACTGCTGGCCCTCGCAATCCTGGGCGCACCTGGGGCCCAGGCGGGCGAGTGTGTCGGCGACATGCAGCTCGTCCTGACCGATCCGGTCGCCACGGCCGAGGCGAACGACCAGGTCGTCGCCGCCATCAACGCCGGCGCAGGAGCACTGGGAGACCTCGGGCGGGTCGTCACCTTCGTCCTGGCCCAGGGCGCGTCCACCGACGCCTGGCAGCTCTCCCAGCGCACCATCCAGGCCTGGATGTCCGAGCAGGG
>CAZVHW010000047.1:0-21985 GCA_964626835.1 uncultured Enterobacterales bacterium
CCCGGGTCCGGTGGTGTCGCAGGCCAGCAGGGTGATGGTGGAGACGTCCCCCTCGGTGATGGCCACGATGTTGCCGTCGAAGTCGTAGGCGATCGCCTCGCCCCGGTTGTCCTCGATGGGCCAGATGGTGGGAGTCTCGGCCCAGTGTGCGTCGGCGTCGCAGGGGTCGGTCACCCACTCGTAGGCCACGCCGTATGTGCGGATGACCAGGCGATCGCCATCCATGTCCCAGTCCGCTCCCGTGGTGGCCGCACCGGCCAGCTCGACGGTCCAGTCGGCGACGTGCTCCAAGTACTGGGGCACCTCGCCCGGCTCGGCGGCGAAGCGGTAGATGGCGCTGATCTCTGCCTCGGCGTCCTTGGTGGCCACGTAGATGCGCCCCGTGCGGGGGTGTACGAAGAGGGCTTCCGAGTCCTGCGGCCCGACAGAGTACATGCCGTGCCAGGAAGCGAGCACCACGGCGTCAGCGCCCGCGGCCGGCTCCTGCACCGCGTAGACGGTGACGGTGGTGCGGTTGCGCGCGTTGTCGCCGATGTCGCCGATATAGAGACAGGGGCTCGTACTGCCCGGGCAGGGAGCTGCGGACATGTCCTCCCAGTCGTCGAACCCTGCCCCCTGCACGGCGTGAGTGCCGATGTAGCTGCCGTCGAGTTGGAACGCGTAGATCTCGGCCACGCCGCCGGCGTCGTTGTGGGTGAACCAGACTCCCGGGCGCGTACGGGAAGCCGCCAGGCCGGACGACTCGTTCATGCCCTTCACCTCCATCATGGCGAGCACCTCGGGCGATAGGTACTCGTCACAGCTCAGGGCCGAGACTGCGGAGATGAACAACAACGCGGGGAGCAACATGCGCGCCATTGTAGCGCGTGGGCGCGCTAGTAGGAGAGCCCTTGGCCTTCCGAGCGGCGTGCTGGTACCATCACAGCCCCGGAGGCACCCCGCATGATCCTGCTGCTGGCCCTGATCCTTCCCGCGACGGCCGTGGACCCCGACACCACCTTCTACGTGGCGTCGGACGCCCTCGGTTCGGGTGCGATCGATGCCCTGTCGGGCTTCGACACGACGGCACCCATCACCGCCTCCATCCAGGCCGACACGGCCGACGTCGGCGCAGAGACCCAGGCGCTGGTGCTCGATCCGGTCAATGCCGTGCTGTACGCCCGCGCGGTCGAAGGCCCCCAAATCCAAGCATTCGACGCCAGCGACCTCTCCCGAATGTCCAGCCTGGACATCACCGCCAGCGGCGACGGCGGCGCCCTCGAGATCGATCCCTTCCGCCGCATCCTCTACGCGGTCGAGAACCTCGGGCCGGCCTCGGTCATCCAAGCCTACTCCATCGACTACGGCTCCAGCTATGGCACGGCGTTGGACGCCACGTCGGCAGGCGTCACGTTCTGGAACGCCTCTGCCAATCACCTCGTACGCGATCCGGCCACCGACCTGCTCTACGCGGCTCAAGGCACGCCGGCGACCGACGTGCAGCTCTTCGATGCCTCGGGCCAGGGCTTCGGCGCATTCACGTGGGCTGGTGCCACCGCGTTGGCCATCTCGCCCGCCCCCGACACCGGCGGCGGCGCGGCACTCGACCTGGGAGCCATGGAGCTGCTGGTTGCCACGCAGACCACGGCGACGGGCACCGACTTCGGCCGCTTGGACGTGTCCACCGCCGGCAGTTGGTCGTCTGTGGGCAGCTACACCATCGCCGACATGCACGACATCGACGGGCTGCACTACCTCGAGGACGCTTCGACCGGCACCGATCTGCTGTTGGCCAGCGAGCAAGGCGCCAACAGCGTGTTCATCCTCGACCTCCTGACGGGCACCACGTCGGTGGCCACCATCGCCGCCCCGGGCGCTATCGAATTCTACCCCCTGGACGAATCCGAGGCGGACGACGACGGCGACGGTCTGTACGACTCGGTCGAGCTGGGCGCCACCGGCCTCGCGGTGTCCGGCTACAACGACACCGATCCCACCACGACCACGGATCCCGATGACGACGACAGCGACGATGACGGCTTGCTCGACGGGGAGGAAGACGCGGATCTCGACGGCAGCCTGGACGAGGGCGAGACGGATCCGACGGACGACGACACCGACGACGACACCTTGCTCGACGGAGCTGACAACTGCCCGACCGTGAGCAACATCTTCCAGGACGACATGGACGGCGACGGTGTCGGGGACGACTGCGACGACGACGTAGACGGCGACGGCTACGAAAGCGACACCGACTGCGACGACAACGACGCCTCCATCAACCCGGGCGCCACCGAGATCTGGTACGACGGCGTGGACCAAGACTGCGACGGCACGCCCGACTACGACCAGGACCTGGACGGCTACGAAAGCGATGCCTACGGTGGTGACGACTGCGACGACACGGACGAGACGATCCATCCGGGAGCCGTGGACTATTGGTACGACGGTGTGGACAGCGACTGCGCCGGCGACTCGGACTACGACATGGACGGGGACAGCTTCGACTCGGCCACCTACGGGGGCACCGACTGCGACGACGCCGACGCCAACACCTTCCCCGGCGCCCCGGACGATCCCTACGACGGCGTGGTCAACGACTGCGACGCCAACGACGAGTACGACGCCGACGGCGACGGCTACCAGGACGCCGAGTACGGCGGCACCGACTGCGACGACTCGAACTCCGAGGTCAACCCCGCGGCCAAGGAGATCTGGTACAACGGCGTGGACGAAGACTGCGATGGCAACGACACGGACCGCGACGAAGACGGCTGGCCCGTTGACGAAGACTGCGACGATCAGGACGCTTCGGCCTACCCGGGCGCCGAGGGGTGGACCAAGGACTGCGAACCCATCGAGGATACCGGCGACAGCGCACCGCCGGAAGACACGGCACCTCCGGAAGACACCTCGCCCCCCGAAGACACCTCGCCCCCCGAAGACAGCTCACCGCCCGATGACACCGACAACGTCATCCCCGAAGACACCGGATGGACGCGCTATGTCGGCGGTGGCGGCTGCACGTGCACGGCACGGCCCGCGAGCCCTGGCGCCATCCTGGGCCTGGCCTGGCTTTTTGGCTTGGCCGGCCTGGTGACGACACGCCGCCGACGCCGCTGATCACACCGTTCCCTCACGGGGATCACCGAATCGTCGGCCGAACTTGACACCCTCGGCGACGGGGCCTACAGGGCGCGCGCAACCCGGGAGGTCCCATGATTCCGCTGCTCCTGGTCTCGCTCTTGGCCCTCTCGCCCGCCAGGGCAGATAGCTGCAACCCCATGTCGGCGCAGCGCATCGCCTCCGCAGAGGCACTGCTCGTCCAGTCTCTCGAGGCGGACGCCATCGACCGGGCCTCCTTCATCGAGCGCGCGCGCATCCTGCTCGAGCGCACCCAGGACGACGACACCGACTGCAAGGCAGCGAAGTCCCTCCACAAGCAAGCAACGCGCATGCTGAAGGCCGCAGAGCCGATCTCCCAGGCCGCCTCCCTCGACGACGCGCTGATGCACGCCCTCGAGCGAGTCGAGGAGCTCGAACAGGCCGAAGACGCGGATCCTGCCGAGATCGAGGTGGTCCGCTTCATGTTGGCCGAGCTGGGCAACCACTATCAGGACGACGAGCGCATCGACGCGCTGGTCCGCCGCACCGTCGCTGTCCAGCGAGGTGACAAGTGACCGCCATGCTGCTGTCGCTGCTGCTGGCCATCACCAGCGCATCCGCCCAGGATCCCTGCAACCCGCCCCCCAGCGGGCTCGAGGACCTGGCCACCATCTTCTCCCTGCTCTACGAGTACACCGACACCGAGGTCCTGCCGGCCGATCCGGGCGGATTCTGCCCCGACGACCTGGGCAGCCCCATCGACATGGCCGACGCCGACGCCCGCGCCGCCCGCCTGGACGAAGGCGACCGCCAGGCCGCGGTGGAGCTGCTGTCCATGAGCGCGATGCTGACGGACGCCCATCACGTGCAAGCCCTGGCCAATGGGGCCGCCCTCCTGGACGCGCTGCTGGGCTCCGCCATGGATGCCCGCGATGACTACGGCTACATCGTCGACGCCCTGCTCGAGATGGCCAATACCACCGACGATCCCATGCTCCACCGCCAGATCGCCCTCAACCTGTGGCGCCGGGGACTACACGAAGACGACAAACGCGTCGAGGAACTGGTCGAAGAATACCTCCCCAAGGCTCCCGACTACTCGCTGATCTTTCCGGAAGGCAAGACCGAGATCAACGCCGTGCTGCACTCTGGCGGCGATGGCTTCAAACACTCGAAGTTCGAGAGCGTCTTCGAGCGCGCGGGTGCAGAGGTAGAGAAACTGGCGAACGGCGATCTGAAGGTCACCTACAAGGTCAAGCCCGACGATCCCGCCCTGCCCGAGATTACCTGGAACATCACCATCCGCGACGCGGGCTGGCCCCCCAACG
Source organism: uncultured Enterobacterales bacterium (assembly GCA_964626835.1). Classification (GTDB taxonomy): domain Bacteria; phylum Myxococcota_A; class UBA796; order UBA796; family JAFGLY01; genus CALDOK01. Next base: position 4,413 of record CAZVHW010000047.1, read on the forward strand.
GCGTGCTGGACGACTTCAACGACGACGACGTCAACGTCAGCATGTACGGCAACCACAGCCAGCTGGGCACCAGCATCGACCGCCCCCTGTCCCGCACCGACGCCAACGCCGAGTCCACCGATCTCCACTGGATGGACGCCTGCAAGTCCAAGGTGTTCGCGTCCCGCCTCACCCGCGCCTTCCCCAAGGCGCACATCATCTACTCCAAGGACTCGGAGTACTTCCACGACATGCCCATGGCCTTCCAGCGCGGCCTGGTGGCTCTGACCAACCAGTACGACTACTCCCAGACGGAGCGCTACATCGGCAGCGGCAGCCTGTACCGGGGCTACAACTACCTGTACCCGAGCGACGGCGAGAAGCTGGCCTACATGGACCAGGACAACGACGGCCTGGCCGACAGCGAGGACCGAGTCTTCAAGGTCGACCCGAAGGTCGACGGCGAACTGGGTTCCCGGGCCGTTCACATCGCCAACACCTACATGGGCTACTCCGGGGCCTACGGCAAGTCTTCCGAGGACGACTACCGTCCCGACGGCGTCTTCGACGGCCCGGAAGGCGGCCCCTACACCCAGATCACCCAGCGCCGCGATGCCTACGGTGACAAGAAGTTCTTCGTCAAGGTCAGCGACGAGACCCTCGGCATGGACAAGAGCGAGCGCACCGCCAGCATCGGTGCCGAGATGGCCACGCACTGGGGCGTGCAGAAACGCTGGTCCGAAGAAAAGAACCAAGCCGGCGCCTTCCTGCTGGGCGCTGCGGTCTACGACGTCTGGTCCGGCTCGGGCTACTCCGACTACAACGACACCTACCTGCCGGACGTCGACGTGGCCAAGTGGGACCTGTCCAAGCACCTGGACGACCACGACTTCGTCACCAGCGACAAGCTGAACGACTTCGTCAAGTACCTGCGCGAGCAGCGCGAGGGCAAGGAAGACTAGAAGTTCACGATCCTGTACGGATTGAGCGGGCCCTCGGCATAGTTCTCACGCGGGAAGGGCACGTAGTCTTCGGTGTAGAACAGCGAGCAGATCTCGTCAGCGAAGAAGCGGCCCTTGCGGGTGAGCCGGATGATCTTGTCGTCTTCGTACAGCAGACCGTGCTCGCGGAGCAATGCGATGCGGCGAGGGTAGAGATCGTCGAGGTCTCGGCCCGTGCGCAAGCGGAAGTACTTCTTGTGGATCTTCCAGTTCTTGAGCGGAAGGATCACGTTCCAGCGTTCGTTCTCGTCGGCGCTACGCACCAGGCCCCGGTTGATGGGGATGACGCCCTCTTCCACGAGCTCGAAGTACTCCGGGAACTTCATGGGCGTGATGCAGAAGCGGTCTCGCAGGCTCGAGAAGGTGGACAGACCGAAGCCGAGCTGATCGTGGAGCTTGCAGCACTGATCCGACGCGTAGTGGGAGTACTGCCGCGGGTTCTTGGCGAAGACGCGGGTGAGGGTTTCGTGGAAACCGTGTTCGTTCAGCTCGACGATGGAGCCCTGCTTCATGGCGAACTGCAGGTCCACCGGGAGGAACTCTTCGAGGGTCCTGGTCCGCTGGCTGCAGATGACTCCGTCGTAGTCGCCGTAGGGCACCACCTTGAGCCGGTAGAGCTGGATCTCTTCCGCGCCAGACTGGATGGCCCTGCGCAGCGTGCGCATCCACGACTCGAAGGTCTGGCCAGGGTAGCCGTAGATGAACTCGATGCAGATGTCGTCGTAGCCGGCAGCGTGGCAGTTATCGATGGCCCGCTGGATGTCGTCGCCGTCGTGGCCGCGGTTCATACGGTCGAGGACGGCGTCGTCGAAGGACTGGGCGCCGATGGTGAGCCGCGTGGAGCCGTGATCGCGCATGATGCGCAGGCGCTCCAGGCCGTCGGGCCCAAGCAGGTCGCCCGGGTGCACGTCGTAGGCCAGCTGCGTGCAGGGCGAGAGGTCCACGCGCTTGACGAACTCGCGGTGCATGTGCGCGAACATGGCGGGAGACATGGCGGTGGGTGTGCCGCCGGCCACCAAGACGGAGCGCGCTCGGAAGCGCTGCAGCCCCAGGGCGTCGAGCCAGTTGTCCATCTCCTGGAAGAGCATGTCCAGGTAGTGCTGCTTGCACAGATCGGACGCTCGGAGGGCCACGGGGTAGTGGCAGAACTGGCAGCGATGCTCGCAGAAGGGGATGTGTAGGTAGATGGAGAACTTGTCGCGGAAGGGGTTTTCGTAGCCCTCGAGGAACGCCCCGGGCTCGATGGGGTCGTACATCGTGATGGGTGGGTAGTGGACCGACGGGAAGAAGTCGCCGTCGAGCGGCACGAGACCCAGCTTCTGCATCGTGTGCAGATCACGCACACGCTCCTGGGCAAGCCCGTACAGCTCTCGATCCTGCATTCACCCTCCGGGGACCATCTCTTCACGCCGCGAACGACTATCGGATCGTGTCCCCCTTTGCATGCCGTTCACAACGGAAACCCAGCGAGTCGGTCACTCCCCTCGCAATGTCAGCTGTCGTGATGCGCTCAACCGACGCTGAGCAAGATGAAGATCACGCCCGCCACCGCGATCAGCGCTCCCACGATCGCTCGTGGCGTGACGCGCTCCTGCATGAAGATCCGGGCCAGCGGCAGGATGAACAGCGGCTCGGTGGACATGAGGATGGTGGCCACCGAGGCATCCGTGTACTTGTAGCCCACCATCGTGAGCCAGAAGCCGCCGAAGGTGATGACCAACACCGCCACGACGATGCGACGCAACAGGCCTGCGCTGGCGAAGGGCCTGAGCCAGACCGACAGCTCGCCTCGGATCCAGCCGAAGGTGGCCAAGCCGGCCATTCCAAAGACGAAGCGCCAGAAGGTGCCCTGCAGCGCGCTGACGTCCTCGAGCCCCACCTTGGCCATCAGGAAACCGCCCGAGATGCACAGGGATGCTGCCAGCCCCCAACCGATGCCAGCCAATCGCAGCCGCTTGTCCGCCCCGTCTTCGTGGGGCATCTGCTCCGCCATCACCCAAGTCACCCCCCCCAGGACCAGGGGGATACCCACCCAAGCCAGCGCACCAGGCCTCTCGCCCAGAAAGACCATGGCGCCCAGCACCGTGGCCACCTGACCGACCGTGGCGAGCAAGAGCGTGAGCCTGGGATCGAGGCGAACCAAGGCCATGAAGAAGAAGGTATCGCCCAGCGCGATGCCGATGATCCCGGACACCGCCAGGTAGAACACGGTGCGGCCGCTCATGGGGACGGAGCCCACCACCAGCAAGGCGATGCCAAGCAGGACCAGCCCCAGGATGCCCTTGCCGAGGTTCATGCCCAGGGGAGATGCGTGGTCGCCGATGCGACGGAAGAGGATGGAGCCAACGGCCCAAGCTACCGCCGAGCCAAGGGCCGCGAGGCAGCCGATCAGGTGCCAGGACAGGCCGGTCATGCGGCGCCCTCTGCGACCCCTGCGAGCTCCACGTGCTCGAGCTGGGGTCGGCCGAAGTCGAGGAACAGGCCCACACACGGACCCGGCAACGCCAGCCGCTGGAGCAGCCAACCCTCATGTTGCAAGTCCACGCGTTGGATGGCTGCCAGGCGAACCACCACGCCGTCCTCGACCAGAATATCGGCCACATAGCCCATGTCCAGCTCGCATCCGTCGTGCTGGAGGGCCACAGGGACCTGGCGCTGGGCCCTCAGGCCGCCCCGCTCGAGTTCGTAGACCAACGCAGCCTCGTACGCTTCGGCGGACAGGCGATGACCCAGGACGGCGTGGAGGGATCGAGCGATCTCGACGACGGCCCGAGCTGTGGAAAGGAGCGGCTGCATCGGCCCTGTCTACCCCGCCCGACGGGAAGGTGCAGGCCAAACGGAGCTCATCTCTCTTCCCTCGCAAACGGCCGCCCCAAGGCGGCTGGCGCTCCCAGCTTGTGCCGCCAGGGTCCACGGGTGGCCACGAGCAGGACCACCAGCGTGAGCAGATAGGGCAACATCTTCAGGACATACACGTTGGCGTCGAAGCCAAAGGCCTGGATGCGGAACTGAACCGCCACCAGTCCCCCAAACAACCACGCACCGAGTGCGAGGCGGGAGGGAGACCAACCCGCGAAGATCACCATGGCCACGGCGATCCACCCCCGACCCCCGGTCATGCCATCGACCCACGAGGGGGTATCGGCGAGCGAGAGGTAGGCCCCTCCAAGACCGGCCAAGGCACCGCCGAAGACCGTGGCGGACACCCGATACACGCCCACCCGCAGCCCGGCCGCATCGGCCAGGCGGGGGTTCTCGCCGCAGACCCGAAGGCCCAGGCCGAACCGCGAGCGCCGTAGGAACAGCCCCACCAGAACGACGAGCAACAGCCCAATGTAGACCAGAGGATCGTGGCTGAAGAACATGCGCCCCAGCAGGGGAAGCCTCGAGAGCCCTGGGATCGGGACATCCGTGAACGACGGGGCCACCTGGCCCACGAAGGACCGCCCGAAGCTCGAGGCCAGCCCCGCGCCCAAGATGACCATGGCCAGTCCCGAGACCACCTGGTTGACCCGAAGCAGCACGACGGGCAGGGCGTGAAGCAACGAGAACGCGCCGGTGACGGCCACGGCGGCCCCGACGCCCACCCACGCGCTGCCGGATGCATGAGAGGCAGCGAAACCCGTCAGCGCCCCCACGAGCATCATCCCCTCGACCCCGAGGTTGAGCACGCCCGCTCTCTCGGCCACCAGCTCCCCCAAGCCCGCGAGCAGGATGGGCGTGCCCGACGCGACCGCCGTGGCACCGATGATCTCGGCCACCTGAAGCGCGTTCATGACCTGCCCTCGCCCACCCGGACCAGGCGGTAGCGGGTGAGAACGCCGCCGGCCAGGACCAGCAGCAACAGTAGACCCTGGAAGACCTGCACCACGGCGGAAGACACCCCCGGGAACGAGACCTGCACGCCTTCGCCCCCCACCGCCAAGGCCGCAAACAGGAAAGCCACCGCGATCGAAGCCAGCAGGTTCTTCCGAGCGAGGAACGCGATGATGATGGCGGTGTATCCGTAGCCGGGCGAGATCCCCGCGTGCAGCCGGTGCTCGACACCCGCCACCTCGCAAACACCGGCGAGACCCGCGGCAGCACCCGCCACCGCCATGACGAGGATCAACCGAGAAGGCACGGGGATGCCAGCGTAGCGGGCGGCCGCAGGGGACGCTCCCGCCATGCGCACCTCGTAGCCCAGGGCGGTGCGGCGTTCGATCCACCAGAGCAAGGCCGCGAGCACCACCACCAGGACCAGCCCCGCGTGCACCCGGCGGTACACCAAGGGAAGCCGCCAACCCTCCTCGAACAGCGAGGTGTACGGGAAGCCGTCGGCCCCTTTCCAAGGGCCATAGACAAACAGCTCCACCCAGGCGATGGCCACGTAGTTGAGCATGAGCGTGGAGATGATCTCGTTGACGCGGCCATAGACCTTCAGTAGACCCGGCACCACCGCCCAGACCGCTCCGGCCAAGGCGCCGATCAGCAGGATGGAAGGAACACGCAGGGGACCGGGCAGAGCTGGGCCGTGCAGGGCCAACCAGGATCCGGCGAACGCGCCCATGAAGAGCTGACCCTCGGCGCCGATGTTCCACAGATCGATCTTGAGCGCCAAGGCCACCGCCAGGGCGCAGAAGGCCAACGGGACCGTCTTTACCAGGGTCTCGGAGAAACCAAACGCGCTGCCAAGGGGCTCCTTGACCAACATCCACAGGGCTTCGAGCGGGGGTGCACCCGCCAGCGCGAACAGCGCACAACCCGCCAGCGCGGCGACCAGCACGGCTGCCAGGTGAACCCCCAGCTCCACCCGCCAGGAGGCCTGCTCGCGACGCTGGAATCGGAGGCTCACGAGACCTCCCCGGAGGTCCGGGCTGGACTCGGGCCACTCGAGTGACCACCCATCATCAGCCCAACGCGCTCGCGGCCGAGCTGCTCGGTGGGCTCGAGACCCAGCAGGCGGCCGCGGAACAAGACACCGATGCGGTCGGAGAGACGGAACAGCTCGTCCAGATCCTCCGAGACCAGCAGGACCGCCGCCCCACCGCCCCGAGCCGCCAGCAGCTGAGCCCTGATGGCCTCTGCGGCACCCACGTCGAGCCCGCGGCAGGGATAGGCCGCCACGATGAGCCTGGGCCAGGCATCCCCAGACCGGCGGATCGCCAGCTCACGCGCCAGGATGACCTTCTGCACGTTGCCACCGGAGAGAGAGGCCGTGCGCGCGCCAGGTCCGGTGCACTGGATGTGGTACTCGGCGATGCGCTCCCCCGCCCAGCGGCGGACCTGCGACCAACGCAGATGGCCCAAGCGCGTGAACTGCCGGTAGCTCTTCGAGACCAGGTTTTCGGCCACCGACTGGGCACCCGCCACACCCACGCGGTTGCGGTCGGCGGGCACATAGGCCACGCCCAGGTCGCGAAAGGCGGCTGGCGTGGCGCCCGGACGTGCCGCACCGAGGACCTCGAGCACGCCGCTGGATGGGCGCACCAGGCCCGCGAGCAGATCCGCGAGGGCGAGCTGCCCACTTCCGGAGACGCCGGCGATGCCGAGTATCTCCCCCGCATGGAGATCGAGATCGATCCCCTGCAGGGCGGGCAGACCACGGGGCCCGGCAAGGTCGACCCCTGTCAGGCTGGCGACCCGCCCGCCAACTCCGGCAGCGTCGGAGCGCCGCTGGAGCTCGAGCGCCTGACCCACCATGAGAGCCGCGAGGGCTGCGGCATCCTGACCCGCAACGTCGCGGGTACAGACCGTCCGGCCATGCCGCAGCACGGTGACCCGGTCCGCGAGGGCCAGCACCTCGTCGAGCTTGTGGGAGATGAAGACGACGGAACCCCCATTCTTCGTAAAGGCCCGCAGCACGCCGAACAGCGCGCTCGTTTCCTGCCTGGACAGGACCGCGGTCGGCTCGTCGAGCACCAACACCGAGGCGCCGTGGTACAGCACCCGCAGGATCTCCACCTTCTGCCGCTCTCCCACCGGTAGGGAGTGTACCGGAGCGTCGAGATCGACCTCGAGCCCGTGCCGTTCTGCCAGCTGGCGGACCCGCCCGCGCAGCTGGGACCAGCGGGGTACCAAGCCCAGATCGGGCTGGCCGAGCACGACGTTCTCGAGCGCGCTGTGGCGCTCGGACTGCACGAAGTGCTGATGGACCATACCGAGACCCAACCCAATGGCGTCCCGGGGGGAGCGCAGCCTGCGCTCCTGGCCCCGAATGAAAACGGTCCCGGCGTCGGGGCGGTACAGCCCCATCAGCACGCTCATGAGTGTGGACTTGCCGGCGCCATTTTCGCCCACCAGGGCGTGGACCTCCCCCTCCTTCAACTCGAAGTCGACCGAGTCGTTGGCCACCACGCCAGGAAAGACCTTGCGGATGCCGCGAAGCTGGACAACGGGTGGGGACATCGACGCTCTTCTATCCCGTACCCGCATCCGGCCCCCGGCGAATCAACCGGATACTCCGCCAGCATGACCGAACCATCCTCCCCCATGAGGTTCCAGGCCCACAGCACCGCGTTCGCCCTGCTGACCGCGGGCCCCCTCCTGCTGTTCTCGAGCTTCCTGCTGTTCCTCGGCGTCTGGATCGGCTCCTGGGGCTGGTTGGTCTTCTCGAGCTTGGCCGTCAGCAGCTGCCTCGCCCTGGTCCTGATGCGCGTGCCCGTGGTCATCGATCCGGCCGCCAGGTCCATCCGCCGTTCCTGGTGCCTGGGGCCCATCCCCATCGTACGCCGCAAGACCGATCTCGAGGGCTACGACTTCGTCCGGATGGGCCCCTATCACCGCCAGGGTGGGTTCATGCACCGCTCTGTCTGGCGCTTGCTCGAGCCCAACTACCGCGTGGCCCTGTTCGGCGAAAGCGGTGCGATGCCCCTGGCCAGCTTCTACCGACGCGACAAGGCCATGGCCATGGCCGAGCGCACGGCCACACTGCTGGGGCTAGACGTCTACGACCAGACCATCGGGGAATCGTACTGACGCGCTATTCGGGGATTCTCCCCACCACGCCCTCGGAGAAGCGCTTCATCCCGAGCAGGTCTTGATCGCTGGGCACGATGCCTTCGGCGTAGGCCTCGCTGCCATCCTGCCACCTCCACGGGCCCGCGAAGACCACCAATTCGCCCGCCGCGATGGCCTTTTCCCTCTCGGCCACCAAGGCCTTGACGTCTTCCGGCACCAGGTCTGAGAGCGGCGCGAGCAGGACGACGCCCGACTCGAGGCCGTTCCAATAGTCCGTGCTCTTCCAGTTCCCATCCCGAACCTGCTGAACCACCTCGCGGTAGATGACCGTCCAGTCCCAGATGGGGGCGGTGAGAAAGGCCTGGGGAGCGAACTGCCGGCCATCGGAGTCGTAGCCGATGGCCAGTCCTCCCCGATCCTGGGCGGCTTGCATCGGTGCCGCTGAGTCGGCACCGGTAGCCACGACGTCCGCGCCAGCATCCAGCAGGGAGACGGCGGCTTCCTTTTCCTTGCCCGGATCGAACCAGGAGTTGGTCCAGACGACGTGCACCGTGGCCTCTGGATTGGCGGCGCGCACACCCAGGGCGAAGGCGTTGACGTGGCGGATGACCTCGGGGATGGGGTGGGGCGCCACGAAGCCGACCTTGCCTGTCTCGCTGACCTCTCCGGCGATGAGTCCCGCCAGGTACTTCGCCTGGTACATGCGTCCGAAGTAGGTGCCCACGTTGCCAGCCCGCTTGTAGCCCGAGCAGTGCATGAACGTGACGTCGGGGTAGCGCTCAGCCACCTTGATGACCGGGTCCATGTACCCGAAGGAGGTGGCAAACACGATGTCGTAGCCCTTCTCGGCGAACTGCGTGAGCACGCGCTCGGCGCCCGCACCTTCGGGAACGCTCTCCATGAAGGTGGTCTCCACCCAGGGGAACTGTTCCTCGAGGTCCTTGCGGGCTTGGTCGTGGGCCCAGGACCAGCCCGCGTCCCCTACGGGACCCACGTAGAGGAAGGCGACCTTCGTGGGCTCCTCGGCCACCGGTACGGCCGGTTGTTGGCCCGGTGCCTGCTCGGGGGCCTGACCACAGGCCACGAGAAATGCGAGCAGCAGGAGCGCGAGCAGGGTGCAAGCGAAGGTGCGCGTGGGACCCATGGGGCCTCCTGGGGAGACGGGAAGGCGCCATGCTAGCAAATAGGACCGAAAAGATAAAGTTCGGCACGTTGATCCGATAGGATCAGTGCACCCTCGCTATACTTTCGATCATGATACGAAGATTCGCCAAGGACCCGCGACGGCCAGCTCCCCTGCGACGGCTGGACCGCTATGCGCTCCTCACCTATCTGGGCTGACGCGATCGACCCGCTCGGCTTCGCGGAGGCACCGTGGCCCTCGACGGCCGGCTCAGCGCCTGGCCGCGGACCGGAATCCTGGGCTTCGCCCTCATGGAAGGGACCAGCGCGAGCACCGCGCTGCCTCGAGAGGGCAGCGCCACGGAGCTGCTCTTCAAGATCCGCGGGATGTTGTTCCGCTATGACGGACAAGTGGGCAAGCTGGACAGCAAAAAAGCACGTGTCCTGATCAAGCCACATTCGGTGGAATGGTCCGAGCGAGGTTTTACAGCCTGCGGCGCCCGACAGACGCACGACCGTGCGACGCTCACCCTACGCGATCCCGCTGGGAAGACCCTGCGACCCAGCGTCCTCTCCGTAGACCGTGACACCATCAGTTTCGTCTGCTGGCCGAGTCGCAAGAAACTTGCAGACGAGGTGAATACGCACGCCAGCCTCGACCTACCCGGAGCCAGCCACCTCAGCCTTCGCCTACGCGTGGTACGCGCACGCCCCGTGTTTCCCGGCTCCCAAGGGCGCGTCGTGGTGGCAAGGCTGGTCAAGCCATCCGCAGAGTACTTGCACGCCCTGAGCGTCCTCGAAGGCCACCGAGATCGAGTGCGAGGAGTCGCGTAGCGGACGACGACCCGAGCCGAGGTTTCTGGATCCAATGGCGCACACCGGCTAGCCAGGGTCGCCGGAGCCCCCATGGATCTCGTCGCCCACAGCATCGGTGCGCTGGACTGGCAGGTCGTCCTCGACCAGCTGGCCGCGGGGGCGCGAACCACCCTCGGCGCAGAGCGGGCCCGCTACGGCTCGCTGGCCTCCACGAGAGCTCAGGCCCTCGAACGCTACGCGGCGGTCCAGGAAGTCCTGGCGCTCGAGGCCCAAGGGGACAGCGTGCCGGTGGGAGATGTCAGCGACATCACCGCAGCGGTCGAGCAGGCGGCGAGAGGTGGTGTGCTCGAGCACGCCGCACTGATGGCCGTGGCCAGCAGCCTAAGGGGCCTGTGGAACCTGAGGCACTGGATCGAATCACGGGCCGACGACCTGCCCAGCCTGGACCAGCTGGCGCAGCCCATCGCCGTGGATGGCGAGCTCCTCTACACCCTGGAGCGCGCTTTCGACGAGACCGGCCAGCTGGCCGACGACGCCTGGCCCGAGCTGGCGGAGCTGCGGACCGGCATCCGCGCCACCCGGCGCCGCATCCAGAGCGTGCTGGACGAGCTGATCCGTGGCGACACCCTCGGGGATGCCCTGCAAGACCGCTACGTCACCGAGCGGGGGGGACGCTTCGTGGTCCCCATCAAGTCCGCGCGGCGCTCACACGTGGGAATCGTTCACGACACTTCCAAGAGCGGTGAAACCGCCTTCGTCGAGCCCTCCCAGGTGGTGGAGCCCCAGAACAGGTTGGCCGCCCTTCAGGTCCAGGTTCGCCGAGAAGAGCACCGCATCCTCACGCTGCTCTCGTCCTTGGTCTCCATTCACCACACCGCAATCCTCGAGGGCCTCGACGCCGCGACCGAGATCGACCTGGCCAGCGCACGAGCCATCCTGGGACGCAAGCTCCGGGGCTGCATCCCCCACGTGGGAACCGACGGCGTGCTCGCGCTGCAGCAGGCCCGCCACCCGGTGCTGGCGCTACGCGGCGTGGAAGTGGTGCCCAACGATCTGACAGTGGACCGCGAGGGGCCAGGGCTGGTGCTCACCGGCCCCAACGCGGGCGGCAAGACCGTGGCCCTCAAGACCATCGGCCTCGCTGCACTGTTCGTGCGTGCCGGCATCCCATTCCCCGCCCGCGAGGGCTCGCGAGTGGACTGGTTCGACCTGGTGCTGGCGGACATCGGCGACCTGCAGACCGTGGAGCAGGATCTCTCGACCTTCTCCGGCCACCTCATGCTGCTGAACGCCATGCTCGAGTGCGCAGCTCCTGGCTGCCTGCTTCTGGTGGACGAGATGGCCGTGGGCACCGATCCCGCACAGGGTGCGGCCCTGGCCCGCGCCGCCCTCGAGGCCATGGTGACAGCTGGGGCACGCGTGGTGGTCACCACCCACTACCTCGAGCTCAAGGCCTTGGCCGAGCACGACAGCCGGTTCCGGCTCATGGGCGCCCAGTACCTCGACGGACGCCCCACCTGGCGTCTACTCCCCGATCTCGTAGGCCAGTCCCACGCCCTCGGAGTTGCACGCAGGCTGGGCCTCTCCAGCACGGTGCTGGACCGGGCCGAGGTGTTGCTCGGGACCCAGGCCACCGAGCTGGCCGCGCTGATGGAGCGCGTCGAGGCCGAGCACCAACAGGTTCGCGCCAGGGCCCAGGAGCAAGCCGAGCGCGCCGTCGAAAACGAAGCCACCCAGCGCGACCTGGAGCGCAAGGGCACTCGCCTCGAAGAGCGACGAAGACGCCTGGAGCGTGACGTCGCACAGGGATTTGGGCAGCGTCTCCGAAAGAAGGAGACCGCCGTCAAGCGCATGATCGCGGCCCTACAGGCGAACCCGGGGCTCCGCGACGCGGGGCGGGTCCTCGAGGAGCTGCGGGAGGTTCGCGACGAGGTCGAACACGTCCACGATGAACCCGAGCCAGAGGGGAAGACACCCGAAGACGTGCAGCCTGGAGAAGCCGTCATCCTGCGCTCCCTGAGGCGCGAAGGGCGCGTGATCGCTGCCACGCCGGATGGCCGCGTGCAGGTAGAGGTCGGCAGCATGCGCTCCTGGGTCAAGCTGGAGGACCTGCACGAGTGCACTCGCAAGCGCGAGAAGCCCGCAGCCACTCCAAAGCCGCGCCAGGGCCGAGGCCGCAGACCACCACGGAAGATGCCTCCACACGCCGCCTCCACAGAGCCCGACCTGCGCGGTGTTCCCACCCCCGGCAACAGCCTGGACCTGCGAGGCAAACGCCTGGATGAGGCCATCACCGCCACGGAGTCCTTCCTCGACACCCTGCTGCTCCGCGGCGAGCCGGTGGCCTTCGTGTTGCACGGCCACGGCACGGGTGTGCTCAAGAAGGGCCTGAGGCGTTGGGCCGAGCGCTCTCGATACGTTGAATCCTGGCGACCCGGCCAGGAAGGCGAAGGCGGCGATGCCTGGACGGTGATGGGGCTGGCATAGACGGCACGGACGGGGCCCGAAGCCCTTGCGCCGGCCGGGGGTGACGTTATGGCCTTCAGGTCGATGAATGAGCATTCATTCATCCCCCCCCAAACCGGAGGAACAATGGGCTACGAGATCAAGAAAGTCGCCGTGCTCGGTGCTGGCGTGATGGGGCAAGGCATTGCCGCACACCTGGCCAACGCCGGCATCCCCTCGGTCCTGTTCGACATCGTGCCACAGGACGCCGAGCCACGCACCAAGCTGGCCATCGACGGGATCGCGAACGCGCAGAAGCTCAAGCCCGCCGCCTTCTACACAAAGAAGGACGCGGCGATGATCACGCCTGCGAACTACGAGGACAACGCGGCACTCCTGGCGGAGTGCGACATGATCATCGAGGTGGTGATCGAAAACCTGAACATCAAGAAGAAGGTGTTCGCCTGGGTCGCCGAACACCGCCGCCCGGGCTCCATCGTCACCTCGAACACTTCCGGCCTCTCCCTGGCGGCGATGTCCGGCGTGATGGCCGACGAGATGGCCGAGCACTTCCTGGTCACCCACTTCTTCAACCCCGTGCGCTACATGCGGCTGCTCGAGCTGGTCGGCTGCGAAAAGACCAAGCCCGAGGTCATGGTGGCCGTCGCGAAGTTCGGCGAAGAGACGTTGGGCAAGGGCATCATCTACGGCAAGGACACCCCCAACTTCGTCGCAAACCGCATCGGTGTGTACGGCATCGCCTCGGTCTTCAGGCACATGGAGACCCTGGGGATGACCATCGAAGAGGTGGACGCCATCTTCGGCAAGCCCATGGGCCGCCCCAAGTCCGCGGTCTATCGCACCGCCGACCTGGTGGGCATCGACACCCTGGTCCACGTCCTGAACACCGTCCACGACGGCTGCCCTGACGACGAGGGCCGTGACTACTTCGTCCCCCCGACCTGGCTCACGCAGATGGTCGACCAGGGCGTCCTCGGTGACAAGACCCGCGGTGGTTTCTACAAGAAGACAAGGGACGACAAGGGCAAGCGCGTCATCCTGGCCCGCAGCTGGCAAACCGGTGAGTACGCCCCCAAGAGCAAGCCCAGGTTCGCGTCCATCGGCGCCGTACGCGGCCAGGAAGACGCAGGCAAGCGCATGAAGGGCATGGTGTACGGCAAGGACTCCGGCGCCAAGCTTGCCTGGGCCTGCACCGCCGACACCCTGATCTACTCGGCAAACCGGGTCCCAGAGATCGCGGATGACATCGTCAACGTCGACCGAGCGATGCGTTGGGGATTCGCATGGGACCTCGGGCCCTTCGAGAGCTGGGACGCCATCGGTGTGGCCAAGTCGGTCAAGAAGATGCAGGCCGAAGGCCGCACGGTGCCCGCCTGGGTGAACGAGATGCTGGCCGCCGGCCGCCAGACCTTCTACGCCTGGCAAGACGGCCGTCACACCTACTGGTGCCCCCTCGAAGGAGCCGCCAAGCCCGTCCCCTTCTCCGATCGCTGGTTCTTCATCGAGGACCTCAAGCGCGACAGAAAGGTGGTGCTGAAGAAGAACATGTCCGCCGACCTGATGGACATGGGCGACGGTGTGCTGCTTCTCGAGTTCCACAGCAAGATGAACGCGCTGGACGCGGACATCATCAAGCTGTACGACCACGCGCTCGACCTGCTCGACGCAGAAAAGTACGAGGGCCTGGTGCTTGGCAACCAGGGCGGCACCGCTTTCTGTGCAGGCGCGAACCTCTTCATGGTGGGCATGGCCGCGGCCACCCAGCAGTGGGGCATGCTCGAAGGCGTCGTCAAGAGCCTGCAGGATGTCTGCATGCGCGCAAAATACGCCAAGCGGCCCGTGGTCACGGCGCCCTGGGGCCTGGTCCTCGGCGGAGGCTGCGAGGTCTCCATGCAGTGCGCCCATACGCAGATGCTCGGCGAAACGTACATCGGACTCGTCGAGGTCGGCGTTGGTCTCCTCCCCGCAGGGGGCGGCTGCAAGGAGATGCTGGCCCGCTACATGGGCGACATCCCCGATGGCACCGAGTACGACCCCAACCCCTTCGTTCAGGCAGCGTACAAGAACATCGCCACGGCCCAAGTGGCCGTGTCGGCCGAAGGGGCGCGCGAGATGCGCTACCTGCGCTCCGCCGATCGCATCAGCTTGGACCCGGATGCCGTCATCCAGGACGCCAAGAACGTGGTCCTGGGGCTACGCAAGGCTGGCTACAAGCCCCCGCGTCAGGTCCGATTCAAGGTCCCGGGCCCCACGGGCCGGGCAGCCATCGAGCTGTTCCTGTACCAGATGCATCAGGGCGGCTGGGCCACAGACCACGACATGGTCGTAGGCAAGAAGCTGGCCTGGGTCATGACCGGTGGCGAGCGTCCCTTCGGCGCCTGGGTCAGCGAACAGGACATCCTCGAGCTCGAGCGCGAGGGCTTCCTTTCCCTGTGCGGCCATCCCGACACGCAGGCCCGGATCCAGCACATGCTGCAGACCGGCAAGCCCCTGCGCAACTAATCCCGGCAACCAAAACCAAGGTACAAATCATGTTCGAAAAGAACCCCCGTGATGTCGTGGTGGTTGCCGCGGTCCGCACCCCGGCGACCAAGTCCAGCAAGGGATCCCTCAAGGACACCCGCCCCGACGACCTGTTGATCCAGTGCATCCAGGGCCTCCTGGGCAGGGTGCCCTCCTTCGACCCCGCCCAGATCGACGACGTGGTCATCGGCTGCGCCTTCCCCGAAGGCGAACAAGGCATGAACGTCGCGCGCACCGCCGTGCTGGGAGCGGGTATCCCCTACACGGTCCCCGCCATGACCATCAACCGCTTCTGTTCCTCGGGCCTGCAATCCCTGGCACAGGCTGCGGCCACCATTCAAGCCGGATGGATCGACTGCGCCCTGACCGGCGGCGTCGAGTCCATGTCACAGATCCCCATGGGCGGGCAAAAACCGAGCCCCAACCCCCGGATCATGGAAGAGAGCCCCGAAACCTACGCCCCCATGGGCACAACGTCGGAGACCGTGGCCACGCGCTACGACATCTCCAGGGAAGACCAAGACGCCTTCGCGCTGCGCTCCAACGAGCGGGCCCTGGCCGCCCAGGCCAACGGCACCTTCCTCGACGAGATCGTACCGGTCAAGGCCAGGGTCTTCGTGGGCGGTGAATGGAAGGACAAGCTGGTGGACAGCGACGAAGGTCCCCGCGCCTCCACGCTCGCCGGCTTGGCCAAGCTGCGCACGGTCTTCTCCACCACTGGCCGCAGCACGGCGGGCAACTCCTCGCAGACCAGCGACGGAGCCGCCGCGGCGCTGCTCATGACCCGCGAGAAGGCAGCGGAGCTCGACCTGCCCGTGCTCGCCGTGTTCCGCGGCTTCCAGGTGGCGGGGGTCAAGCCCGACGAGATGGGTGTCGGCCCGGCCTACGCAATCCCTCGGCTGCTCGACCACGTGGGCCTGACCATCTCGGACATCGACCTGTTCGAGCTCAACGAGGCCTTCGCCTCCCAAGCCGTGTACTGCGCGCGCGAGCTCGAGATCGACATCGACAAGGTCAACGTTCACGGCGGCGCCATCGCACTCGGCCACCCTCTGGGCTGCACGGGCGCCAAGCTCACCGCCACCCTGCTGCACGAGATGAAGCGCTCTGACAAGCGCTTCGGTATCGTCTCGATGTGCATCGGCGGCGGCATGGGCGCGGCGGGTCTGTTCGAAAACGAGTCGGCCTAGTCAGGCGCCACTTCGCAGGTCTGGGGTCCGCTCCCTCGAGGGGCGGGTCTCGGTGCCTCAGAGCTCGCTGATCAACTTGCCCAGGTGCTTGGCGACCTTCTTGTCGGTCTCCTTCTCGACCTGGCCGGCGAGGATCCCCCGGGCCTGATCGGACCGGTTGGTGCGGCTCCCGACGTCAGCGACAGCGCTGGCCGACCGGATGCGGATGTCCCCATCGGAATCACCCAGATGGCGCTTGGCGTTGCCCATGCTGCCGCTGTAGCTGCCGATGGCGGCGATGGCTTCGGTGCGCAGGTCCTTGTCGCCGTGGCTGGACAACCAGACCGCCGCTGCTTCGTGGTCGGCCGCGTTGCCGGTGCCCCGGCGCCAGCGCGCCCGCAGGACCCGCCAGGCCTTGCGGCGCACCTCGTAGCTGGCGTCGTTCTCCATGACCCAGACGATGGCGCCCGTCATCTCCGGCACGGACTCGTAGCGCCCCAGCGCGTCGAAACGTTCTTCATCGGTCCCAGTCTTCAGGTCGATGGGGACCACGGTGGTGGTGGCCGGGGCGAGCTTGCTGGACACTCCGGACTTCATGTCGTTCGGAACCACCGGCGAGGAACCGCCGGCGGACTTGGCCTGGGCCACCCCAGCGAACGCCTCGATCTTCGCTGCGTCCTCGGCGAGCCGCTCGCGAGCCAGGAACTCCGCCTCGAGGTCCAGCCCCGGCGCGAGGCCATCCACCTCGAGCCGCGACAGCGCAGGCCAGGTCTCGACGACGTGGGCAGCTCCCACGACCTGGCGGTAGGGAGTGTCCGCGATGGGCGGTCCGAGCAGCGTCACCGGCGACTCGACCACCAGCTGTTGCTCGGTACCTGCCGTGATGAACCAGGATCCCTGGGTGATGGAAACGGGCCAGAGTTCCGGCTCGGCGTCCTGCCCTACGGTGGCCTCCACTTCGGGAGGAGACTCTTGGCCGATGAACCCACAGCCGATGGTCAACGCACAGAGCAGCCACCACATAGACGTTCTCCTTGTCGCGAACGAGCGCTCGAACACCCCGCATCAACCAGGGCTCGTAGGGTACCACGAGGACCCGGGAGGATGTTCTGGCGCCAGAGACGGCCGAGCAACCCCCCCGCCAAGAATCAGCTGTCGGGAGCAGCCTGCAGGGCCCACCTTCGGAGAAGGTCGATCTCGTCCGCCGTGAACCAATCGGGCTCATCCGGATCCCGGTGGGACGCTTGCGAGGCCTAGAGGGCATGCGGCAGGGTGAAAGCTCGCGATCGCCCGGAGGACTTCGAACGAGAGCTGTCCGATGCGTGGAGCAATCCGCACGGCCTCTGTCTGGCGGACGAGGATGACCGGCTCCGGCCGCGGAGACGCGACCGCGGTCCGCGTGGGAGGACCGCTACGGGCTCTCGGGCCGCGGAGACACGACCGCGGTCCGCGTGAGAGGACCGCTACGGGCTCTCGGGCCGCGGAGACGCGACCGCGGTCCGCGTGAGAGGACCGCTACGGGCTCTCGGGCCGCGGAGACGCGACCGCGGTCCGCGTG
>CAZVHW010000048.1:0-3267 GCA_964626835.1 uncultured Enterobacterales bacterium
AAGCAGTCCGTTGAGCCCATCGGCCCCTGGCTGGACCCAGTCGAGCTGGGAGTCCACGGTGACCGCGGCGACCCGGGATGGCGCCTGGGGCTGGCGGGGGCCCACGGTGGTGCCACCCGTGCTGCCCTCGGTCTTGACGGCCTTGAGCACGATGCCGTGGTGTGCCGCGAACGCGGTGGCTTCGGCGTTGAGCACCTTCGAGCCGGCGCGGAACAAGGCCAGGGCTTCCTCGAAGCTCATGCGGTTCAGCTGGCGCGCTTCGCGGACCAGGCGAGGATCGGCACTGAACACCCCGTCCACATCGGAGCAGATCTCGCAGTAGGTGGCGCCCAGCGCGGCGGCCAGGGCGACCGCGGTGGTGTCCGAGCCGCCGCGGCCCAGGGTGGTGACCTCGCGGGAGCGGCTGACACCCTGGAAGCCTGCGACGATGACGACCTTGTCCTGCTCGAGCGCAGCCTGGATTCGCTGGGGGCGGACCTCGATGACCCGCGCTGCGCTGTGGTTCTCGTCGGTGATGATGCCCGACTGGGAGCCGGTGAAGGACACGGCGGGTACACCCTGGTCGTTGATGGCCATGGACAGCAGGGCCATGGTGATTCGCTCTCCCACGGAGATGAGCATGTCCAGCTCGCGTCGGCCGGGTGTGGGAGAGACCCTGCGGGCTAGCCCCAGCAGCTCGTTGGTGGTGTTCCCCATGGCGGAGACGACCACGACAACGCGGTTTCCGTCTGCCCGGGTCTGGACCACCCGCTGGGCCACGGCCAGGAGCTTGGGGACGTCAGCGACCGAGGAGCCACCGTACTTTTGAACGACGATGGGAGGGGTAGGGTTCACCGGATCTCGAGGTCTTCGATCCACACCACCCGAGGCCCACGATCCGCGCTCAGGTACGACGTGACGTCGTGGATGTGCAGCGCATGGATACGGGCCGCTGGCTTGTCAGCCGGCGTGGTCGGGTCGGTGGAGTGGAACGAGCTGCGCTCGAGCTCGAGCTCCAGCCAGGACGCGGTTGGGACCGTGAGGGGCTCGGTGGCGAACTCGCGGCCGCGCTCGTCCACCAACAGCACGCGCAGGTGTGCGGGGAAGTGCTCGGCGGTCATCCGCAGGCTCACGGTCGCGAGCCGGCCTGCTTCGGGTGTGAAGCTGGCGGAGATCTGGTCGTCGTGGCGGTCCTGGACGATGCAGGCCCAGCGCAGGGCTGGCGTGGCCTCGCCGTGGGGCGTGCCCATCTCCAGCCAGCCGCGATCACCGAAGAGCCAAGAGTGAACGAAGGGTCCGGGGCCCTGGTTCATGTCGGCGGAGAAGGGGAGCTGCCGAACCTTGCGCTCGATGGACTCGATCTGGGCGCGCAGCGCCATCGCCGCGTCGCGGGCGGTGGTGGACTCACCCGCCGTGTCCAGGGCGTCGTTGGCCAGCTGCTGCTGGTCGAGGCTGACGTAGGCGTGGGCCAGCCAGTAGGCCACCTGGCCGTAGAGGGGATCGCTCGGCTCGAGGCGGTTTAGCAGGGACTGGAGGTTGAACGCGGCGGTCTCCGCGTCGGCGTTGGCGACGTCGAGCAGACGGGCGTCGTACAGCTCGCCCCATTCTTCCGGGCCCTCGGCGGCGTTGCCTTGGGCCAGGGCGGACAAGATCAGCAGCGCGCCCGCGCGCATGGAGGGCTATCCCTCTTCGGCCACGTAGCGGTAGCCAACACCGTGCATGGTCTCGATGAAGATGGGGTCCTGGGCGTTGTCCCCGAGCTTCTTGCGTAGGTTGAGGATGTGCGTGTCCACCGTGCGCGTGGTGACGTTGGGGGCGTACTTCCAGATGCTGGTGAGCAGCTCTTCGCGGGGCAGCACCATGCCGCGGTGTTCGATGAGGTAGCGGAGCAGCTCCTGCTCGCGGTTGGAGAGGCGCTCCTCGGTGTCGTCGCGCTTGATCACGTAGTTGTCGAGATCGACCAAGACATCCCCGAAGCGGTACACCGAGCGGGCTCCGCCGGCCCGCTTGAGCACCGCGGCGATGCGGGCGTTGAGCTCGAGCAGGGAGAAGGGCTTGGTCACGAAGTCGTCGGCGCCGAGCTCGAAGCCGAGCAGCTTGTCGTGCTCGGCGTTGCGGGCGGTGAGGAAGAGCACGGGCCCGGTGAAGTCACGGTCCCGAAGCGCCTTGCAGACCTCGAAGCCGTCCATGCCGTCGGGGCCCTCGGGGCCTTCGTGGAGCATGACGTCGAGCACCGCGGCATGGGGTAGGTGACGCTCGGCCAGCTCCAGCGCTTCCCGACCGCCCCGCGCGGCCAAGACCTCGTGACCTTCGCGGGTGAAGAAGGCCTTGAGGGTCTTGAGGACCTCCGCCTCGTCTTCGACGAACAGGATGCGTGCCATGGATCACTCCCTACGCTTGGGTCGTGTGAAGGGCAGGAACAGTGTAAAAACGCTGCCGCGGCCGGGCGTGGACGAGACCGTCACCTGGCCACCGTGAGCTTCCATAATGTACTTCA
The DNA here is from genome assembly GCA_964626835.1 of uncultured Enterobacterales bacterium. Lineage (GTDB taxonomy): Bacteria > Myxococcota_A > UBA796 > UBA796 > JAFGLY01 > CALDOK01. The sequence continues at coordinate 2,477 of CAZVHW010000048.1, forward strand.
CGATGGCCAGCCCGATCCCCGTGCCCTTGAGGCTGCGGGCCCTGGGATCCTGGCTTCGGTAGTACTGGTCGAAGATATGGGGGATCTCGTCGCGGTCGATCCCGATGCCCTTGTCTGCGACGTAGATCTCCAACCCGTCGGGCAGGACGGTGGTCGACAGGCCGATCCACTTGCCCTTGGCACCGTACTTGGCGGCGTTGGACAGGAGGTTGGTCAGCGCCTGAGCGATGGCTTCCTGGTCGTGGGGGACCATGGGCAGCTCATCGGGGATGTCGGTGTCGAAGACGAGGCCCCGGGCCTCCATGGACACCCGCATGGACTGCACTGCGTTGCGCAGTGTCATGGACAGATCGTTGGGCCGGAGCGTGTAGTTCTTGGTTCCGCGCTCGATGGCAGCGAAGTCGAGCACGTTGTCCACCAGGCGGGAGAGACGCTCGGACTCCCTTACGATGGCGTCGTAGTGTTTTCGGCGGTCTTCCTCGTCTTCCCATAGGTCGAGCTGGAGGGATTCCCCCTTCAGGCGGATCTGCGTGATGGGGGACCGCAGCTCGTGGCTGACGTTGGCGGCGAAGGAGGTCTTGAGGCGTGCGAGCTCGAGCTCGCGGGAGACCAGGCGGCCCGTGATGAGCCCGCCGGCGCCAACCACGAGGATTGCCACCAACACCAGCACCAAGCGCACCAACCAGCACATCCCACCCCCATCCCACCTTGCATCCGTCACGTGCCCAGGTGTGGGAAAATTGGGAAAGAAATGCTAGCGAGAGTGCGTCAGAACTGCCTGAATCTCTGGA
>CAZVHW010000048.1:3277-8076 GCA_964626835.1 uncultured Enterobacterales bacterium
TCCAGCCGGGAAGCCACGGAGCCAGGCTTCGTCGGGCCAAGACACCCTTGGGGGCCATGGCGGCGGGGGACAGGACCTCGATCTCCACCTGGGAGCCTCCTCGGGGGGCCCGAACGGCCGCCTCTCGAATGGCCTCGAACAGGCCCACGCGGTCCAGGGCGAAGGCGTAGAGCTCGTCGTCGAACCAGGCCGTGGCCCACAGGGCGCGCTCGCCCAGGGTGTAACGAAAGCGCCCCGGCGCCACCTTGAGCAGGCGTCCGCCGGCGGTGAGGGGATCGAGCTCCGGCTGTAGGCGCTCGGCCCAGTAGAGCTGGTAGGAGCGCTGGTCCACGCGCGTGCGGCGGCTGGAGAGCCAGTCTGCATCTGCCAGGCCTTCCATGAGCACCAACGCACGGCGAGCCACGGCGGCCTCTCCCCCTTGTCCGATGGTCCAGCGCCGTCCCAGGATGTCGTCTACGACGGCCTTGAGTGCGCCAACACCGATTTCGGGCTCCCTCAGCATGAGCAGCTCGCCCCGCTTGAGGCGCGCCAGATCGCCCAAGCGGAATCCCCAGGCGTCGCGGATGCCTGGGTAGTCGGCCACGATGTCGGCGTAGGCGGTCTCGGCCTCGCGCACGAATCCCGCCTTGGCCAGGGCTCGGGCCTGCTGGAGTGCGGCCGTGCCTTCGCTGGTGACACCGGGGGCCCCTTGGGCCGCGATGCGGTACAGCGCCGCTGCCTTGGCCGGATCGTTGTCCTCGCTGAGTCGCGCGAGTGCGTAGGGGCCGGTGAGGAAGAAGGTGTGGTCGCTCGGGGGGGCTGCCTCGGCCAGCTCGAAGGGCGCCGTGACGTCACCGTCAGCGTTCAGCCGGAGGGTGAGGAGCAGGTCGGAGGACAGCTCTCCTGGCGCCTCCACCAGGGAGCGGCCCGACACGAGCCGGTTGCGGGCCGCCATCTCGAAGTGCTCGAAGACCTCTTCGACGTCGGTAGTGCAGGAGCCAATGGTGGACTCGGCTTCCTGGGAGACCTCTGCTGTCAGCGAGGCTTCGCCCGAGAGCAGGTCGGCTACGCCGAAGTAGCCCAGCAGCAGGATAGGCCCGAGGATCGTGAGGGCATACAGGGCCCCGAAGCGCAGGGCGCTGTCCAGCCGCACGAGCTCTTCGGTCGCCCGGACACCCGTTCGGTCGCGCCAGAGCTTGCCTGCCAGCCAGCGCGTGAATCCGCTGGGGCGGCCGGTGGTACCCAGGTCTGCCATGTCCTGGAGTGAATACCCTGTCATGGCGGTGTTATCGACCCCCTCGGAGCCGTCTGTGTACCTCTTCGCCTTCGCCCTCTCGTTTCTTTTTGCCTGTCGGTGTCCGGCGCCGTCGCCCGGTACGGCCGGGCACTACGAGGCCGCCGGTCCCCTCAGGCATGCCCTGTACGAGGGTGATCTCGTCTCCCTGCGGCATCTGGCTACCGAACTCGACGGCGGCCCCGACCTGGCCAGGGTGGGCTCGGTGGGCGAACGAGCCGAGCTGGCGCTGCATGGGGCAGCCGGCTTTCTGGTGGCAGCGGCCGACGGGCAGGAAGCCGGCGAGGGGCTGGCGGCGGTGGGCAGGTCCTGCGGAGACTGTCACCGCGCCGCGGGGGTGGTGGTGCCGGTGGTGTCGACCGGCCTCGACGAGCTGGCGTCTGGGCAGTGGGTGCAGCAGCATTCCCGTGTCGCCGATGTCCTGTGGTGGGCGCTGGTGGCAGCCGACTCGGAGCTGGCGGAGCGCGCCGTCGCGTTGTTGAAGGTCGAGCCCATCGTGGGCCAAGGCCAGGCCGGAGGAGCCATGGCCGGGGACATCATGCGAGCGGCTGGCCTGGCCGAGGGCGGAGGGCTCGACCAGGCGCAGGCTGCCTTCGCGGTCCTGGCGGGGAGCTGCGCTCCCTGTCACGCCACGGTGGCCCAGGAGTGAAGACCCTGTGAGAGACGTCGCTCACGGGACGGCGGGCGCTTGCCGGGCAGGGTGCCCGGGATAGGCTTGCGGCCATGCAGGCCGAGATCGTCCAAGAGTTCACCTTCGAGGCCGGGCACTACCTCCCCGCGGTGCCCGCCGACCATGCGTGTCGCCGCGTCCACGGCCACTCCTACCGCGTCGAGGTGCACGTGCTGGGCCCCATTCGGGACGACACCGGCTGGGTGCTCGACTTCCACGATCTCGAAGCGGTGGTTCAGCCGGTCATCGACCAGCTCGACCACCGCATGCTCAACGATCTCCCCGATCTCGACAATCCCACCGCAGAGCGCATCGGTGTGTGGATCTGGCAGCGCCTCGAGCCGCGCCTGCCGGGCTTGTGTTCGGTAGTGGTCTGGGAGACCAGCACCGCGCGGGCCATCATCACCGGCTAGCTCGCCACTCTCCTTCTCGGAGGTCTCCATGCTTCTCGCCACCTCGGCTACGCTGACGGTGTTGGGTCTTTCCGTCGGCCAAGCGGCCCCGGCCCTCGATCTCGCGACTCACGAGTGGCTTCGAGACAGCAGTCCGCGGCCCTTCGAGCTGCATCGCCCCGAGGCCCACGCCGGGTCCTTGCTGATGCGCGGCTTCGAGGCGGGGCCCTACGGGGGCGCACCCCAGCAGGCCGCGCGGGCGTTCTTGGGCGAGCACGCCGAGGCCCTGGGCCTGCCCGCCGTGGGCCTCGAGGTCGAGCGAGTGTCGTCCTGGCGAGACCGCTGCCGCGTTCACCTGCGTCAGCAACACGGCGGCTTGCCCGTGCTGGGAGGCCAAGCGGTGGTGACCCTCGACGGTGCCGGTCGGGTGGTCATGCTCTCCACGAGGCTCCAGCCGGGCATCGACGTCTCGGTACACCCGTCGGTCCCCGAAGCCGACGCGGTCGCCGCGGCCCTCGAAGTCGTGGCCGAAGCGGTGAAAGACGAATCGCGCGTGGATCTGGTGGTCCTGCCCGACGCTCGCGGCGGCCGGCTGGTTTGGCAGATCGAGCTGTGGACCGTGCGCCTCATGGGTCACCAGCGGGTGCGAGTGGACGCCCACTCCGGCGCCGTGCTGTCCAACCGCGACATGCGCCAGCAGGCCTTGGCGCAGGTCTATGAGCGCAACGCCGCCAACTCCGAGCTGGTGGAGGTCGAGCTGCACGGGGTCGAGGCGGGCGACGACACCCTGACCACCAGCCTGGCCATCGCCACCACGGTGGTGTTCGACGACGGCAGCCAAGACACCGAACAGCTCGCCATCGCCGACGAACAGGGTGATTTTTTCTACGACCCAGACGACGACGAACCGGTGTACGACGACCCCTTCGCCGAGGTCAACGCCTACTGGCACGTCACCGACATCAAGACCTGGTTCGAAGACAACTGGGGCCACGAGTGGGAGGGCCCGGTCACGGTGATCACCAACTACCGGGACAGCGACACGAGCAGCTACGACAACGCCTACTTCACCAAGGACTACATCGGGAAGTACCAGATCGCCCTGGGCCAGGGCACCGTAGACCTGGCCTACGACTCCGATGTCGTCCAGCACGAGTTCGGCCACGGCATCGTCGACGACCTCTGCGACATCAACGCCGAGCTGGACTACCCCATCGCCTTCGACCAGTACGGGATGCACGCGGCAGCCCACGCCGTCAACGAGGGCATGGCCGACTACTGGTCCTCCACCTACCAGGGCGACCCCTACACGGGTGAGTACTTCGGCTCCGCGTTCGGCATGTCCGAGCTGCGCAACCTGGACAACGACAACAAGACCCCGGACGACCTGTTGGGCGAAGCCCACGAAGACGGGCTCATCGTGGGTGGCACCTTTTGGGCCGTGCGCACGGCCATCGGCGCCGACGCCGCGGACGACATCATCTACGGCGCGCTCGGGAGCTTGAGTTCCGCCCCCACCTTCCTCGACTACGCCACCGCGGTGGACGAGCACGCCGCGGTCCTGCTGGACTCAGGTGAGCTCACCCAGGACGATCTGGACGCCATCGAAGCCATCTTCGAGGAGCGTGGCTGGTACAAGAGCGCTCGTGCCATTCCCCTCGAGCCCGGAGACGTGGAGCAGGGCATCTTCCTCGGAGCCGATCTGCTGGCCGGCTACATCGGCAGCTCGGCCTGCGACCTCGCCCGGAGCTTCTCGGGTGGGCTGCTCTTCCCGCTGCCCTTCCAGTTCAGCTTCACGGTGCCCGAAGAGCCCGAGGTGCTCGCGGTGAACATCGACTTCGGCCTCGCGGCCTACGGCATCCCCGCCATCGTCGGGGAGGACGACCTGGAGTACGGCTTCTACGCCCGCCAGGGCGAGATGGTGACCTTCGAGGAGTTCACGCTCGACATGTTCGGCATGGAGTACACCCTGCTCTCCGACGTGCTGGACTACGATCTCGAGGTGGACGACCAGCCCGAGAGCGTCCGCATCGAAGCGGACGACCCGGACATGCCCCTGGTGCCGGGCGAGACCTACTACTTCGACCTTGCCGGCATGAACTGCCCACTGATGAACTTCGCCATCAGCGTGGACTACGAGTACGCCGACGTGGACGAAGAGGAAGACCCGAAGACCTGTGGCTGTGCGAGTGGCCACGCGGGCGTCGCAGGGGTGGGGCTGCTGGGGTTCTTGGGGTTGGGGCTCGCGTTGAGGCGACGGCGCTAGGATGGTGCAGAGCTGCCTGGGTGATCCCTGGCGGCTCCTCGCGGCACCGTGAGGGTGAACCTCGGCTGATTGGTGACAGCCATGAAGCGCCGCTCGCCAGGGCCTCCAGGTTGGCCTGGACCAGTTCGAGCCGGTCGCTCGTAGAGGCGCCAGTGTCCACGGCGAAGACGATGTCCGCCAGGGTGTAGGGGTGTAGGG
>CAZVHW010000048.1:8176-21854 GCA_964626835.1 uncultured Enterobacterales bacterium
GTCAGGTTGATGTGATTACTATTTCGCCTATGAAGGTGTCGTGTTCGTGTTCGTGTTCGTGGTTGGGTTGGTGGGGTGTAGGGGTCAGGTTGATGTGTAGGGGTCAGGTTGATGTGTGTAGGAGGTGTAGGGGTCAGGTTGATGTGATTACTATTTCGCCTATGAAGGTGTCGTGTTCGTGTTCGTGGTCGGGTTGGTGGTGGTCTGGAGACGGCAATGGCTAACAGCCGGGCCGCCCCGGTGATCCTTCACGGCTCGGAACGGCACTGCGTGGGTGAACCTCGGCTGCTCGGTGACAGCCATGAAGCGACGCCCCCTAGCTCGCTACGTGCCCCCAGTCCTCGCGCTCTGGTCGGCGTGCAGTCCGCCTCCTGCGCCCAGCCACGACTACGATGGCGCCATCGGTGTGGACTGGCCCGACACGCAGCCCGACATCGTCGTCGATCCCGAGATCGTGGACTTCGGCACCGTGGCGCCTTCTCGCTGGGGCGAGCATCGGGTGACCGTGACCATCGGCAACGTCGGTGATGCCGATCTCCAGATTCAGAACATCGAGCTGGAGGACGGAACCGATGTGTTCGAGATCTCGTACATCCAGTCCGTTCTCGTACCCCCAGACAACTCCACCTGGTTCGAGGTCGCGCTTGCTCCTCTGTCGCCGGGTGTGCTGATCGAGGACTATCTGCTCATCGACAGCAACGACCCGGACGAGCCCGTGTACCAGCTGCCCGTCTACGCCGAGGCCGCTTGGCACGCGGCGGACGACCCGCCCTAGTCCCATCCCTCCGGCATCACTACGTACTCGACCTCGATGACCGTTTCCGGTGCAGGGATGTCTGCCTCTTCGATGATCAGCGTGTTGTACTCCGCCTCGTAGCTCCAGCCCTGCGGCTGATCGGTGCCGTCGAAGCGAAGCTCGAGGCTGGCTTCTACCGGGGTATCGCTCAGGTACCAGCACCCGAGCGCGGTGGAGGCCAGCTCCTCGAACGGGGCCAGGAGATCGGCGTACCAGTTCTCGGAGCAGATGGAGAGGAACTGCCCGCCAGTGGCTACGGTGGCCTCGTACATGCCTGAGTAGGCGCTCGCGCTGTCGCAGCCCGAAGGGTAGTCGCCGCCCACGGCGTGGACGAAGAGGTCTTCTGCGTTGTGGGTGTAGGATTGGAGCAGGGTGAGGTGGTAGCTCCAGCTGTTGCCGCTACGCTCTCGGTCGTCGCTGATGCCGATCAGGTGGAGCCCAGCCTGCTCGCGGACGAGGCCCTCGTTGCAGCCTCCTGATTGGTCCTGGGCCAGGGCGGTCTCGAAGAGGGAGAAGGCCTTGTCCCCCATGGTGCGCGTCTCTCCGGTCTCGGTCGTCAGCATCTCCGCCATCGCGCTCTCGGCATCCTCGGCGGAGAACCCGTTGTCGATCCATGGCATCGCACCCGTCGCGCAGCCTGAGTCCTCGGTGACAGCGGCGAGTTGGAAGTCCAGGTCCGTCCGCGTCAGGTCGCTGGCGAAGGCCAGCATGTTGGCTACAACGCCGTCAAGCAGTGCACGCATGGACTCGCCAGTGTCCACGGCGAAGACGATGTCCGCCAGACCACCGGTGGGTTGCACGAAGCTGTCGATCTGCACCCCGCCGATCTCCCCGGCACCTTCGAAGGCCAACGTCGCCCTTGGGGTCCATGGATCGCTGGACTCAACGACCACTGTCGCAGTGTCGGCGATGTCGTCGATGGGTGCGTAGCGGACGGTGAGGTCGTGGTGTTCGCCGGGCGCCAGGACCAGTGGATCCTCGGTGATGGTCTCCTCCAGCGAGAACTCCTCTCCGTCCGTGCTCAACGTCGCGCTGTCGACGCGAAGCTCGTCGTTGCCGACGTTGCTCAGGACGACCTCGACCTCCTCCCATGCCCCCACCTGGACGGCGCCCAGGTCCGTGGTCTCGGCCCAGAGCTCGATGAGCGGTGCCACGCCGGTGCCGAGCAGGTGAACCCGGGCGGTGGGAGTGTCGGGGTCGTCGGAGTCGATCTCGACGGACGACGATGAGGAGACCGCGGTGACGGGATCGTAGATGACCTCGAACTGCGTGCGCAGACCCGGTGGCACCAGCACCGACTGGATGGAGGTGATCTCGAAGGGAGAGCTCCGATCTTCCAGTTCGATGTTCTGGATCAGGAGATCGCACTCCCCGACGTTGAAGACCTCGACGACCTCGACGTGCTCCTGGTCGTCCACGACGGCCACGTTGCCGAAGTCGACCGTCGAAGGTTCGACCTGGATGTCCGGCCACTCACACTCCACGAGAGGATCGGCGCTGTCCACGATGCGCGGCTCGAACCTGCAGGACGAGAAGACGAGGAGGAGTAAGAACGTGCTGCCCATGACACACCGCTGACTGGACGCCATGGCAGTGCCACCAGTGCCCCCGAACGATCAGCCGGGTCAAGAAACCGTCAACCACCGCGGAACCGCTCCCTCCCGTCGCTGTCCATGGCAGCCGAGTCGCCGCCCGCCCGGGGTCCTGCCGCGGGATCCCAGCAATCCCGCCCCGAGCGGGCGCGGCCCGCTGCATCCAATGCCACCGGAGGTTCCATGTCTCGCCACCCGTCCGTCTCGAAGCTGCTCCTCGTCACCCTCGGGCTCGGGCTCGCGATGCCCGCCGAGGCGGACGAGGACGAACTCCGCAGCCAGCGCGCCACGCGGCGGGTGCTGAAGGCCCAGGCCGAGCAGCAGGAGCTGTCCGATGCAGCCAGAGACCTGGCCCGCGCCCGGCGGCACGAGGCGATGCGGATGCTGAAGGAGCTGCTGCGGGACGCCCATGGCGAGCGGCGGGCGGAGATGCTGGTGCGCCTTGCCGAGTACTACCAGGCCGAGGCCGATGACCTTCGACACCAGGCCTGGGCGGGCTGGGAGGACTGCCTGGCCCGCGGTGACGACGGCTGCGGTGACGGGCCGGCGGACCTGGCAGAGGTGGAGAGCTGGCGCGAGAAGGCGCAGCGGTTGTACGAGCAGGTGGTGCGCCACTACCCCCAGTTCGTGCGCGCTCACGAGGCCGCGTGGGGGCAGGCCATCACCCAGCTCGAGCTCGGACGACCCGACGAAGCCCTGGGCGCGCTGACCTGGCTGGTGCGCATGCACCCGGAGTCCGAGCACGTAGCTGCCGCCTACGTGTTGATCGGTGATCACTGGTTCGAGCGGGACCGGGCTCTCCCTGCGCTCTCCGCCTATCGCCGGTCCGCCGCCCACATCGACGCCAACATCCGCCCCTATGCGCTCTACAAGCTGGCTTGGTGTCAATACAACCTCGGCGAGTACGGCCAGGCCATCGACGTGATGCGCCTGGTAGCGGTGGAGGGGGACGAGGATCCGGGTTCGGTTTCCCTGCGGGAAGAGGCTCGGCGAGACCTGGCTCGTTTCTACGTGGACAAGGGCGATCTGGACGGGGCCATTCGTTTCTACGAGAGCCTCGGGCGACCCGACCTGTTGCGCCAAGCCCTGGCTCGGGTGGCCGCTCATTCCCAGGAGCAGGGGAAGCCGGACCTGGCCGTGAAGGTGCTGCGGATGATGCTCACCAAGCTGCCCCACGACGCCGAGGCCCCGGGGTGGCAAGCCGACGTGGCCCGGATCCTCCACGGCCAGGGCCGGGACCAGGCTGCCCTCGAAGCCCTCGAGCTCTTGGTGCGAGACTTTGGCGTCGAGAGCTCCTGGGCGCGGGCCAACGCGGGCGACGTGGACGCTCTGTCGGAGCGGGACGCGCGGCTGGAGTCTTCCCTGCGCAGCCTCGCCATCGACTGGCACCAGCAGGTGCGGAAGCTACGCACGGGACCCGAGGCCAAGGCCGCTGCCGGGCGCGCGCTGGCGGGGTACCAGGTGTGGCTCGGGCGCTTCGGGGAGCGCCCCCAGGCCCACGAGCTGCGCTACGCCTACGCCGAGTTGCTGTACCAGGTGGGCCGCCACGAACAGGCTTGGGCCCAGTACATGGAGGTGGTCCGCCGCCACCCCGATGGCGCACGGAGCCGCTTCTGCGCCGAGAGCGCGGTGTACGTGGCGGACGAGATTGCAGGGCGCGGCGTCGTGGGCGTTGAGCAGCCTCCGGGCACCGAACCGCTGCCGCTCTCTCCTTGGGACGAGCGGTTGGTTCAGGCCGTGGATGGCTTCGTGGCGCGTTTTCCCGGTGAGGACCGCACCCGGGCCTTTGCCAACAAGGCCGCCTGGTTGCTCTACCATCGCAACCACTTCGCCGAGGCAGCGGACCGTTTCCGGGTGGTCATCGCCATGGATCCCAGCTCGGAAGAAGCCGAGGTGGCCGCGACCCTGATCCTGGACTCGCTGAACCTGGTGGAGGACTGGGACAAGCTGGCCGAGGTGGCCGAGGCCTTCTTGCGACAGGAGGATCTGGGGCGCCCTGGCTTCGACGTGCACCTGCGCGAGGTCTGGGAGCGGGCCACCTTCAAGGGCATCGAGGTTGCCCTCGAGGAAAGCGGGGACCGTGCCCAGGCTGCCGCGACCTTCGAGGAGTTCACCCAGCGCTTCCCCCAGAGCGAGGTGGCCGACCTGGCCCTGCACAACGCCGCGGTGCACTACCGCGCGGTGGGAGACCCGGCTGGGGCCATCCGGGCTGGCATCGAGCTTGTGGAGACCTACCCAGGCAGCGAGCGCTTCAGCGAGGCCCTCGCTTCGTTGGCTACGAACACGAGAGCATCGCCGACTTCGAGGCGGCGGCGTCTTGGTACGAGCGCCTCGTGGCCGAGGACGATGGGTACACGACAGCGGCCGATGCGCTCTGGTCCGCGGCGCTGTTTCGCATCGCACTGGGACAGGATGACCAGGCGCTGCGGGATCTGCAAGGGCACGCCAGCCGCTGGCCGGACCACTCCAGACAGGCCGATCTGCTGGCCACCGTCGCCGAGGTGTACGAGGCCACCGGCCGCCATGAGGAGGCAGCCCGAACATGGGCTTCCATGAAGCGCTTGGGGCGTGATCGGCTGGACGAGGCCGGGCGCGCCCACGCCGCGGTCCGCCGCGGGCGGGCACTGCGGGCTGCGGGGCGTGACCGTGACGCGAGCAGGGAGTGGCACGACGTGGTGGAGAGATGGGGCGGGCGGGTGTCGGCCGAAGACGCGCCGGAGTTGCTCCGAGAGAGCGTGGCCGAGGCGCTCTTCCACATCGGCGCCGATGTCGTCGCGGAATACGAGAACATCGACCTGTCGGGGTGGGACGTGCCCTCGGGTAGGCGAGCCGCGCAGGCGTGGAGCCGCCAGCAGGTCGAGGCCAAGGCCGAGGGTCTAGGCCGCGTGGAGGCCGCGCAGGCGGCCGTGCTCGAGGCCGGCTCGGGGGGCTGGGGCTTGGCCGCCCTGGTCCGCCTCGGCGGTTCCTACGAGCACATGGCGGACGCCCTGCGCGCCGCTTGGGTGCCGCCGTGGCTCACCGAGGAACAAGCCGAGCTGTACCGCTACGGCCTCGAGGACGAGGCTTGGCGTCAGGAGGAGAAGGCGGTCGATGCCTATCGCCACGCCGTGAAGCGGTCCCGCGAGATCGCCCTGTACGGAACCGAAGTGGCGGCCGCTCATCACCGCTTGTCTACGCTTCGGCCGGAAGAGCACGAGAGCACGGAGGAGGATCTCCTCGAACCCGGCTTCGTGACCGGTGGCGGTGGCGGGCAGGAGTTCGAGCGTTAGGCGAACAATCCACAGAGGCACATCCCGACCAGGGCTATCGAACCGAACAGCGCCGCGCCCACCAGCACCGTGCCCAACACCGGCATGTTTCCCAGGTGGATGTTCGGTCGTACCGGCACGCGGCAAGAGTCGGCCCATGCGGCGCAGACCAGGTCCGCGCCACAGCTGGGGCAGTTGTCACCGAAGGCGTAGTGGGTGCGGCACCGAGGACAGACCAGATCCTCGACGGGGCCATTGTCCACGATGGCGCCTCGCTCGAGTCGCCGCTTTCTGTCCTCGACCCGCTGGCGGCGCCGCTCGAGCATCGCTTCCTGCCGCCGCTGGGCCTGCCGAATCTCCCTCGCCAGTGCTTCGAATCCCGCTTGCGTGCAGCCCATGGTGACCTCCGGAACAGACTGAGGGATACACGGCTGACGAGGGTTTCTTCCCCCTGGGCTGGTCACCAATCGTCACGAAGGTGCGCGGACCTTCGCGGTGTCAGTCGTCGGACCTGGCGTATGGGCAGGCCCCTTCGTCCTCGGTGAGCGTGCCGTCCGGGCCAAGCCAGAGGTGGGCCGGCAAGGGATGGTTGCTCGCCTGGGCTACGGTGGGAGCGTCCACGTCGGGCGTGAGCCGCAGCTGCTTGCGGTCCAGCGTCCAGCTGCCCGTGCGGTCGATGATGCCGGACCAGACACAGACCACCCCTGGGGGGCACGGGGAGACGAGGTCCTTGGCCTGGTATCTGTCCTCGGTGAAGGTGATCTGCCGCTCGTATGCGCGACCCTCGCACGCTGCGCTGGTCCATGAGGAGGGGAGGGGGAAGCGAGAGGGGGAGTCTGCGACGACCTCGCTGACGGGCTCGGCCTGTTCGGTGGACTCGGCCGGTTCGGCGGGTTCGGCCTCGGTGATGGGCTCGGCTCGTTCGACCACAGGCTCGGCTGCGGGGGCTTCGAGGGCTTCGTCGTGCTGGGAGGGGCAGGCGGTCAAGAGGAGTACGGCCGTGAGTCGTATTGGCATGGTGGGTCCTGGTGGGCTCTGACTGGGTCTGGGCAGGGCGGGACGATTGCGGAAGCATAGCGCTCGAGTCGGTACCCCGGAGACACCCTGTGGGCTGTCATGTTTCGGTCAGCCGGGCTGGCAGGGTTCGCCGGCCTCCCGTATGAGAGGGACCCACTACGGCACCACCGCCGCTGCCTCCCCCCTGTCGCTCCCCACTCCAGGAACCCCGAGGTGAAGCTTGGCGCATACCCTTGGCATTCGACTCGAAGACAAGAGCGTCTGGGAGCGCCGGGTCCCCCTCACGCCAGCAGCGGTCGGCCGTCTGGCCGGGCAGCCCGACCTGGAGGTGCGGGTCCAGGTCTCGCCTACGCGTGTCTTCGCAGATCGGGCTTATGGGGATCACGGGGCCCTGCTCGTGGAGGATCCCTTCGATGCCAAGGTGGTCCTGGCGGTCAAGGAGATCCCCCTGGGGTTGTTCCGGCCCGGGGGTACCTACGTCTTTTTCTCCCACACCATCAAGGGGCAGCCCCACAACATGGCCATGCTGCGGCGGCTCGTGGAGCTGCGCTGCAACTTGATCGACTACGAACGAGTGGTGGACGAGCGGGGACGGCGGCTCATCTTCTTCTCGTGGTTCGCCGGCGCGGCGGGGGCCATCGATACGCTCCAAGCCGCTGGCGAGCGTTATGCCTCGATGGGTATCGCCAACCCCTTCGAGCAAGTGGAAATGGCCCACGTCTACGGGGGCCTGGCGGAGGCTGAGGAAGCTCTCGGGGCGATCGCCCACCGCATTCGTACGGACCGCCTGCCCGCGGCCATGCGGCCGTTCGTCCTCGGCATCACTGGGTACGGCAACGTCAGCCAGGGTGCCCAGCACGTGCTCGACTGGCTTCCGATCCAGGAGATCGCGCCCGAGGATCTACCAGCACTGCGCGCTGCGGATGACCACCCCGGAGATCGCATCTACAAGGTGGTCTTCCGTGAGGAGCACATGGTCGAGCCGGTGGAGGAAGGCGCTCCGTTCCAGTTGATGGAGTACTTCCAGCACCCGGAGCGATATCGCTCCGTCTTCGAGCGCCATGTTCCGCAGCTCGACCTCATGATCAATGCGGTCTATTGGACGGATGCCTCCCCCCGGCTGGTCACCAACGAGCAGCTGCGCCGGTGGTTCGAGGCCGATGGCCGCATGCGCTTGCAGGTGGTGGGGGACGTGTCCTGCGATATCGGTGGTTCGGTTGAGTGTTTGCTCAAGGGCACCGCTCCCGACAACCCCCACTTCGTCTTCGATCCGATCACCGGTAGCGTCACCGACGGTGTGGCCGGCCGCGGTCTGGTCATGATGGCGGTGGACTCCCTGCCCTGCGAACTCTCCGTCGAAGCATCCCAGGCCTTCAGTGACGCCCTCGAGCCCTTCATGGCCGACCTTCTACGGGCCGATCTGTCTCTGCCCCTCGAGCAAGTCGAGCTGCCTGCGCCCCTGAAAAATGCGCTCATCCTGCATCAGGGCGAGCTGACCCCCGACTATCGCTACATGGCGGGCTTCCTCCACTGACCACCCATCTTCCTGTCCCCGTGTACCCACTCTGGAGTCTCTCATCATGTCCAAGAAGGTCCTCGTCCTCGGCGCCGGTCTCGTTGCGCGCCCGCTGGTTCGCTACATGCTCGACCAGGGCTTCGAGCTGATCTGCGCAGACCTCGAGGTCTCCAAGGCCATGGCTCTCATCGACGGTCACCCTGGCGGTACCGCACTGGCCTTCAACGTTCGAGATCGCGACCAGCTGGATGGTCTCGTGGCGGACTGCGACATCGCCATCAGCCTGCTGCCCGCCACCTTGCACGTCCAGGTAGCCCAGGCCTGCTTGAGGCACGGCAAGCACATGGGCACCGCCTCCTACATCTCCCCCGAGATGCGCGCGTTGAGCGACCAGGCGGCAGCTGCCGATCTCCTCTTCATCAACGAGTGCGGAGTCGACCCCGGGATCGACCACATGTCCGCCATGCGCATCTTCGACGACGTGTGGGCGCGCGACGGCAAGATCGAAGTCTTCAAGTCCTATTGTGGTGGCTTGCCCGATCCTCGAGACAACAACCAGCTGGGCTACAAGTTCTCCTGGGCTCCCCGTGGTGTGCTGGTGGCCGCCACCAACGACGGCCGGTACCGCTGGGACGGTGAAGTCCGCGAGATCCATGGCACCGAGCTACTCGCGGACAACCACCTGCTCGAGGTCGAGGGCGCTGGCAGCTTCGAGGCCTACCCCAACCGCGACTCCATCCTCTACGAGGACGTCTACGGGCTCGAGGGGGTGAGGACCCTGTTCCGTGGCACCCTGCGCTACCCGGGGCACTGCGCCCGTTGGGGTTCCTGGATTGCGCTGGGCCTGTTCGACCAGGGCGCGCTGGAGCACGCCGATCACACGCGCGCGGGCATGCTGTGTGCGGTGCTCGGCGCGGGCAAGGACGGCGATCTGGCCGCAGCCGTGGCCGAAAGACTGGGTGTCTCGGTCGATCACGACCACGTGGTCAACCTGGGATGGCTCGGTATGTTCGACGACCTGCCGCTGTCCGACTGGATCGAGGCTCCCCTGGACGCCATCGCCGAGGCCATGCTCGAAAAGATGCCGTACGCCCCCGGCGAGCGGGACATGATCGCCATGCACCACGAGGTGGTCTCGGTCTTCCCCGACGGGTCCCGCGAGCGGACCATCATGGATCTCGTGGACTTCGGCATCCCCCATGGCGATTCTTCCATGGCTCGCACCGTGGCCTTGCCGCTGTCCATCGCGGTACGCATGCTCCTCGAAGGGGCGATCTCCGAGCGCGGTGTCAGGGCACCGATCACGAAGGGCATGTACGAGCCCATCCTGGACGAGCTCGAGACCCTGGGCATCATCTGCAAGGAAACCACCGAGCGGCTGTAGCCGCCCTCGCGTCGAGCCTATTCCCCGGTGTCCTCGCCCGTGTCGAGCGGAGCGTCGTCCGGATCGTAGCCGGGTAGGGGGAACTGGACCCACTCTCCGCCCTCGAGGACCCCGTCGGAGAGGCCCATGGCGTCCAGGACGGAGGTTCCTCGGCCCTCGTTGAGGTGCCACATTGCGGTGACCGTGTCGGAAGGCTCGTACTCGGACCAGGTGGGGGCGAAGTCGCTGTCGTAGTGCAGCGTGTTCTGGATTCTCACCTCTCCGATGGTGCCGGAGAAGTAGGCGTTGGATTGACCGGGCCAGCAACCCAGGTAGAGCACGTCGCCGGGCTCCTCGGCGAGCGCCACTGGAGCCGCTACCAGGCGGTCGCCGTCCAGGTAGAGCGAGGCTTGGCCGTCGGCGTCGAAGGTGGCCGCCAGGTGGTGGTAGCCGCCGTCGAGGATGTCCTTGGGTGTGGACGCGCCCGCTCCTGCAGAGGTGTCGGTGGACGGGCCGAAGATCAGGTATTGGTACTCGTCCTGGAACAGGGTGAATGCACCTGGCCACACCACCAGAGGGTAGAAGGCATAGCCGGCCTCTGCGCCGGACTGAACGAAGAGGTCCAGTGTGAACGGCGCCTCGAGCGTGAGCGACGAGACGTCGATCTCGACGCAGTCCGGTTCGTCCGAGAAGGCGACGCCGTAGTCACCCGCCGTGGTGCCGAGGTTGCCAGGCTGACAGGCAGATGCCAACAGCAAGCCAAGGGAGCAGGACAGGAGCATCGGGTGGGTGGGAGCGGTCATGGGGCATCCTCGCGGGTCGTCGAGGAGAAGATACCACCGCGTGCGTCCGGGAAGCCATGGGGCAGGTGCGGCAGTGCGTGTTGTACGGGGAATCTACGACCTTTTGACCTTGGACCTCCAGACGCAGAGAGCGCGCCCTCGGTGGAGAGCGCGCTCGGAGCGGACGCCCGGGTGTTTCCGGGCGGCCTGCTGGATTCGTCAGGCTATTTGAGATCCTTGTTCAGGGACTCCTTGAGGCCCTTGCCGGCGCGGAACACGGGGATGCGGCGCGCGGGGACACGGATCTGGGTGCGGGTCTTCGGGTTGTGACCCGTAAACTCGCGGCGCTGGGAGACGGTGAAGGTACCGAAGTCGGAGATGGTGACCTTATGCTCGCCATTGACGAGCGCGTCGCTGATGATGTCCACCAGGGTGTTGATGTACAGGGCAGCGCGGACCTTGGGGATGTTGCACTGCTCGGCGAGCTTCTCGGTGAGTTGGGCCTTGTTCATGACGGCTCCGGGGGTTGAGGGTGGTTGGTGTTGGTCGAAGTGGTGTCGAAAACAGCAAATACGACAATTACGATTTCGGCGTGTTTTCTGGGTCGATCCGACAAATGGCGAGAGGCTGTCACGCTCTGCCGGTTTCCAAGGGTATATATCACCAGCCCCGTTTCATGAAAACCGTTTTTGCCATTTTTCTTGTATCCAGAGAACTTGGCTTATCAGCGGTGTTAAAAATACGAGAATTATCATTATTCGCGTAATGCCGCCCTGCATTCCGTCCTGGTCGGAGAGAACGGAATCACCAGTGGTCACACTCAGCGGGAATGTGTGATCCGTGCACCCACCGCTTCTTCGGGGTTTTCGCGATTACCGTGTCCCGAGCAAAGAAACCGTGAGTTCTACTACATCTCGCCCAACGGACTCTTCGTCCAACCGCCTCGCAGCTGCAGGGCGCTGGGGATCAGCTTGGCGGACATGGGGAGCTGACCCGGCTGCTCGCCGTCGGCGTCCACCATCAGGGTGCCGCCGGATGGGGAGGTGCAACGGGCTTCCAGGCTCTTGACGGCCACCCGGAACGCGCCTGGAGCGTTGTGGGCGCTGCCGCGGTACAAGCGCGGGAGATTGGCGGCCGAGGAGAGCAGGTTGAGGGGTGGAAGCACCGTGAGCTCGAACCAGCCATCGAACATCGAGCCGTCCCGCCCAACACACATCCCCCCGCCGCAGTAGTGGCCGTTGGCCAGAAACGCGTTCATGAGATCGCCTTCCCACTCGCCTGGCCCTTCGCGTCCCTCCCAGCTGAGGTGGACCCGCTGGGGCCGGAAGTCGAGCAGGCTCGATACGGTCGCGCCCAGGAAGGTCGCGAAGCCTCCCATGCGCTTGGACGATGCGTTGACGCGCGCCACGACCTCGCCACTCATGCCAAAGCTGATCTCGTTGATGAACCAGCGTTCCGAGGTCTCGCCTTGCTCGCTCGTGGTGCGGACCCAGCCCACGTCTGCCCTGAGCGTGATGCCGGTTCCGGCGATCCAGAGAGCCTTGGCGGGGTCTTTCGGGATCTTCAAGGATCGGATCAGGTCGCTCCCCGTGCCGAAGGGCACCACGGTGAAGACGGGGCGGGTCTCTGCCGTGCCTTCGATCGCCATCAACCCGTTGACGACCTCGTGGCAGGTTCCGTCACCTCCGACCGCCGCGACGATGTCGAAGCCGTCGCGCGCGGCCTGGCGAGCCAGCTCGGATGCGTGACCTGGCCCCTGGGTGGGGCGGATGGCCCAGGTCTCGAATCCGCGACTGGTCAGTTTTTCGAGCTTCTCGAGCTCTCGACCGGCCCGACCAGCGCCCGCGCGGGGGTTCACGATCAGACAGATGCTGTCGCTGGTATTGAGGGCGCCGTCTTCGGAGCGTTCGTGGTCGGTGCTGGATGGGCTGGAAGCCATGCTGGGCTCCTATGGGTCGATGAGCAGGTCGATGGGGTCGACGACGGTGGCACCGGCGCCTCTAAGTGCGTTGCGACAGGTGGCATCGGCCGTGGCCACCGTGGTGGACGGAAGCCGGGTGGCGGCTTCCTTGGCTACGTCCGCGGCCAAGCTCGGGTGGATTCGTTGCAGGGGGCCGTGGGCACCGCAGCAGGCCAGAGGATCTCGAATCGGGACACCCGGCATCTCGCCGTGACCGTGGCACGGGTGGACTGGCCCGGTCCAGCTGGGTGGGACGAGGTCTGCCAGCCAGGCGTGACCAATGCGCGCGGCGTCGAGGACCGCACGGCAGTGGCCGCAGGACGTGACCGCCCGACGGCCCGCCAGAAGGGCGTGTAGACGTGTGAGGTGGGCGGCAGCGCGCTCTCGGTGTTCGAGGAGGGCCCAGCCCAGGTGGTCGCACGTTTCGAGTCGCGCTGTGGGCTGGTCGAGTTGGCGGGCGAGCGCCGCTGCCCATGGGCGTCCATCGCACTCGATGGCGACCTGCTGTCCTTCGCCGTCGATCTCGCCGAGGGGCTGTGGCTGCACCGCGCTCGCGTAGGCGTTGCGCGCTTCTGCGAGCAGTCTCGGGACCTCGATTCCATACTTGCAGTGCTCCTGGCAGGCACCACAGTCCGTGCAAAGAGCGGCAGCTTCGGCCGCCTCGATGGGAGGCAGCAGGCCGCGCCTGGCCAGCAGGACGGCCGTCATCATCTTTGCGGGCGTGGCGGCTTCGCGTCCAGTGGCCACTGCGACGGGGCAGACGTGGCGACACAGTTGCGGACAGAAGGCGCAGGGTTCGTAGGAGTCAGCCATCGTGGCTCCCTGCGGCTGGAGCTGAGAGCCGGTAGTGTGCGGTGGCGCCAGCGGGCTCACCTTCATCGATGCGCAGATCCGGACTGCGTGGGGGGCTGGGGGCGGGGAGCGCGGGCTGCCATGCGTCTTCCGCGACGAGAGCCTGCGCGATGCTCGGTGCCGCGTCGCCCACGAAGGTGGCTCGTAGCGCGTCTTCTTCGTCGATATCGAGCCCCACCGGTCGCCAGCCGGCCCTCAGAAGGTCCCGTGCTCGAAGCCAAGGTTGGTCGCCGGAGATGGACACGGAGGCTCTGGGGGCGTCCTTCCGAACGAGCGGGACCTCGACCAGCTCTGGGCGGGCATCGCGCAGTAGTCCCCACCGCAGGTCGGGGCCAGCGGCGGAGCGGGGTGAGACGCCCAGGCGTGCTGCGCGTCCATCGGGGAAGCGGGCCTGCAGGCCGAAGAAGGGCACCTCGTGTCGTTCGAAGCTCTCCACTCTCCACGCGCGCAGCCACGTGGCGAGGGGCCGGTCGGGCAACAACCTTAGGCTCAAGCCACGGTCCCCGAGGGCACGCTGGATGTCCCGCGGGTCGGCCCAGGGGTCCACCTCGG
>CAZVHW010000049.1:0-7944 GCA_964626835.1 uncultured Enterobacterales bacterium
TCGCCGCCGACTCACCCCCGCAGGTGTGCACCCAGGGCATAGGTGGCGCTCACCTCGGGGCTGCATGCACACCTTGTGGGTTGGGATGATGCTCGGAGAGCTTCGGGGCCAGGGGGCGGACTACTCCGCGCCGCCCTCGGCTTCCTCGAGCGCCTGTACCGCTCGTTTCTCCTTGCGCATCTCCATGAGCTCCTCGGCTGAGTACATCTCCATCTCGAGGATCTCTTCGGGAGTGAGCTGGCGCGGGCCTTCGGGCTTGAGCCGGGCCATGGCGACGCGCTCGGCTCCGGCCATGCGGGCCACGTCCATCATCTTGACGATGCGGTAGACCTCGACGTCGGGATGGGCGTCCACGAAGACGACGCGGCTCTTCTTGAACTTGAGCCGCACGCGGAGCTCTTCGTATACGGCGTCGAGTTCCATGGGGTGCTTGTTGAGGCCGTAGCTGCCGTCGGTCCAGCCCATGATGACCAGCTGGTCCTCGGGCATGTCCTTTTGTTCGACGACCTCTGTCTTCTTGGGGAGGTTCGCGGCGATCTCGTCGATCTTGATGGGCACGGCCACCATGAAGATGATGAGCATGACCAGCACGATGTCGATGAGCGGCGTGACGTTGATCTCGCTGTCTGGGCCTTTGCCACCTTCGACCTTGATGCCCATGGCTACTCCTCGTCCCCGTCGTCGTCGCCGCCCGCTGCGGTCTTGTCGGCGGCGATCAGGACCATGGGGACGCCGTTTTCGGCCATCTTGTCGGTCACGGCCCGGAAGCTGCCGTAGTCCAGGTCGGCGTAGGCCTTGATGAGCAGGCTTTTTTCCGGGTCCTTGCGGAGTTCGGCGTTGATGTCGTCCACGAGGGTCTCGATGCTCGACTGTTGCGTGTCGACGAAGGGCACTCCTTCTTCGTTGATGCCGATGACCAGGTGTTGCCCCACGTCTTGGGTCGAGGTGGCGGTGGTAGACGGCGGCAGCCTGACGTCGATACCCGAGGACAGCATGGGGGTGATCACCATGAAGATGATGAGCAGCACCAACACCACGTCCACGAGGGGGGTGACGTTGATGTCGGCCATGGGGCCGCCCTTGCTGCCTCCTACCTTGGCACCCATGGGGGCTAGCCCTTCTGGGCGAGGGTGTCGGTGTCGGCCTTGGGCTCGCCGGCTTCGGCCTTCTCGATGAGCACCTTTTCTACCCAGTCGGCGAATTCCTGCACGGACACGGTCATGTCGTTGACGATGACGTCGACCCGTGAGTTGAAGAAGTTGAACAGCCAGACGCCGATGATGGCCACCGCGATGCCCAGGGCGGTGGTGACCAGGGCCTCGGCGATACCACCGGACACCGAGGCCAGTCCACCGGAGCCGGACTCCGCCATGCCGGCGAATGCGTTGATGATGCCGAAGACGGTGCCCACCAGCCCCACGAAGGGTGCGGTGGAGCCGACGGTCGCCAGGATGCCCGTGCCTTTCTTGAGGTCGAGCTGCTCGCGCAGCGCGGCGCGTTCCATGGCTCGCGCGGCGGCGTCGCGCCCGTGACCGTCGAAGCGTATCGAGAGCTCTTTCAGACCCGCCTCGAGCATGTGGCCCAGGTAGGAGAACTTGTACTCGGCGCTCTGGGTGAGCTTCAGCGCCGCGCCGACATCCTGCCTGCCGAGTGGCCCCATGATGGCTTCGGCGAGGAGCCGGGACTGCCCGCGCGCCTTGATGAAGGTCACGAGGCGCTCGACGGCCACGTAGACCGAGGCGATGGACATGATGAAGAGCGTGAAGATGACCGTGAGGGCCACGACACCCATGGATGCCCAGATTTCTTCGAACGAAAACGACATGGTGGGAGACCTCTGCGGGGCGAATCAGCCGGTGAGTCTATAGAGGATGGCGAGCGTAAACTGGGTTTTGACGGCCTTGCCCTCGACCTTCATGGGATAGAACCGCCACTTCCACGCCGCCTCGAGGGCAGATTCGTGGAACACGGCCGGGCAGGTCTCGAGCCGGACGTCGTAGGGTACGCCCTTCTCGTTGATGAAGAAGCGTACGTTGCAGCGCTCTTCGGACATGTTGAGCTGCTTGGCGGCGTCGGGCATCTTGGGGGCGATGCGTCTCTTGGGCTTGACCTCGGACCAGTGCACCGCTCGTACTTCGCTGTGGCCTCCGAGCTCGCCTCCGGGCACGCCGCCCAGGGAGCCACCGAGCACACCGCCTGCCACGCCACCTTCGACGCCACCTTCGATGCCGGCATCCTCGTGCTTGTACTTGGTGGCGTCGTCGAGATCCTGGCGGAGGTCCTTGACGTCCTCGAGCTCGACCTCTTCCTCGACCTCCTCGACGTCGACCTCTTCGGCGTCCTCTTCTTCCTCTTCCTCGGGCTCGGGCGTGGATGGCGGAGGAGGTGGGGGCGGAGGTGGAGGGGGGGCGACTTCTTCTTCGGGCTCTTCGGGTGGTGCTTCCTCGAAGAAGCTGACCTCGACCGGGCCGTCGTCCTCGAGGACTTCCTCGGCTACCTCGAAGCTGGCGAAGGCCAAGGCGCCGACGAAGGTTCCGTTGATGGCCAGGGAGAGCAGCACCGAGCCGGCTTCACGCTGGGTGCGGACCCTCCTGCCTCGTCCAACATCGTCGAACATGGGGTGATCCTCCTTGCGGTTCCGGCTGTGAACGCGTGAGCGGCGCTGGGCTTACGGGTTGGGGGAGGTCGAGCCGTCGAAGGGACGCTCCCGAGGGCCGGCGGCCGACTCGGTGAGCTCCACGATGCGGCGTTCCGCCACATCGAGCTTCTCGTGGCATTCGTGGACCAGCGCGACGCCCTGCTCGAACAGCTCGAGCGCTTGCTCCAGGGGGAGTTCACCGGCGTCGAGTTGTTTGACGCGGTGCTCGAGCTCTACCAGTGCCTGCTCGAAGCTGCGCTCCTGAAGCTCGGCGGTCTGGGAGTCGGGCTGGGTCACGGGCGGTCCGAGAGCGAGTGGGTTTCTCCAGGCGTTGGCCACCCCGGAGTTACAACGCGGAATGATAACACCAAGGCGCTTCGCTGGGGATCGGTGGCCTTGGGGGTCTGGCCTGTTGACATTGTGTTGGCCGGGCTCGAAGGAGTTCGGGCGTGTGCGGCGGGGGCCGCCGGCAAGGGCGAGTCTAGGTGGCCGCTGGGAAACCGGACGCTCGGGAGATGGGAGTGTTTTCCCGTGGACAGCTAGGTGGCCGCGATGGATCGGATGCGCTCGATCTGGGCCATGCGGTAGGTGAGCCGCTCGTCGCGCTCGAGGTTGCGGGCGACCAGCACTGGCAGGCCTTCGCGGTTGATGGCCAGGCGCTCCGGCGCCACCTTGATCAGGGTGCGGCGGTCGTCGCGTGTCACGTAGACCAGCTCGAGGTTGTCGCCACCCTCGAGGGCCTTGCGTACGGCTTCGTCGGCTTGTTCGGGCGTGGCGCGAGGCGGTAGGTTGCTGCGGCCACGGCGGCCCTTGCGGGCGCGAATGCCCGAACCAGGCACCGGGTGCATTTCCTCGGGGGGGGTGTCCTCGGCCTGGGCGCGGGTCAGGGGGTCTTCGCTTGCGTCACGGATCTCGGCGACTTCCTTCTCGAGGCGTTCGCGGGCGATCACGGAGCCGGGGGTGCCTGGGTAGCAGCGAAGCTCGCTGGTGGGGTGGAAGCCAGCACCGCGGAGCGCTTCGCGGATCTCGGCCAAGCGGGTGCGATCGACGGCGTACATGCCGGGCGTGAAGCGGTGCAGCACGAAGGGTTTGAGGCGCTTGTGGGTCTCGAGCTTGCGGATGGCCGAGCGATGCACGGTGAGCAGCACCACCTCGTGGAACTCCACGTCGCCGTGGTGGCCCATCCACCCACGCAAGGTCTGTTCGACGTTTTCCGGCAGGCCGATCTGGCTGTTGTCCCTGAGGAAGTCGAGCACGTCGTCCCGTCGCCAGCCACGTTCCAGAGCGCGCTCGATGGTGACGTCCGTGATCTTGTAGGTGTTGGCGCGGTCACAGCCGGTGAGCTCGGCCAGCTCACCGATGCGCGAGAGGAGCACGGGCGCCAGGCCCGCAGGAGCCATGACCTCGAAGCTGGGCGTGAGGTAGAACTGCTTGAACCCGTCGTCTTCGGGAGGGAAGAGCAGCTGGTGTGAGCGGGGGGAGAGGCGGTAGAACTTCTCTCGGCCCCAGGTGCCCAGGTCGAGCATCCCCGTGTTGACCAGCGGTGCGAAGCCGAAGCTCTCCCGCTCGTGGGTTCGGGCGGAGGCATAGAGGCCCTGGTGGTAGCGCTTGCGCCAGTCTTCGCCCCGGCGCCAGCGGCGGTACAAGGCCTGCAGTGGCTTGTCCGGGATCCATGCGCCGTCGCCGTCGGCCAGGGCCCACATGATCCACTCAGCGTGGGGGAAACGTTGCTCGAGGGCGTGGAAGATCAGCTCGCGCTGGTCTTCGGGATCGAGGTTGAGCCATTGCTCGACGGCTTCGGTGTTGACGCTGATGCGGTCACCCCGCAGCTCCACCATGCTGTGGAGCATGAGGAAGTCGATGTGCAGGTTGAACAGCTCGGAGTCGGCGGACCAAAGCTGACTGAAGAACTGGTCCATCTCCTCTTTGTGGACCTTGTAGATCTCTTGGCGCTGGGTGAGCCGCGGTGGGCGCTGGTCCATGTAGGTACCCAGCGTGGTGATCGAAAAGTCGAGGGGAGGGCAGAAAGGGCGCTCGTCGGCGACGCGGATCTCGTCGTTCTGGAAGGTAGGGAGCACCATGTCGGGGCGGAGGTGCTCGATCAGGTGGGCCACCAGGGGATGCGGGACCAGGTAGAAGAACTCGTCGTCCCGGGTGTCCGAGGCGAAGACCATGCCTTTTTCGCCCAGCCGCTGCATGACACGGCGCCACTCGTTCTCGTGGCCGCCCAGGGACAGGAAGAGCTCCCGGTGGAACTCGGAGGCGTGGGCCAGTCCACCGCACTGGATGAGAATCGCGAGCGCCTGGCGGTCTCGCTCGTGCATGCCCTTGAGCACGCCCCCGAGCCGCGAGCCCTGGGCCACCGCGCGAACCGCGAGCTGGATCATGCGGTCGCGGCTGGCCACCCGATTGGGTTGTCCGCCCAGGGCCTTGTAGAAGGCCGAGAGCAAGGGGTCCGGCATGCGATGGAAGTAGTCGGAGAGCACTTCCATCTCGACGCGGGTGAGCCTTCGCCGACGGGCGAGGCTTCCCTTGGGGCGGTTTCGGCGACGGCGGCTGCGGTGCCGCTTGGGGTTGCGTCCGGTGTCGGCCAATGCGACTGCGGGCTCGCTGCTGTGACTGCGGCGTCCGCGACGGTGGCGTCTCGATGACATGTGGAACCTTCAGGCCACCCCGCGCAAACTGGCGGGTGGCACGCTGGAAAGTTGTGGTTGATGGGTGGACGGGAGCGGATGAGTCGTCATCGGTCCATGGTCCGATCGTCGATGTTGTAGCGGTAGCCTTGCTCGGTGAGGAAGAGTTGCCGCTTGTGCGCGAACACCTGTTCCTTGGTGTCGCCCGTGACCACGGTGTACCAATCGGCGCCGGCTTTCTTGGGGCGAAGGATGCGTCCCAGGCGCTGGGCTTCTTCCTGGCGGGAGCCAAAGCTACCGGAGACCTGGATGGCAACGTTGGCGTCTGGCAGGTCGATGCTGAAGTTGGCGACCTTGGAGACCACGAGCAGCTTGATGCGCCCGTCGCGGAACTTGGCGTAGAGATCCTCGCGTCTGTGCTGGGGGGTCTTGCCGGTGATCAGCGGAGCGCGCAGCTTTCGGGCGATTTGGTGTAGCTGCTCGAGGTAGGTGCCGATGACGAGGACGTTGTCGCCCTTGTGGCGCTTGACCAGCTCTTCGACCACCCCCAGCTTGACGGGGTTGAGGGCGGCCATGCGGAACTTCTCGTTCTCCGACGCTTTTTCGTACCGTGTCTCTTCGCCGTTGCGGAAGGGTACGCGCACTTCCCAGCAGCGGGCCTCGGCGATCCAGCCGTCTTGCTCGAGGTCCTGCCAGGGCATGTCGTAGCGCTTGGGCCCCACCAGGGAGAACACGTCGCCTTCGCGGCCGTCTTCGCGAACCAGGGTGGCCGTGAGCCCGAGGCGGCGGCGCCCCTGTAGCTCGGCCGTGGCGCCGAACACCGGCGCGGGCAGCAGGTGGACCTCGTCGTAGACCAGCAGCCCCCAGTCGTGGTCTCGGAAGATGTGCAGGTGGGCGAAGTCTTCCTGCCTCGACCGGCGCCAGGTGAGGATCTGGTAGGTGGCGATGGTGACAGGCTTGACCTCTTTGCGCGAGCCCGTGTAGGTGCCCACCTGATCGGGGGTGAGCCAGGTGCGCTCGAGCAGCTCGCGCTCCCACTGGTTCACCGCGGCCTGGTTGGTGGCCAAGATGAGGGTGTGGGTGTTGACCGTGGCCATGGCCGCCATTGCCACGATGGTCTTGCCGGCACCGCACGGCAGCACCACCACGCCGTGCCCGCCGGCGGGCTTGCCTTCTTGGTACCAGCGTTGGACGGAGTACCACTGGTAGGGGCGTACCTCGAAGGGGTCTTCATCGGTGCGCGTGGTTTCGCGCAGCTTGACTTCGAGGGCCGCGCCCGGCCGGAAGCCAACGAGGTCTTCCACCGGCCAGCCCGCCTGAAGCATGCGCTGCTTGAAGATACCGCGATGACCCGCCTCGATGACCGTGGGACCCCGAGGACCCTCGCGCATCATCAGCTCTTTGGCCGAGGGCTCCTTGGAGATCAGCTTGGCCACGTAGAGGGTCTCGCAGTGCACGACGATGAAGCGCTCGGGGGCCGTGGGGTGAGGCAAGAGCTTCACCAGCCCGAAGCGTTCGATGGTGTCCTCGATGGTCTGAACAACCTCGGCGGGCACGTCGAACTTCGAGAGGTCGCGGAGGACGGTGACGATCTCTCCGACGCCCATTCCGGCACTTGCGGCGTTCCACAAGGACAGCGGCGAGATGCGATAGGTGTGGAGGTGGGCCGGCGATGCCTCTAGTTCCGCAAAGCGGGCGAGGAAATCGCGGGCCATTTCATATTTCCGGTGCTTCGTTTCGAGGATGACCTTGCCGTCACCTTGAACGATTATCGGGTTGTCGGGTCTGACCTGCATCGGTCGCGGACACCCTCCGAGTGCGAGGATGGACAACAGTACTGGATGGAGCTGTGTTTCTCTAGAACGACCCAGGCCGCGTCCGTCGTGCTTCACCGATGGCTCGGAGCGGCTCCGCACGTGGATGAAGCGGCGGCTTGATTGACACCGCGACCCTTACGGCCGTGACCTTGACATCGAACAGGACATTGCGGGATGGCCCGCGTCCCTCTCCTGACCGGGTGCCATGGGCTCCCCGAATCAGACAGCAGTATCACCTACGCTCGGGCGTGTGTCAAGATCGATGACACGGGTTGACCTCGAGGCCCTCTCATCCCTTCCATCCAGGCCCCCATGCCTCGCTCACCGGCAGCGGCCAGTCGATGGCGTACTCTGGCTCGTAGCCGAGCACACGGCGAGCGCGGGTGCCGTCCAGGATCCCGCTGTAGGTGAAACGACGTCGGTTCATCCCGAATCGAAAGTCGTGACCGGTGAACCGGCGGCGCCAGGCGTAGATGGGCGTCAGCCAGTTTCCCGGAACCGGCACGCCCAGGCGCCCCCACTTCACGATGGCGGTGGACAGTGGGAGGGAG
This sequence comes from uncultured Enterobacterales bacterium, assembly GCA_964626835.1. GTDB lineage: Bacteria > Myxococcota_A > UBA796 > UBA796 > JAFGLY01 > CALDOK01. Next base: position 7,640 of record CAZVHW010000049.1, read on the forward strand.
TCCTTGCCCGGGATGTTGAACACCCCCTCGACTTCGGAGTGGAATGCGGCTTCCATGGCTCGCACGACGTCGCGCACGGACAACACGTTGATCATGGGGTCGTAGCCGCTGGGCCTAAGGCAGACGAGGGACTCGAGGTAGTCGTGCAGCTGGCTGCCGCAGCCCGGGGCGAGCACCTCTGCGCAGCGTAGGACCTGAATGCGCAGGCGGGAGAGGCCCATCGTGGCGCAGACCGTCAGATCCGCTTCCACCCTGTCGCGAATCCACTGGGGCGCGCCCCCGGCGAGGTTCAGGGGGTGGTCCTC
>CAZVHW010000049.1:7954-18834 GCA_964626835.1 uncultured Enterobacterales bacterium
TCGGCCTGGATCTGGTAGACCTCCGCGAAGGAGCGGTAGACGAGCCTGCGGATGGTTGGGTGGCGCTCGCAGAGGGCGAGGATCTGTCGGGTGGACTCGACGTTGAGCTTGTGCACGCGGCTGCCCTTGCCCTTGGCGCTCTCCACTTGGGTGGTGTGGAAGATGGTCTCCACCCCCAGGTCGCGGGCTGGGCCGAACAGAAGGCGGCGGACGTGTCGGCTGCGACCCAGATCGGCTTGCAGATAGGTGAGCCTGCTGGACTGGGAGAACGGCAGTGCGTTCTCGGCTGGCTTGTGTCCTACCGCCAAGACGTGATCGATCTCGGGATCTGCCAGCAACGAGCGGACCAGGCGCTCGCCGAGGGTGCTGGCAGCGCCCGTTACCATCACGGAGCAGCTCATCGAAACACCCCCGTGCGCTTGCGCAGGCCCTCGTCGATGAGCTCTTGCACCGCGTCCTGGACCCGCTGGGCGGCTTCGGCCACTACCTCCGGATCGTCCGCCTGGTTGCGGCGGTAGTCCTCGTGTAGGGGGATGGGGGCGCCGTAGTAGATGTGGTATCGGACGGGGAGCGGCAGGGGAGTGAGGGTGATCGGAATGTAGGGTACCCCGAACAAGCTGAAACCCTCGATGCGCGCGATCTGGGGCATCTGTTCTTCGGGCCCGATGATGGCCACGGGCACCACGGGTACCCGGTGGCGGATGGCCAACTCGGCGTGGCCCACTCGGAAGGTCTTGAGCTTGTAGCGCTCGCGGAAGTTCTTGCCGATGCCCGGGACACCTTCCGGGAAGATCATCATCAGGTTGCCGAACTCGAGCAGCTGGCGCACGTTGCCCCGGCTACCGGCCACCACGCCCGAGCGTGCGAAGAGCGTTCCGATGAAGGGCAGCATGGGCACGAAGTAGTCGGCCACCGCCCGAGGCACGCGGGGTGGGTCGGAGCTGCGGACCACGTCGGTCCAGAGCATCATGGCGTCGATGGGGATGGTTCCGCTGTGATTGGCGGCCAGGATGGCGGCGCCATCCGAAGGGATGTTCTCGGCGCCGTTCGAGACCACTCGAAAGTACTTCTCGTAGAAGAAGCGGGTGATGCCCAGGCCCATGGCCACGTAGGCCGGATGCAGGCCGAAGGGATCGTAGCCGTGGCCCGCGTCGTTGAAGTGCAGGTTGCGGACGTGCTCGTAGGTCTCCTTGCGGAGCCAACGGGAGGCGAGGCGGGCTGCCAGCGCAGGGGGGACGGGCATGGAAAACTCCTAACAAGACTCCCCTATCGCCTTCGATGATACGAGGACCCCATGCACCCCGTTCCCCTCGACCAAGCTGCTTTCATGGGCCGCCGCCGTGTCGGAGGCAAGGCGCTGGGGTTGGCGCGGCTGGCGGAGCGAGGGCTCCCGGTCCCCGCGGGGGTGGTCATTCCCGTCGAGGTCTTCCAGGGCTTCCTGCGGCACAACGGCCTGTGGCGCAGCGCGCGGCGGCTGTTTCGTGTTCCGGATCCCCAGCGTGCGCGGGCCCTGCGGTCCGCGATGTTGGCGGCAGAGCTCCCGCTGCCCTTGGCCGCATCGCTTCGGAGCTGGGGTGCGCAGCTGGGGCCTTTCCTGGTGGTGCGCTCGTCGGGCGTGGAAGAGGACGCTGGCGACCAGTCCTGGGCGGGGGTGTTCCACACGGAGATCGGAGTGCTGCCGGGTGACGAGCTCGAGCGGGCCGTGCTGCGCTGCTGGGTCAGCGCGTTCGACGAGCGAGCCTTGGCCTATCGGGCGCGCCGGCAGGTCGGGGTAGGGCGTATCCGCAGCAAGGTGAAGGAGAAGGCGGGCGAGCGCCTGGGTGGTCCCGGCATGGCCTTGATCGTCCAACACCTGGTGCGGGCGCGGAGCTCGGGGGTCATCTTCTCGGTCAATGCGATGACGGGCTCCTGGCGGGAGATGACCATCGAGGCCTGCTGGGGGCTGGGCGAGGGGCTGGTTGGTGGGCACGTGATGCCTGATCACTACCTGGTTCAGCGCCCGCGCCGCCTACCAGAACCCCTGCAGCGCGTGCTGGCACGAGTGCGGCTCGAGGTGCTCGAGGAGACCGTGCATCCGCAGGAGCGCGAGCTCGTGGTGGGGCGCGACGGAGCGACGTGGCGGACGGTTGTCGAGCCCAAGCGCGGACAGCGCAAGGTCGAGCGCGAGCAGCTGTTGAAGCTCTGCCGGCTGGCGCTGCGGGCCGAGTCCCTGGGCGGATGCCCCCAAGATGTCGAGTGGGCCGTGGATACCCGTGGCCAGCCTTGGTTGTTGCAGTCCCGCCCGGTGACCACCACGCCCGAACCCTATCGAGGGGCGCGGACGCTCTGGACTCGGCGCTTCATCGGCGAGCGGTGGAGCGAACCGGCGACGCCCCTGGGTTGGTCCTTGGTCCGGCCGCTGCTCGACCACTTCATCGCCTATCCGCGCACCACACGCGCCTACTTGGGGGGCGAGCCGCCCCTGCGCTTGATCGACGGCGCGCCCTACATCAACGCCACGGTCTTCAGGCACCTGGCCTTCAAGCTGCCGGGCATGCCACCGCCACGCTTCATGATGGACATGCTCCCTCCCGAGGAAGAGCGGGCGTGGATGACCCGCTTCGCCGGTCCACCGGGGCTCCGGGTCTATGCATCCATCCTGCAGGAGACCTTCGACGAGAAGCGCTGGAGGCGTTTTCGTTGGAACCCGTTCACCAACCACCGGGCGTGGGGAGAGCTCGAGGCCCTGCTCGAGCGGGAGGTGCCCCGCCAGGTGGCCGCCCCCCCTGGCGCGGTGGATCCCGTGGAAGCCCTGGGGCGGGCCAGGGCGGGCATGGAGCTGGCCCGAGGCTACGTCAAGGTGCACGTCACCAGCCTCCTCTTCGCCAACATCTGGCACCAGGTGGTCGCGGGTTTGGTTGCGCAGTGGTTGGGGCGCGGGGCGGCGCGTGCGGCCGGCGAGGTGCTGAGGTGTCCCGAAGAGAACCTCACCATCGCCACCAACCACGACCTCTGGACCCTGGCGCGTCGTGCCCGCGATCTGGGAGCCTGTCTCGACAGCCTGCCTGCGGTGGATACGCCCTTCGCCGAGGAGCTCGGGGCGTTCCTCGCCGAGCATGGGCACCGCTCGGATGCCAGCTGGGAGATCATGAGCACGCGCTGGGCGGAGCGCCCCGAGCGGGTGCTGGCATTGCTCCGCCACAGCTTGGACGCGGGAGAGGACGATCCGCGGTCTCGGGCCCAGGCCCAGGCCGAGCAGGGAAAGCGAGCACTGGACGCCCTGCTCGATCGCATCGAGCACCCCTTGCGCCGCCTGCTGCTGGGCTATCTGGTCCGGCTCGCCCAGCGGTATCTCCTGCTGAGGGAGAACCAGCGCTACCACTTCGATCGGTTGTTGTACGCGGTCAAGGGCAACTATCTGGTCATCGGTGCGTGGGCGGTCGAGCTGGGCGCTCTGGCCACCCCCGAGGACGTGCGCTTTCTCTCGGCCGACGAGGTGGATGCCCTGGTGGAGGGTGGGCTCGAGCCCTCCCGTGCTCGTGCCGAGGCGGATCGAAGAGGGGCCCGCTGGTTCGAGCAGATTCGGCGTACGCCGCCTGACTTCCTGGCGGATGGCAAGGCGGTGGAGGCCGAGCGCGTAGGCAACAGGCTGGTTGGCCTGGGGACCTCGCCCGGGATCGCCCGGGGTCCGGTTCGCGTGGTTCGGGATCTCGAGAGCGCTGGTAGCCTGCGGCCAGGGGAGATCCTCGTGGCGCGAGCGGTGGATCCGGGTTGGACACCCCTGTTCGCCGTGGCTGGCGGCTTGGTTCTGGAGTTGGGCAGCCAGCTGTCTCACGGCGCCGTGGTGGCCCGGGAGTACGATCTGCCCATGGTGGTGAACGTTCGCGCCGCGACGCACCTGCTGCGCACCGGCCAGGAGGTGGTGGTGGACGGTGCCCGAGGGCTGGTCTGGGTCCATGGCTGAGCCCGGTGCGCCCGTGGTGTCGGCGGTGGTGGTGACCCACCACGGCGGGCTTCGCCTGCGGCGCTGTCTCGAGTCCCTGCGGGTCCATGAGCCATCACCCGAAGAGGTCGTAGTGGTGGTCAGCCAACCAGGCGACGTGCCCCTGCCCGTGGACGAACCCGTCCGTGTGCTTCGGGCTGATCGCCGTCTTCACTACGGCGAAGCGGTGAACCTCGGTGCCGCCGGTTGTTCCGGGCGGTGGCTGTTGGTGCTCAACGACGACACGGTGGCGCGTGCTGGCTTCGTGCGCGCCCTGCTCGATGCCGCGCGAGCCTTCCCCGATGCCCTGCTCCAGCCCCGGATCCTGTTGTCGGACGCCTCCGCCCGGCTGGACAACGTGGGCCACGGGCTGTTCCTGGACGGTCACAACCAGCCCGTGGGTCGCGGAAGAGACGATGGTGCGACCTATGACCTCCCGTGCTCGGTGGGTGTTGTCAGCGGGGCGGCGTTCCTCGCACCGCGGGAGCGCTTCCTGGACCTGGGTGGCTTCGACGCGGATCTGGGACCGTTCGGGGACGATCTGGACCTCTCCCTGCGCTGGGTCCGCGGAGGTGGGCAGCTCCGTTACGTGCCTGCGGCTCGCATCGAGCACGAGCTTGGCGCCAGCTACGGACGTGCGAGCCTTCACAAGGTGTACCTGGTGGAAAGGAATCGGGTCCGGGCTGGGCTTCGCAGCCTGCCCGTTGCTGCCCTTGCAGGCTCTCCGCCCGCGACCGTCCTGCGCTGGGGTTTGATGGCCGGAGCTGCCGCCGGGGGGCGAGGCTGGGGTGGGCAGCTACCCGTGGGAGCGGGCTTGGCAGCGCTGGCTGGCGCGCTCTGCGGCCTGCACTATCTGCCGCAGGCTCTGGGCAAGCGCCGTCGGGACGCGGCGGGCTGGGAGCTGGGGGAGCGCGCCATGCTGCGGCACGTCCTCGACCACAGGGCGTCCGTGAGCAGCTTCTTCCACCGGCCCGCCGGCGATCACGTGAGCGATCCGTCGGCGTGAAGGCAAGCTCCTCCCGGGTCGGGCGTGACGGCCAAGCCGAAACTGCGGCGTGTCCTTTCCACTTCACCCTGCTGGCGGGTCGTACTATCGTGACCTCGGCGCGGGCGTTCGTCCGTGCCATCCCTTGGAGGAGACCATGAGAGCCGCACCCCTTCTGTCCACCATCCTGTTTCTCGGCATGCTGGGCTGCCCGCCCCCCGTGGCCAAGGACGACACGACACCGACACCGACACCGACACGGATTCGGACACCGACGCCGACACCGACCTGGAGGTCCTGAGCTTCGAGATCGAGGGGGACTACGACTCCACGGCCCTCACGCTCACCTGGTTCACCATGGGCGAGGGCGACGAGATGTTCGAGCTGGGAGACGAGTTCGCCTCCACCTCGGTCGCGGGCAGCACGGTCGAGCTGGGGGTTCCGATCCCCAGCGCTGGCGAGATGTGGGAGCTGGACGCCGAGAGCGCTCCGGGGATGGTCGGCGCGCTGTACATCCCTGCGCTGCACCAGGATGATGGCGACGCCGAGCACGACGCCGGAGAGGTGTACGTGGCCGCTGGGCCGTCATGGGTGGCCTACATCGAGGGTGTGACCCCCGAGTACCAGTCCATCGGCTTCCAAGATGGCTGGAACGCGCTCAACGTGGACCTTTCGGGATCCGGTGACCCACCCGAGATCATCTCCACCGACGGCATTCCCATCCAGACGAGCCTCGCGCCGAGGGAAGAGGTCGTGTTGGCAGGCTTGGAGGACGTGCCAGATCCCGAAGGCCTGTCCTTCGCGGTGGCCTCCTATCTGTGGTTCCACGCTTCCGGCCTCGAGCACACCTACGACGAGCCGCTCGTGGTGGGCACCGACGGCGGCTGGGAGGTGGTGATCGAGGGCGCTCCGGACGAGGAGCACTTCTTCGACGTGCACTGGTACGAGGACCCCATCGCCATGGAGCTGGGCTTGGCCTATGCCGACACCAACGGCAGCGGTGCGTTCGAGATGACCGACGCCATGGAAGCCTACCCCTGTTACGACGGCGAGTACGTGATGTTGATGTACCTGCCTGGCTTCACCGATCTTCTCTCCGCGATGATGATGGACCTACAGGGGGTGAGCGCGGGCTGGATCCCCATGACCGGCATCGACAGCGACGAGACGGTGTTTCTCGACGAGACCCAGGCCGCCAATCTGCTGCTCTCTCCGTTCTGTAGCCCATTCTAGCCTCGAGATACCGACATGACACGTGCAAGCTTGCTACCGCTCTCCCTGTTGGCGTTCTGTCTCCTGGGTTGCCCCAAGGACCCGGACGACACCGGTGATCTGCCCGAGGGGGACACCGACACCGACACCGACACCGACACCGACACCGACACCGATGCGGATGGTGACACCGACACCGACACCGACACCGACACGGACGCCGACACCGACACCGACACGGACGCCGACACGGACCTCACCACCCTGACCTTCGAGATCGACGGCGAGTGGGAGGGCACCAGCCTGGACCTCAGCTGGTTCCTGCCGGTGGAGGACGAGTGGCTGGTGGGAGAGGTGCTCGGATCCGCGGAGGTCGAGGGTGACACGGTGATCCTGGAGGTGGGGTCACCTCCCGAAGACGACCTGCTGCCCCTGGACGATGAGCACATGCCCGGCTTGCTGGCTGCCTACTACGTGCCAGGCCTGTACGAGGATCTGGACGGGGACGGGGAGCACGATGACAGCGAGTACTACGTGGGTGCGGGCCCCACCTGGATGCTCTACCTGGCGGGGGAGATCCCGGCAGGCCTCGAGCACATGGGCCTGTACGCTGGGTGGAACGCCTTCCAGATGGACTACACGGGCCACAGCGAAATGCCCGACATCTTCGACCTGGACGCCATCCCCCTCGAGACCGCGCTGTGGCCACGCGAGAGCGTCACCCTGGGCGGGTCCGTGGACCTTGTCCTCTCGTACTCCCACCGCGTGGCCGTGGCCTCGTACGCCTACCTGATGGGCCTACCCGGGGTCGAGCATCTGTACGACGACTGGTTCCCGACCTCGGGTGCCGGCACCTTCGAGATCGAGCTGTCGGGCGAGCCGGACGCGGACCACTTCATCGACATCGAGATGGGTGTCGACGTCGCGGTCGAGCTTCCCCTTGCCTATCTCGATTCCGATGGCAGCGGCGGTTTCACCAGCACCGACTCCGTCGAGGGAGGGCTCTGCTACGAAGGCGACTCCGTGGCCCTCTTCTACATTCCGGGGTTGTCGGATCTGGGTGCGGCCGCCATGTTCCACGTTCAGGGACTGAACACCGGCTGGATGCCCCTGGCCAACATGAGCGAAGGCAGCGAACCATACGGCATCACGGCCGAGCAGGCCCTGGAGCTCGTGTTCTCCGAGGACTGCCTGGTGTTGTAGCGGCGTGCGTCAGGGCTGGATGGGCGGGCGCTCGGCCCAGCCGGTGCGGACCAGGCTGTCGATGATCAGCTGGCCCCGGTTGCCCCAGATGGGGTGGGGGACCGCCGACAGCTCGTCAGCCAGGCGCTGGGCTTCCTCAGCGGGGGTGCGGCCCGAGAGATGCGCGCGCCGGTAGACCTGCATGCTGCGCTGGAAGATGCCGTGTTCACTGGCGTGATCGAGGTGGGACAGGATGGCGGGATCTCCCTCGAAGCTGCCATGGCACTCGTTGGCGCAGTTGACGATGCCCATGCGGTTGACCAGGAAGTCGGGAGCGTAGAGCACGCCGTGATCGCGCAGGGCCGGTCCGTCGCGGTCGTGGTCTTCGAGCTGGTTGTTGGCCGCACCGCAGACGATTGGGGCCTGGATGGTGGGGATGGTGCTGGGATTGAGGATGGCGCCGACGGCGTTGGGAGCCACGATGTCGGCGGACTCGGCCAGCACGGTGGCGTCACCGATGGACACGACCCGGGCTTCCAGGGGAGCCTCCGGATTCATCGCGCGGGTGAGCTCGATGGCCTGGGTGTCCACGTCGGTACCGATGATGCGGCCCACGCCCCGCTCGGTCAGGTCTCGGATCATGTAGCGGCTGACGTTGCCAAGACCTTGCATGGCTACGGTCTTGCCCTCGATGGCGCCCATGCCCCGGAACCGCAGGGCGGCTTCCATGCCCACCACCACGCCGGTGCCCGTGAGCTTGCTGGGGTTGCCCGATCCCCCCAGGCGCTCCGGGATGCAGGTTGTGTGTCGGGTGGTGGAGAAGACGTCGGCCATGTCGCCCGTGGTGGTGCCGGCGTCCTCGGCCGTGACGTAGCAGCCCCGGAGGCCGGTCATGAAGCGGCCGTAGTCGTGGTACAGGGCCTTGCGTACCGCCGGGTCGGTGTGGTCGGTGTCGGGCTGGCGAGCCACGACGCCCTTGCCACCGCCCCACCACAGCCCAGCGAGGGCGTTCTTGTGACCCATGCCGCGGGCCAGGCGCAGGCCGTCGCGGACGAGGCTCTCCACGTCGTCGTAGACCCAGAAGCGGACGCCCCCTGCCGCGAGGCCCCGTACCGTTTTGTGCACAGCGGCGGAGAGCAGGTGGCCGCTGGCGGCTCCGATCTCGAAGAACACCCCCTGGTGGGCGTGGTAGTCGCGCTCGTCCGCCTGCACCGCCTCGGCGATGGGCTCGAACAGTGGATGGCTGGCGGTGACCTCGCGGGTTCCTGGTGGCGTGACGATCCAGGCGCGGAGGACGCCTGCCGCGAGCATCGCATTGCGCAGGACTTCGGGGGACTGGTTCCAGTGGCTCATGGGGTCCTCGCGTTGGGAGCTGTGGGTACCGGACTATCAGCTTTCGGAGCACGACAGCCCGGTCTCGGCCTCGAGGATGAGCGCGATCAGCCCGCTACAATCCGAGCTTCTCCTTCAACTCCTCCTTGTCCGAGTCGAAGTCGAAGGCGGCGTAGAGCTGGTAGAAGTTCTCGGGATCCACCAGGGCGGGGTGGATGGCCACGGCAGCCTCGACACGGTCGGCCGAGAAATCGTACAGAGCGAGGATCTCGCTGGCTTGTACCACGGTGAGTCGGTGAGACTTCAGGGCGTCCCGCAGCACCCGCAGCTTACCGTCGGCGAAGGACTCGAGCTGGATCGCGGCTTTCAGGCTGGTGAAGGCGGCGGGCGGCATCTCGGCGGGTAGAGATTGGAGGGGGGGCGGCGGAGGAGGGGGCGCCACCGCCACCGTGGGTGCGGGCTGTGTGTCGTCGGTCTGCACGTTCATGTTGATGGACAGGCTGGCCCCTTGGCCCTGCACCTGCAGGCTGGCCCCGGCGCCTCCCGCACCTTCGGTGATGGTGACGGTGGTGCCGGCGTCGGCGGTGGTGGTGACATCCACCGCTCCCTGGGCTTTCATCAGTGCGGTCTGGACCGCCTGGATCTGAAGCCGGGCATCCTCGATCTGGGTCATGGCCTGGGTGCGCGTGGCGTTGGTGACCTTGCCCTGGATGAGGGCCTCGACCACCTCGAGATCGTCCAGAGCCTGTTGGAGTTGGTCGGCTTCGGTGCTCTGGGCCCAGGCCGAGGGAGCCAGGGTTGTCAGCAGGGCCAGGAGAGGGATCAGGAAGTGCCGCGTGCAGCGCATTGTTCACTCCAGCGTGGGGCGTTCGTGGGCGGTGGTCCCGGACGTTTCGGAGCTGTGACCATTCAGCTAACGCGGGGTCTCCAGCTGCATGCCGCACCAGGGGCAGACCTCGTCGGTGATGCCTTCCTTGTCCTGGACCTGGGCATCGCAGCCAGGGCACGTCGCGGTGCCCAGCACCTTGGCCTGGGTGCGAGCCAATCGGTCCATGGCCTGTTCGGCGGTGGCGTTCGTCGGCAGGCCCAGCCAAGCCCGCAGAGGCTCCTCGTGGAGCGCTACGGGTTCGCCCTTGGCTTGGCAGTAGACCAGGTGCATCAACACCCGGCGCATCATCTCTACCTCTTGGCGCAGCTCGGCTGTCGATTGCAGGTTGTCCGCTACGCCTTGGCGCGTGGAGCGGAGGGCCGCCTGGGTGCTGGGATTGCGTCGATCGAAGAGGTCGGACATGATGTTGCTCGCAGAAAAATGGAGAGTCAGGGTAGGGAGAGAATGGAGCGAAGGCGTGCGTCGCTAGCATCGCTTCGCGGCTGTTGAAGGACCTCGAACACAGCGAGGACTTCCTCCGCCCGGCCGGGCGGCTGGGTGGCATCCACGTGGGCCGCCAGCAGAGCCCAGGCCACGATGGCCGTGGCCTGGGGCGGAAGGGCGGTGTAGGCGTCGTGAAGCTCGGCGGCGAGGTCGTCGATGGTCAGTCCAGCGGCGAGCCGCAGCACGTGGAGGCGCAGTCGGTCCGTCGCCTCGGGGATCTGCGTGTGGTCCAGCAGCGTGTTGATGGTGGAGGTGGCGTCCTGTGGCTGACCGAACAGCATCAGGAGCATGGCGAGGTCGGTCTGGGCGTCCACCGATTCGGGTGTCAGGGCGACGCGCCGTTGGGCGAGATCGAGCGCTCGCTGGAGGTCCGGCATCGCCGTGGTGTGCAGCAATACGGCCGCACCGAGCACGTCCGTGTCGCCGGGAGCGTGGACCATGGCCAGGTCCAGGGCTCGGGCCGCCTGCTCGTGCCGGTCCATCAGCAGCGAGATCTCCACCACGCGGGTCAAGGCCTTGCCGTCGGCCGGCGCGAGGGTCAGCACGTGCGACCATGCGTCCACGGCGCCGGTGCTGTCCCCATCCTGCTCGTAGTGTTGTGCGAGCCTCGTCCACGCTTCCAAGTGGTCGGGGTGGGAGGCGATCTGGGCCCGCAGTCGGTAGAGGTCCAGGCTGCGCTTGGCCCATGCGTCGTGAGGGCGCAGCTTCACCAACTCCTGCTGTGCGTCGGCTGCGAGGTCGTAGCGACCTTGGTACCACAGAGCCAGGGCGAGGCCGTCCAGGGGTTCCGTTCGGGTGGCGTCCTCTTGGTGGGCGCGTTGGAAGAACTCGGCTGC
>CAZVHW010000049.1:18866-21087 GCA_964626835.1 uncultured Enterobacterales bacterium
GGACTTGCGCAGCAGTGCTTCCTGCAGTGCCGCTTCTCCGTGGGCCTGCAGGGCCTCGAAGGAATCGGCTGCGGCAGTCTCGGCTTCCAGGCAATATTGCCAGGCCTGCGCCACGAAGAGGTCACCTTGGGTCAGCTCCCAGGCGATGGGGTTCCCTTCGGCCGTGTGCACGTCCAAGGCGAACTGGAATGCCTCGACCGACCGAGCCAGGTTCTCCGCGCGGTCTCCAGCGCGTTGCTCGCGCCAGGCTTGGCCCAGGCGCTGCCAGCCCAGGGCCCAGTTGTCCGGATCGGTGTCGCAGGTGTAGACCTCGAGTGCCCGCATGTAGGCGTCGATGGCCTTGGAGATGTTGTCGCCGCGGTCCCCGATGGGGCTGGCGCGCCAGGCATCCCCGAGCTTGATCTGGGTCGCTGCACCGTCGCGGCGGTGGCCCTGGGCCTCGAGGACCTCGAGGGCGCGCTCGAAGCCGAGCAAGGCACCCTGGAACGAGGCGGCCGGATTTTCGCCGGGGAGCTGTCGGATCGCGTTGCCCAGCCAGGCGTGGGTCAGTGCCCAGTCCACCGGATGCTGCTCGGGATCGAAGACGAGGAGGGCGTCTTGGTGGGCCTCGAGGGCTCGACGAAGGTGATCCGGCGGGTCCTGCCAGGGCAGGCCTTGCAGCGCCGCACCCATGCCATTGCGCGTGCGCGCCCACTCGATGGGATCGCCCTCCCGGTCGAAGATGGTCAGGGCGCGCTCGTAGGCCTCGAGGGCTTGGCGGCGGTTGTGGAAAGCGTCCCCGACCGGGTTGTCCGCCAGGGCGTTCCCCAACCTCGATTGTCCCGTCGCCCAGGCCAAGGGGAAGAGCTCCGGGTCCAGCATGGACAGCGCCTGCTCGTGGGCGCCGATGGCGGCTTCGAGCACCTCGGCCTGGTCTGCGTCGGGGAGCCGCTGCCAGGCCAGCCCCAGGTCGAGCTGGGTCAGGGCCCACTCGAGGGGGTGGGTCACCAAGGAGAAGGACGCGGCCGCTTCCTGGTAGGCCGAGATGGCCGCGCGCAGGTCGGCCTCGGGATCGTCCGATACACGCATTCCCAGGAGATTTCCGCGCCGCCTCTGTAGGTGGGCGCGGCCTACTGGGCATGCGTCCGCGGGGATGGCCTGGAGGGCCTCGGACGATGCGGCCAGGAGCGTCTCGAGTCGGTCACCGCTGCGCAGCGGTTCCGGCAGGGAGAGCCAGGCATCGACGCGGAGCTGGTGGACCTCGAGCCAGTCGCAAGGTCGGGCATCCTTCGGCAGCTCGCTCGCCGCGCGCAGGTAGGCTCTCTCGGCGGCTTCGTACGGGCTGTCGTGGCGGCCCAGCGCGTCGGGGCCCACCCGCGCTTGCAGTGCCATGAGCAGGTCGGCTTCGATGCGAGCGAGGGTCGCGGAACCCTCCCGAGCCCACAGCGCTGCCGTCGCACTGGATCGGCTCATGCCCCGACGCCAGTGCTCGTGTTCGTCCTTGAGTAGCTGGAGCCGCTGGCGGGCCGCGAGCAGGGTGTGGCGGGGATCGGGCTGCTCGTAGGGATGTAGGCGGACCATGTCGGCGGCGACCATGGCCGCGACCGCTTGCGACACCATGCGCCGCTCGTCCGTCGCTTCGGCGGGAAGCACGAGCACCTCCGCCCGTCGGCTCGCGCCCGCTGGATCGGCGTCCGGCGGCAGCTCGCCGATGGCATCCTCTCGAGAGAGCTGGACCAGTATCGAGCGGTGGCGGCGGACCTTGTCCACACCGTGGTCCCAGGTGGTGGCCACGACCAGGGAAGCGTTCACCGAGCCGCCCAGCCGCCGCGCCAGGCTCTCGACCTCCGGTTGGGATTCGTCCACGCGGATGCCCAGATCGCGGATCTCCCACAGCCCTGGGTCCAGCCCCGTGCGGTGTAGCTCTCTTCGCACGGCGTGCGCCAGGGCCCAGAAGTTCTCGAGGTCGTCGTCACCCCTGAGCCGGGCGAGCCAGATGCCATAGTGTCGAGGGGGCGTTGGACGGCGCAGCTCGTAGTGGAGGTTGACGAACGCGTGGATAGTGCCACCGGTGCCTCGGGGGGCGGCTGCTTCCCCTTCCGGCGTGCCCAGGATGCCGAGCAGGTAACCCTCGTCGCCCACCACCGGCGCGCCTGGCAGCCAGGGCCACGTGATGGGGTGGAGCCAGCTGAGCCCGAAGCCGCTGCGATCGCCACCCTCGAGCAGGGCGATCTGTTCGTGG
>CAZVHW010000050.1:0-21066 GCA_964626835.1 uncultured Enterobacterales bacterium
GTCTTCGGCGAGCAGACCCCCATCAGCTCCATCAAGGGCCACCTGGGCCACACCATGGCCGCCTGCGGAGCCCTCGAGGCCATCGCCTGCGTCCAGGCCATGCGTCGGGGCGTAGTGCCACCCACCCGCAACCTCGAGCGCTCCGACGTGGCTCCCATCATGCTCCCCACCAACCCCCTCGAGCAATCCCTCCGCCGCGTGGTCTCCACCAACTTCGCCTTCGGGGGAGTCAACACGGCGGTAGTGTTCGGAGTGTACGAAGACTAGCGGGACCGGGCAGGCTGCATCCTTGTAGACCGCCCGACGAGGCTATAGACTCCAGCCACGCTCCGCCAAACAGAGCGGCCTATGCACGGGATCGTGCAACAGTGGAGGACCGAATGACCCACCACACCGCGCTGCTCCTGCTCGGCCTGACCTTGCTGGGCTGCCCCAAGGACGACGACACGGGCGAGCTGCCCGAAGCCGACACGGACACCGACGCCGACGCCGACACCGACAGCGACACCGACGCGGACACCGACGCGGACACCGACGCGGACACCGACGCGGACACCGACGCCGACGCCGACACCGACGCCGACACCGACGCGGACTCCGACGCGGACACGGACTCGGCCACCGAGCTGATCTTCGACTCCGACGGCAAGGCCTACACCACCGATTCCATCGACCCGGCTGGGGACCGGGACTTCTTCTTCCTGCAACCCGAGCCGGGGACCTTCATCCAGGCCTACACGGCCTCGTACATCTACGACGAAGACGGCCAACCCGACACGGTGATGCGCCTGTACGACTCTCTGGGGACCTTCCTGACGGAAGACGACGACTTCCCCTACTGGTCCTGGGGCACCGACTCGGCCCTGTACTGGCAGGCCACCGACGAAGACGGCTACTACCTCGAGATCCTCGAGTGGTCGGACTGGGCGGGAGAGACCCCCGCGGGCGGCAGCCGCTACGACTACGAGCTGTACCTGAACGAGCTCGAGGTGACCGACTACGAGTGGGACGACAACGACGACGCCTCGGAAGCCGACGACATGTACGACCTGGCATACGCCTCGGACACCGACAGCCTCTGGTACTACTGGTGGATGTTCGGCGAAGTCGCCACCGACCAGACCTACGCCGTGCAGATGTTCGGTGAGCTCGAGGCCGCGGGAGACATCGACTATTGGACCTTCGAGGTCGAGGAAGACTCGGTAGGCAACTACCTGCAGGTCTCGTTCTGGAACGACTTCACCGGCGAACTGGTGCCCCGCCTGTCCGTCTATGACGACGAGGGCACGCTGCTGGGCCAGACCAGCGAGCCTGGCTTCACCACGGGCTCCGAGGTGTGGTGGTACGACGCAGGGGTCACCTTCCACCTTCCGAAAGCGGGCCGCTACTACATGGTGGTCGAGGACGAAGACGGCAACGGCGGAGAGGGCGACGGCTACTTCTACCCGCTCATCGTGTCGGGCCCCTGGTACTTCAACGACGACCCCATGGAGACCGAGGACAACCACCCCATCGAACTGGCAGAGGCGCTCTCCATGAGCGAGAGCAGCAGCACCAGCGGGTACTACTACGGCATCTGTGCGGGCGCCCTGGACTCCCTGGACGACGACAGCGATAACTTCACCCTGAGCTCGACGGACACCGACGGCTTGGAGGGCAAGTACCTGAGCGTCTACGTCGAGACCGCCATGCACGGCTCCCTGCTGGACGCACAGGTCACCGTCTACGAAGACGACGGCAGCCGGATGACGATGCTGGACTCCGCCACCATCGACCCCGAGGGGCTCTCGTCGGACGACCCCGCCATCTGGGACTACGAGCTCGACAGCGACAACGACCTGTACATCGCCATCGAGCACGAGACCGGCGAGGAGGACGCGGACGCGGCCCGCTACTACTTCGCCGAAGTGGTGGTCTACGACTCCCCGATCAACTAGGCCGCGGCGACAACGTCAGCGTCCAGCCGACACGCCGATCGGGCCTGGGCTCGCTCACGGGCGGCCGTGGCGTACCGTTTCTGGTAGGATGGGCAGCTTCCGGAGGTCCCCATGGAGCTGTCAGGTCTGAACGCCATCGTCACCGGGGCCAGTCGGGGCATCGGTCGCGCGATCGCCCTCGAGCTGGGCCGCGCGGGGGCCAGAGTGCTGGTCAACTACAACCGCAGCTCCGAGCTGGCCGAAGCCGTCGCCCACGAGATCGGCGAGGCACGGGCGATCCAGGCCGACGTGTCGACCACCGAAGGCTGCAACAGGCTGGTTGCGACCTGCAAGGAGTGGGGACAGGTCGACATCCTGGTCAACAATGCCGGCATCACCGCGGACGGCCTGTGCATGACCATGTCCGACGATGACTTCGATCGCGTCCTGGCCGTCAACGCGGGGGGATGCTTCAAGATGTGCCGCGAGGTTCTCCACACCATGGCTCGTCAGCGGTCGGGCGCCATCGTCAACCTCACCAGCATCTCTGGGTTCCGTGGAAACTCCGGCCAGACCAACTACTCCGCCTCGAAGGCCGCCATCATCGGCATGACCCGAACCCTGGCCCGCGAGATGGGCCGTCGCAAGATCCGGGTCAACGCCGTAGCGCCAGGCTTCATCGAGACCGACATGACCAACGCCCTGCCGGGTGAGGCCCTGGTCCAGGTCAAGAAAAACATACCCCTGCGTCGGTTTGGCAAGGTCGAGGACGTCGCCCCCCTCGTCCGATTCCTCGTAGGCCCCGGCTCCACCTACGTCACCGGGCAGCTCTTCGTGGTCGACGGCGGTATGTCGTGCTGATCTCGAGGTGGAATCCAAGGGTCACGACACACCATCGTCTTGCTCCGCGGCGCCGATCCGAATAGACCGCGTGGCGCCCTCACCGCGCCCGTCTGCGTGGTTCCTCGTGGAGAAAGGCATGTCCCCCACTGTGATCATCCAGAAGATCGACGAGATCCTCATCGAAGAGTTCGAGCTCGAGCCGGAGTCGGTGGTGCCCGATGCACAGCTGCGCGAAGACCTGGACCTCGACAGCCTCGACGGCGTGGATCTCGTCGTGGCCCTCGAGAAGGCCTTCGACTTCCGCATCGACGGCAAGGTCGTGGTCGAGATGAAGACGGTCGGCGACATCCACGACTACGTGCGGCGGCACTTCGGAAGCGCCGACTCGGTGCAACCCATCCACGCCGCAGCATCACCCGCCGTGTAGCCTCTTCGGGGGCTGTCCCTCAGGCCCGGGGGGGATCGGGCCGATAAGATCTGGCAGAATGGACAATGTTCGTTCCCACCTCACGCGCAGATTCGCGCGGAGGGAGCCAGCATGACCGATGCCCCTGCTGACACGCTCATCGCCCGCAACGCCTGCACGCTCAAGGCGGGGCTGCTGGGCAAGCGCGGTCAGCTGGCCTTGTACGGTGACCGACTGGTGTTCTCCACCTCGGGGGGAACCCGCAGCAAGACCCTCCCCCTGGACCGCATCGACTGGCTCGAGCTGCGCAAGCGAGGCCGCAAGTTCCTCTCCATCGGCTTCGAAGGGGGCGAGACCTCGTTCAAGCTCGACGAGGCGCCCGCGCGCTTCCTCGACCTCTGCGCCCTCCTGGTGCAGCTACACCCCACTCCCCCCTGGATCGATCCCCGCTTCGGCAAGGCCGATCCCGATGCCGTCACCTCGTTCCTGGAGCCCCACGGGGAGCGCCTCGAGCCCGGCGAGCAGCTGCGCCTGTGCGAGTGGGCCCTGGCGTGGACGGGGGACGACCACACACGCTGCGGCTGGCTGGCACTCACCAGCCACCGCATCCTCTTTCTGCCCGCGACCACGGGCAAGGTGAAGGCCAAGCCCCGCACCTACCACCCAAAGCTCATCGAGCGCATCGAGGACAGCGAGCAAACCTCGGGGCAGCTGTGGTTCGTCGCCGACGGTAGCTACCTCCGCTTCGACCCCTACGGGGGCACCGCGTTCACCCGGGAGTTCTGGAGCTTCTGCGACGCGCCGCTGCACGGCAACAAGGACGGACAGGTCCGACGCGGCCAGACACTCGCCCGCCTCGAGGGCCCAGCCCCCCTCACCCGGCTCATCCGAACCACGGCCGAAGACGTCGTCTTCGGGGAGCTGTTCTACGAGCCCAAGGGCGGTCACCTGCAGACCAACGTCCGCTCCGCCGAACTGGGCGACATCCAAGCCGGTGACAGCTGCATCGTAGAGGTGGTCAAGCGCGCGGGCCTGTTCCGTTTCGAGGCGACGGTCAGCCGGGCACAACCCCTCGATGACGGCCCCTTCAAGCCCTCCCACGCCCTCCTGGAGTTCACGCCGACATCCGACATTCGCTTCGTGAACAGACGCCGCGCGTACCGGGTCGAGGTCAACTTGCCGCTGCACGTCGAGATCTCCAGCCCTTGCGCCGAAGGAGGCTGGTTCGAACCCGTGTCCACGCTCTGCAGGCTGGTGGACCTGAGCAACATCGGCTGCGCGCTGTTGGGTCCCGCGGACATCAACCCCGCATCGCGCTTCTCGTTCGCCCTCGACCTGGGGACCGAAGGGGAGAGTCTGCGGGTCCAGGCCAACTGCGTCCACGTGCGCCCCCTGCCCAACACCGACTTGAGCCGCCAATACGGCATGCACCTGCTGGCCCTGTCCCAACGCCAGCGAGACCGCATCCAACAAGAAGTGATCAGGCTGGAGCGGATGATGTTGCAGCGCAGGTCACAGGTCAAACGCTAGCCCACTCCGGCCGCCCACCAACCGCGACGAGTCGTGCTCAGGTCTCGGACCAGGGGTCGTGGAAGTTGTACCACTGACGTGGGTAGCGACGAGCCCAGGCCTCCAGCTGGGCAGCGTAGCGCTGCGCCCAGCGCTCCAGGTCGGCCTGACGCCCATCGCGGCTGGTGAACCGCAGGCGCCAAGGTTCCCCGGCGATGACCCGATAGGTGCCCTTGCCCTCGTGGAAGCAGCCCAACACGAACAACGGGGCCCGAGAGATGGCGGCCAGCAGGAAGGGCCCCGTGGGTAGCCGCACCCGCCCACCCAGCAGATCCACCACGGCTACGCGCTCGTCCACCACGCGATCGCCCTTGATGGCCACGATCTCGCCCCGGCGCAGGGCACGGATGACCTCCAGCGAGGCCAGCTCGTCGCCAGCGTTCAGGGAGATGATCCTGGGGGCCTGATCGCCCTTCAGATAGCGACGCAGCAGCACCATGTAGGGATCGTCGCCAGACGTGAACTGCAGAATGTTGACCGGGCGCTGGAACTCGACGGTCTGCAGAGCCGTCGCCCCCAGGTCGGGGTTTCCCAGGTGGGCGGTGAGGAAGATGGCCCCCTGGGTCTCGAGCTCGAGCTTCGCCCGCGCCGTGTCCTCGTGAACGACGGTGAAAGCCTCCGGCCCGTGCGCCAAAAGCACGAAGCGGTCCACGATGGCACAGGCGAAGCGGTGAAAGATCCGCCAGGCGTCCAACCATCCGGATCGAACCGGTAGCCCCACGGCCCTGGCCCGGCGTAGATAGGCCAACACGCCGTCGCGATGAGACCTCGCGAAGACGAGGTAGAAGCCGGACATAACCAACATGGCCGCATGGGTGGGGCGTCGACCGAAGACCCGGATCATGCCCAGAAAGAAGCTCCATCCCCACACCGTGCCCAGGTGACGACCGCGCCACTCGCCCCCCCGAGGCGGCACGCGGTTGATCCAGTGGCCAGGCCAGAGGATGCGCAGGACGACCAGCCGCGTGTTCAGCAGAGAGATGCGCGCGTTGTCCCAGAAGGGCCGAAACGAGCTGACCCGCTCCTCCTCCGGGGGGTAGAACACGCGGCAGTCGAGATCGCGCACCGCCACCCCACGCCACAGGGAGCGCACCAGCACCTCGACCTCCCACTCGTACCGTCCGTCTCCCAGCCCCAAGGACAGCACGGGCTCGAGGGGGTAGGCCCGGAAGCCGCACTGGGTATCCCCCAGTCGGTGGCCCGTCTCCACCCAGGTCCACCAGTTCGAGAACTTCATGCCGAACTGACTGCGTCCTGGGGCCGTGGACATGTCCCGCACACCAGCGTGGATGGCCCACGGATCGGCGCGACAGGCCTCCACGAACCGAGGCAGATCCGCGGGATCGTGCTGCCCGTCTGCGTCCAGGCAGATGGCGTGGGTGTAGCCCTGACGCCATGCGTGGTGGAAGGCGGTGTTGAGCGCCGCTCCCTTGCCCATGTTCACCGCATGGGCCAACACGGTGACCCCCTGGACGTCCCGGGCGACGTCTCCGGTGCCGTCGACGCTGCCATCATCCACGACGATGACATCCACGCCCTGGGCGTGACAGGCGGCCGCCACATCGCCCACCGTGGGCGCGTTGTCCTTCGAGGGGATGACAACTACGGGCCGAAAGGACACCGCGCCGTCGGGCCGAGGAGGCAGGCGCGCGCGGCCGAAGTGTCTGGCGAAGCCCGTCCACAACAGCCAGCAGGAGTTCAACACCAGCGCGAACAACAGCCGCTCGTCACCACCCAGGCGACCCCGGGAGAGGTAGACGACCACCGCCACCACCGACAGCAGCAGCAGCACGACACCATCCCAACCGGGCCAGGACAGACGGCGAGCGGGGCGTTCAGGGGACATGGACCGCCTCTCCGGCGAGGGTCACCACGTAACCCCGCCTCGGATCGTCGATCAGCGCCTTGCCTGGATGGATGATGGCCGTGACCGGCCCGCCGGGCCCGCGCCAGCGCCGCTCCACCCCGCCACCGTCGAGATCCCGCTGCCGGAGCGTCCCCCCCGCAACGCGGCAGCGCTCCACCGGGCAATGCCAAGCGAAGACGAGGGGAAGGTCTCGGTGAAGCGGCAGGCGCTCAAGCCAAGGCACCCAGGCAGGATCCGGCGCGGTGACCGTCACCTCGTCCCCGTACCGTCTCACCCTGAAGATCTCGGTGCCCGACGGAGCCAGGGCGGCTACCTCGACGCCCTCCCCCTCGAACACCGCCGCCATCAGCCCGGCGAAGCTGCGACCGTGGGCGTCGATGGCGAACTGACAGACCACCTCCTGCCGCTCCGACGAGACCTCGAGCGGCTGCTTGGGCGCACAGGCGAGCAGGGCGAGGAGGGGGATCACTGCGCCTCCTCGAGGCCCAGCAACGCTCGCAGCTCACGAACCTGGTGGGCATGCTCGGGCGGGGTGTCCAAGGCTTGCTGGGCCAATGGACGCGCTTCCTCCATGCGGCCTTGTCGCGCCAGCGATTCGGCGAGGACCTGGAGGGCCTGAGGGTGATCGGGGATGAGGGTCAGCGCCTTGCGGGCCAGCGTTTCCGCCTCGAGCGCGGAGACACCACCGGCTTCTCTCAACAGGGCTCGGGCACGGTGCACCGCCAAGGTGGCGGTCACGCCTGACGCCGGCACCACCTCTCGCGGCTCGATCTTGCCATCTAGAGCGCGGTTCAGGTCGTAGGCCACGTAGCCGCCAGCGGTGTTGGGAGAGCGGGAGACCCAGACGGTGCGGGCGGAGGTGTCGAAGACCACCGAGTGGGTGGCGATGTCGGCGTCCAGGGCGTGCCGGTGGCCACGGGGAAGATCGCCGCCGTCCAACCCCCTCCGGTCGCGCAACATCGAGACCGCCGCGGCCATGTCCAGAGCGCCTCTGTGCTCCTCGAGCAGCGCTTCCATGCGGGCCAATCGCGGGACCGTGGTGCCTTCGGCCATGCGCTGGCGGTTGACCTCGAGGGCCTCGAAGGCCGGGCTGCGGAAGTGGTTGGAGACCGCCATGGCGCCCGTAACGGGCAGCCGCTCCACCCGCTCCGGAGTGACCTCGAACAGCGCCGCCTCGGCGGCATCTCCGTCCACGACCATGATGTTCTCGGCGACGAAGCGCTGGCGATCGAGCAGGATGGCCTCCGCCTCGTCCAGCGAGCTGGCGTGCTGCAGGATCTCCCGGGCGATGAGGCTCATGGGGGTGCCAGGTTCCCGAGGGGGATCCCCGGCCCCGGCTTGCAATGCCAGGGCCAGTCCGTCGGCGTTCATCCCCGAGACGACACCGGAAAAGCTGGCGAAGGAAACGGAGACGAACGGGATGCCCTGGTCCGGCGTCACGAAGGAGACCAGCTTCTCCTGGTCGAACAGCCGACCGCCGTCGAAGTCGAAGTTGCGGGCCAACAACCAGTGGCCATCCCGCGTGTGGCCAGGCCCAGCCATGAAGCCGGTGCAGGCGTGCACCAGGGGGCTGTCCACCAGGGCCTGCCCGATGTCGTGCACCGCGTGGTAGTAGACCTTGCGGGTGTAGCCAGGCGCGAGCCAGTCGTGGTGCTCACCGGTGGCCGCCACGTACCCGGCTATCTCCTGGCGCTGTTCGGGACGCAGCCAGTCGTCCAGCGACGGGAACCCCATGAAGACCCCCCTCAGGATAGCGAAGCGGCCAACCACGCTGGGCACGGACCGCTCGAAGGTGTCGAGCAGCTCGAGCTCCAACCGCTCGTCCATCGGCGCGGTGAGCATGCCGGCGGCGTAACCGAGCTCCCAGGGCGTGCCCGACAGCGACGCCGTGTACACCCCTTCGGCCCGCAACAGACGGCATGGGCCAAAGCGGGTGTCACCCGGAGCGAACTCGGCCAAGGAGTGGAGGGTGGGCGGCCCCGCGGGTGGGGCGAGGAGGAAGACCTGGCTTGCCAGCACGTCGATGACGTGGCCCAACAACACCAGGAAGATCAACCTGGCACCCCAACGCCTCATCCAACTCGGCAGAAGGCGTTCCCCCCGGACCACCGGGGGTACCAAGGCGAGGGCGGTCGCCGCGGCTGCGCTCATGCCCACCAGCACCGCGAGTCCAACCCCGAACAGGGCGGGGCTGCGCGCCACGGCCAAGATCCCGAAGCCGGTCAAGGTGGTCAGAGCGGACAGCAGCACCGCGTAGCCGGTGTGAGCGCCGGTCCCGCGCCGGCTGCCTTCGGCCATGAACACACCGTAGTCGAGCCCCAGACCCAAGATGAGCACCATGCTGGCGGCACTCACCGCGTTCCAGGGCACGCCGAGGACGGAGAAGACTCCCGCGGCGAAGGCCAGCGCTGCGACACAGGGCGCAAAGGCAGCCAACACGAGCCGGGGTCGCCGGTAACGAGCCGACAGGAGGAGAAGGACCCACGACACGGCCAGGCCCCCCAGGCGGCGAAGCTCGCTGACAATGTCCTCGACTCCCTGCGCGGCAAACTGCGATGGGACCAGCACCTCGGCCCGAGGCTCTGCGCTCTGGGCCGCGTGATGGAGCCCGGCAAGGGTGGCGTCGTCTTCGGCAACCACCGAGATCATGGCCGACCAACCACCGTTCGTGGGCTGAACATGACGGTGAGCCAGCTCCGCTACGGGGCTATCTGCCCAGGTGTGGGGACCCAGCGGACGGGCAGCCGGCGCCAGCAGGCGGGCCGCTGCGCCCCGAAGCGCCCCGGGTACGAAGCCCGCCTCGGCGGACGCCGCGTCGATGGCGGCCTGAAGCTCGTCCTCATCCGGCAGGACGGCCCGACGCTGCGCCCGAACCGTGGGTCCCGGCAGCAACGCGCTGGCGCTGGAGGACGAGATGCCCGGGATGCCGGTGAGGACCAGCTGGACACGGTCGGTGGCGTCGAGCACCGTGTCCAACTCCTCGGCCTCGAGGACCACCATGCCCCCGGTACCAAAACCTCCGTACCGCTGCGTGAACTCCCGCTCCAGAGCCTGGGTTCCGGGCGCTGACGGGATCAGGTGGCGCGGATCACCGTCGAAGCTGCTTCCCAGGGCGAGGACCGCCGCGGCCAGGATCGACAGCAACAAGGCCGAGCGCACCCAGCCGGGCAGCCCGCGCAGAGAGAGCCCCGGGAGGCGTCTTCCGCCCAGCAGGGCGTAGGCGAGAGGGCCGAGCAACCACACCCCCAACAGCGCCCCCACCGTCGCAGCGAACCCCATGGCGCCCAGGTTGCGGACCACCGGGTAGCGAGAGAACAGCAGCACGAAGAAGGCACCCGCCGTGGAGGCCGCACCCATGGCGAGGGCGGGTGCGATCTCGGCCCACGCCGCCCGGGCCGCCCGGAGCCTGGATGGGAAGCCGGACGCGGGATCTCGGGCCTGCGCCGCCACGTAGAGGTGGATCCAGTAGTCCACCGCGAGGCCCAACAGCGGTGCCGCAAAGCCCAAGTTGATGCCGTGGACCGGCCCAACCAGTGCCCCGCCGGCGATGGTGGCCGCGGCGGCAAGGGCGAGTGGCGCGGCGCCACCGACGACCGGGCGAACACTCCGGAACCCCACGAGGAACAGGACCAGGAGTGCGCCCAGGCCCAGCATGGCCGCCCGCTGAACGTCATCTCGGATGCTGCGGGCCGATTCCGCCGCGATCCTGTGGCCGCCCAGGTAGCGCGAAGGCAGCTCGCAGGCGGCCAGCAGCGCCTCGAGGTCGTCGATGAGCGGAGCGTCCGGGCCCATCTCCATGGTGGTGGCCACGGGCTCGACCAACAGAACCGCCCGCTGGCCGCTGCTGTCCAGGAAGTGGCTGTCCACGACCTGCACGTCGAAGGGCCCCTCCATGCTACGCAGCTGCTGCAGGGCCAGACCGGACAGATCCAGGGGATCGTTCTGGAAGCCACGCTCGAACAGGCCGCCCCCAGGCCCGGCCAGGCGCAGCAGCCCAGCCTGCAGAGCAGCGCGAATTCCCGCGGGGCTCGTGCGCTCCTCGAGCAGGGCAGCGGGCACCAAGTCCAAGGCGTGAGGCGCCGCGGCCCGCTGCATCGCGACACCGTCGGAAGCGCGCACACGCCATCGCACCCGGCGTATGACCGGATCGTCGGCCAGCCGCTCGCCCAGCCCGTCCACGGCCGCGAGCAGCTCGGACCGGCTGACACCCGTGCCGTCCACTTCGACCATGAGCGTATCGGCAACCTGGAACCGCTGCAGGTGCTCCAGGGCCCGCGGCAAGGGCCCGTCGGCAGGCAGCAAGCTGGCCAGGTCGTCGGTAATCCGGATGCCCGAGGCTACCAGGCCCAGCAGCAGCAACAGCACCGCCGCGAGCACCAGCCGGTTCCTGGAGCTCATGGATCCCGTGAGTCCAGCACGTCGTCAGCGAGCGCCGAGCTCGAAAGCATCGGCGGGGAACGAAGGATCGAGCTGGACATCGACCATGGCGATGTCCACGCGGTCACCATCGGGTTCGTGCATGGTCACCGCCATCACCCTCAAGGGTTCGCCACCCAGCGTGAGCTCGAGACGGCTGATCAAGGCGGCCATGGTGGCGTCCCGCGGCTCCAGGGTAGCCAGATGCAAGGCACCTTCTTGCGAATCTTGCGGGGCTGCGGCCCACCGCACACCGTAGTCCGCTGCGACCTGCTCGAGGTCCCCGGCGAGCCAGACCATCATGGAACGCACCAGGCGCTCGGCATCGGGATCACCCGCCAGATCGAGCTGCTCGTACACGCCCAGATCGGGGTAGCTCATGCCCACACGGCTCCCATCCACGACCATGGTCGAGCGACCGGGCTGCTCGACGAGCCAGGCCAGCTTGTCGGGCCGCTGGAAGCGCAGCGTTCCGCTGGATGCCAGGGGCTGGGCCAGCAGGCTGCTGGTACGCTGCTGCTCGAAGCGGGCTTCCAGGCTGCGCACCTTGCCCATGGCCTCCCAGGCGGCCACGGCCTCGGGGGGCAGGTCGTCGGCCAAGGCGGAGGTGACGAGCAAGGCGGCAAGGGCGAGCGTCGGCATGGAGGGCTCCGGCAAACCGTGACGCGTGGAGGCGTTGAGCTATTCCGCGCGACGATGTTCGGCCATTCGGCAGGGCGGCCTCGAGCCACACCGCCACGAGCGCGCACCACGGGTACGGCGAACAAAAGCACGACGCCGAGTTCACCCGCCGGCCATCGCCCGCGATAAGGCTCCTTCGACAGCCAAGGTCCACCGAAGCTCGGAGTCCCCATGCGCCACGCCGTCCTCACCACCGTGCTCCTGGTCGCTTGCTCGTCCCCTCCGGTGGTCGAGCAACCCGCGCCCCCGCCCGAGCCGGCGCCCGCCGCCACCCCCGAACCCAGGCCCGCGGAGTGGCCTCACCTGGTCACCATCGAAGGCGTCGAGACGCCCGCCCGTTGGGACGATGGCGACACCTTCGCCATCCCTGGCGACGACGGCAAGAAGCTCAGGATGCGCCTGGCCGGCTACAACACCCTCGAGAGCTACGGCCCGGTGCACCGCTGGGGAACGTGGACTGGGGCAGAGCTGTACGCCCTGGCCAAGCAGGCCGGCACCGTGGCCGGCAACCAGGCCTGGACCTGCATCATCACCGACGAAGAGGGAGGCTACGGCCGCAAGGTGGCCGACTGCCCAGACCTGCGCGCTGCACTGCTGGGTCAGGGCCTGGCCCACGTCTTCGCGGTGGACGACGAGCCCAGCGCCACCGACATCGAAGTCCAACTCCAGGCGGTGGAATCCAAGGCTGGCATGTGGGCCAAGGGCGCTCCGGAAGGCCTGATCACCTCGCTGCACTCCCTGGACGAAAAGCCCGACCAGGAAGCCACCTACAACCGCGTAGCGGCCGTCAGCACGGGCGTCGCAGCCAAGCACGAGCACGCTGAGTCCTACACGTCCTGCCAAGAAGTCTGCGTGGGCGACGCCCCTCCCGAGGGCGACGGCTCCTGCATGCTCTACGTTCCCTACACCAACCGCTACGGCGACGGCAAGGCGGACTGCCTCGTCCTCGAGTAGCGGTCGCCACCCATGAGCAGCCCCTCGGCCCCGGTCTGGCGCGCCACCAGCGCGATGTTGGTGCTGTGGGGTGGCGAGATCGCGCTGGCGCGCATCAGCGGCGAACCGCAGAGGCTAGGCGACGTGCTGGCCAGCGGCGGCCAGATGGCCTTCTGCGGGCTGCTCGTGGGGCTCTGCGCGCGTGCGGCCGCAGGCAGGCGGACCCTGCTGGTGGTCTACGCGGGGCTGTGGATCGTCGGCATGCTCATGCCGCTGTGCATCGTCATCGAGGTGCTCGAGCCGGTGCAACGGAGCCTGAGCGGTCCGGCCCACACGGTGCTGGGCGTGCTCGCCTGCGGTGGCCCCCTGCTCCTGGCGGGACTGGTGTCGTGGCGAAGCCACACGGTCGTCCCCTCGCCGTGGGTGTGCGCTGCGCTCGTGCCTGCCGCCGCGCTGGGGGCGTGGTCGCTCGAGGGCTGGCCCCACTGGGTCGTGGTCGCTGGAATCGTCGCCGTGCCGATGCTGCTGGCTGCTCAGGCCGCCTGGCTGCAGCCACGCTGGCTGTCGGGGATCGCCCTGGTGCTTCTACCCGTCGTCCTCGCCCGCTGGCCCGCAGCGCCCCCCTCCGCGGAGTGGACCGCGCAGGGCGAGGCACCCGGTGGTCCGGACATCCTGCTGATCACGGTGGACACGCTTCGGGCCGACGCCGCAGAGGACATGCGGAGCGCCCAGCGCCTCGCGGAGCATGGCCACGCCTACCAGCACGCCCAGTCCTCCTCTCCCTGGACCCTGCCCTCCATGGCCAGCGTCTTCACGGGCCAAGGCGCCCGTGCCCACGGAGCGGGCCGCCTCCCTGACGGGAGCTTCACGCGCCTGGACAGCGACCAACCCACCGTCGCGACGGTCCTCGCAGAGGTGGGGTACGACACCGCCGCGGTGGTCGGCGCCAGCCCATACCTCGGCGCGGACTTCGGCTTCGATCGCGGCTTCGCGGTGTTCGACCACGCGCGACAACGACGCTTGCACGCACTACCCCGCAGGGGCTACCGCGGCAGAGGAGCACGCCTGGTGATGGGCCAGGCGGCGGCGGAGCGAGGGCTCCTGTCAGCGGACACCCGCGGAGACGCCCACGAGATCGTCGACCGGGCCATCTCCATCCTCGAGCAGCGCCGCGATCGGCCCCTGTTCCTCTGGCTCCACTTCATGGATCCCCACCTGCCCTACACCCATGCCCAGGATCTGGACCTGGACAGGCAGCTGGCCGCGCGCCTCGCTGTCCTAGGGCGACGCGAGGCGCTGAAGCTCGCCGATCTCTACCCCCATGACCTGCTCCGACGCGCCTACGACAACGAAGTGGGTCACGTAGACCGCGCGCTGCTGCGCCTCCTGGACGCGCTACCCCACGACCCGGATCGGGTGGTCGTCCTCAGCGCGGATCACGGGGAAGAGTTTGGCGAGCACGGGGGCTTCGAGCACGGGCACTCCTTCTTCCAGGAGCTGCTCGCGGTGCCCCTGGTCGTGGCAGGCATGGACCTGGAACAAGCGCCCGCGGGGTTGGTGGACATCGGGCCCACCCTGGCGGCGGTGGGCGGCGCAGCTCTGCCCATCGGGCCCGGACTCGACCTCCGGCAAGCACCGGCCAGCCGGGCCTTCTGCGCATCCAACCTCATGCACGGCGAGCACCAGGGCACGGGCCAAGCGATCCATCGGGGGAGGAACACCGTCATCGAGATGCCGAACGACCGCCCAATGTCCTTCGACCTGGGCGCAGACCCCGGCCAGCTCGCACCGCTGGAGATGCTCTCCGAGGCCCCCGGGCTACCGCTCCTCGCTACCTGCGCCCCGCCCACACCACCTTCCCCCGAGGCTGCCCCCATCGACGCCGACACCCGCGACCTGATGCGCTCGCTCGGATACCTGGATCGAGAATGAGCGACTCGCGATCCTCCCCCTGGTCCCACCCTGCCTGGCAGGCAGTGGCGGTGGCCTCGGCCCTGTTTCTGGCCTCGCTCCTGCTTGCGGGCCATGGCCCCGTCAACGGGGACGCCGCGGTCTACCAGCACCAAGCGGCCCATGGCATCCTCGAACAGAGGAGCATCCACGTGGGCTACGTCGCGCTGGCCCGGCTGCTCTGCCTGGCGGCCGGCGACGCCCTGCCTTGGCTGCTCGACGCCCTCAACGCCCTATCGTCGGCCATCCTCTGCGCCGTCGCTGGCTCGCTGGCGGCCCGGCAAGGGGGTAGCGCCGCCGTGGGCGCACTTGCCACCGCGGCCTGCCTGCTGCCCGTGGCTCCCTTCGCCGAGGTGGACGCTCTCTGGGCCGCCCTGCTGGCCGGCGCGGTGGTCTTGCCGCTCTGGGTGGCCCCACTGGCCGTGGCCGCCTCCCTGGCCGTCTCGCCCCTCGCGTTGCTGGCGCTACCATGGCTGCTGCTGGCCCGGCTCCAGCGCGCCTGCTGCTGGCGTCACGCCGCCATCGCCCCCATCGTTGGCCTACTGCTCTGGCTCCCGCTGCTGGCATGGTGCGGAATGGACTGGTTCACGGGGCCCCGGGGCGTCCTGACCGACGCGGTCCTTGGCGTGTCCTTCGAGCGCCTGGGGGATGCCTGGCTCGGAGCCCTGGCCCTGCCCGGGCTTGTCGCCCCCCTGGTTCTCGGCCTGGGGCGCACCGGACGCCGGGGCATCGGCCTCCTGCTGCTGGCCATCCTGCCCCTGTTCCTGCTCGTCCGCTTCGCAGATGTCCATGCCTGGATGATCGCGGCGGTCACCTTGGGATGGCTGGCTGGCACGGGAACCGTCGCATGGCCGGTGCATCGCGCGCTCCTCTGGGTGCCCCTGGTGCTGCAGCTGGCCTTCGGCTGGCGCGACGCCCTCACGCAGCGCAACCTGGTCCGTGACAGCAACAAGACCATCGCCAATCTGGCGACGCAGGTGGAGCCCGGCGACCTGGTGGTGGCCAGCTGGTCCTGGGGGGTGCGCTACGGGATCGCCCACGCCGGCGAACCGTACGAAGGCGGCTGGGTGCAGGCCACCGACCTGGATCCTCTCCACTCCCAGGCGGTGTGGGTGCTCCCACCCGGTCGCACGCTCCCGGGACCGTGGCGCTGGGAGCCAGGGCCGGACGGGGTGATGAGGGGGTGGCGGACTAGCCGTTGAGGTGGATGTACTGCCACAGCGGACCGGTGAAGCCGCGCTTGCGCAGGATCCGGAAGATGCGCGGATCGTAGTTGATGCGCAGCTGGGGCGCGATCCAGCGGGATTGTTCCCGACAACGCTCCTCGAGCAGCGCGCGCATGGACTCACGGAAGGCACGGCGCTCGGCCGACCTCTCGGGCTCCACAGCCTCGAGATCCTCCATCCACATCATCAGGATGGCCGCAAAGGGCTGGAGATCCGCAATGAAGTCGAGAGTCTGACGCACCGTATCCACGGTCTCCCCCGAGGTGCCGAGCACGAAGGTGTGGCAGTCCAACAAGCCCGCCTCTTGGCAGGTGTCGTGCATGCGCCGCACGTCGGCGCTGGTGAAGCCCTTTCGCTGGCGCAGGAGCACCTCGTCGCTGCCGGAGTCGGTGCCGATCTCCATGCCCACACAACCGGCGGCCTTCATCAGCTCGGCCAAGTCGAGGTCGAAGCCGACGGGGTTGCCGTAGCAGGTCCATCCCACGCCCACGCCGCGGGCGATCATCTCATGGCAGACCGCCTTGGCGTGGCTGGGGGGCAGGGTGAACTGGGAGTCGACGAAGAACAGGTGGTTGATGTCGGGGCTGGCGGCCAGCGCGGCCTCGATCTCGTCCACGACCCTCGCGGGGCTGCGCAGACGGTGCCGACGACCCTCGATCAGCGGGTAGGTGCAGTACTCACACCCCAGGGGGCACCCACGCTTGGTCTGGATGGACTCGATGCCCACCCGCTGGCCGTAGCGGGGGTCGACCGCGGTCCGATCGGTCACCGGGAGGGTGTCCAGGTCCAGCAGAATCTCGGGCTGCAGGTTCTCTACCAGCTCGCCGTCGGCCCACCGAAACAGGCTCGGGACGTCGCCAAGGCCGCGCTCACCGGCTTCGAGACAGGCCAGCAGCGCCGGGAAGGCCCGCTCGCCTTCCCCCTGGATGCCGTAGTCGGCCCGCAGCCGGCCCATCAGCTCACCGGGCATCACCGAGAAGCCCGCGCCACCCAACACGAGGATGGCGTCACAGCGGTCACGCACCGTGGCCACGAGGCCTTCGTAGTAGCGCAGGTTGTCCTCGATGTTGGTGTAGTCGCTGTTCTGGATGTTGCGTAGGCCCAAGGCGACCACGTCGGGCTGCCAGCGCTCGAGCCGCTCGGCCAAGAAACGTTCGGGGTGGCGCTCGAAGCAGAGGTCCCAGAGCCGCTTCTCGTGCTCGTCCGGCGTACAGGTCTTGACCGCCAGCAGGCCCAGGGGCACTACGGGATCGGGCAGCTGCTCACGGTTGGCCGAGACGAAGGCGATGCGCATGGCGCCGGACTATCAGAGCCGCTGCGTCTTCTCCACCGGCAGCAGGTCGGGGCCCGTGACGGTGAGCAAGACCTTGCCAGGGGCATCGTCGGGAACCTGCAGACACGCCTCGCCCCGGGCATCGGTGGTGGCCACACGCAGCGTGGAGTCCGACTTGTACCAGCTGACCACGGCCCCCTGCACCGGCTCACCGCCGACCTGGACCGTGTAGCAACCCACCGCCGCGTCGTCCTGCCGGTACCAGTCCACCTTGGACACCTCGGGCTCTCGAGGCGTGACCCGCCAAGGGATGATGGTGGGATCGCCCATGAGCACCATGACCAGCGAGGTCCAACGATCGGGACTGCCCTCTTCGGCCAGGTCGTCGGCGGTGGTGTAGCCGAGATGAGAGGCCTGGATGCGCTCGCCGATGCTCAGGGAGGCCTCGTCTTCGAAGATCTCCTCGAAGAAGACCATGTAGAACTCGAGCAGCGAGGGAAAGCCGATGCCGATGTGGGTGTTGCCCAGGTAGGCCACACCGCCGCCGTCGGAGAGCACGTAGGCCTCGCAGGCGCTGTGATTCACGTACTCGTTCTCGATCTCGCAGCCCGAGCACTCGGCGGTGGTGAAGATCCCAGGGCGGTCGTTGTCCTCGAGATCCCAGAGGTTCTGCAGGCTCAGGTTGCCGATGTAGGACTGCACGCCGTGACCGAAGTTGAGGATGAGGTTGCGCCCATCCTGGAACACGTCGGTCTGGTTGCTGCGGTCGTTTGGGATGGCTCCGTCGTGGCTCTCGTAGTCTTCGTACAGCCGTGTGACCTCGAACTCGTCGGGAAACAGGGGTGCGATCATGCTCTCGAGCGCGGTGGATGAGTAGATCGTCAACCCGCTGGCTTCTCCGGCCCATTCGCCCAGAGCAAGCCGGTCTGCTCGTAGTCGGTCAGGGGCCAGCGCTCGTACTCGAACAGCTTCTCGGTGTAGCTGTCCACCTGGCTGGCGTTGCGAGCGGGGATGCGCCCCAGGGCCACGTCGGCCAGCAGATCCATGCCGTCGCCAGGCTCGCCGAAGTTGCCGTCGCCGTCGCCGTCCCAGTCGCCGTCCAGGTCGGCGTAGTACAGGTCGCTCTGGACGGTGCCCTCGTAGTAGGCGCCCTCGAAGTCCACGGCGACCCAGGCATCCACCCGGCGGATGGGGATCAGCGGAGCGTCGGCGCCCAGCAGCACCCAGCGGGTGCCTTCCTCTTGCCAAGCGAGCCTGATTCGCTCCCGAACGGCGGCGGCGAGATCCTCGCCGCTCTTGTTGGCGTCGATGTCCTCGAGCGCCTCGATCCGGGTCGGGATGCCGCGCATGCGCTTCCAGTCCACCAGGTCGGCGTAGGCGTCGAAGGTCTCCTCGGGGGCGATCACCAGCAACTCCGCGGCGTCGATCAGCTCTTCGCTGGCGACCTCGCCCTCGTAGACGGGGCGGCAAGCCGACAGTGCGACGATGGACAGGGAAAGCTGAACGAGAACGGACTTCCGCACGGCGCACCCGGGGCTCGAGGTCGCCGGCAAGATACGCCGAGACCAAGGCACCCGCCACCGCAATGGAGAGGTCGGGCGTCTGGAGGGTCCACCTTTCTCACTGCGGCCCCAGCCAGGCCTCACAACCCAAACACGGCCACCTGGCCATCATCCTGCAGCGGCTCGCCCGCCCAGTGGCGGAGCCAGGCTTCGACGGCGTCGGGATCGTGGCGCTCCGAGACGCTGTCGCGCTCGCGCTCGTAGCGGTCGAAGCGAGGACGGTCGAGCACCAGGTAGCGGAAGCCTGCGTCGCGCAAGCCGCGAATGCCATCCGCTGCGACACGGGGCCCCGGCAGGGGACCACGGCGAGGCGACGCGAGGGCAGCCACCATGGCGTTATCGCCGTACAAGGCCAGAGACGCCGGATCGGCTCGGAAGTGCATGGCCCCGTCCGACCAGGGCTGACCGTGGATCGCCTGGACCTGCAGGCCGTAGCAGACATCCCCGATCTCGTCGGCGACGAAGGGCACCAACACCATGCCACCCCGGGGCTGCTCGGCCAGCCAGGCCCAGCTCGTGGATTCGGTGGGGACGGAGGTGGCAACGCCCAACCCCCGGGGCGCGTGGAGAGGCCCTCGGCCGCGACGCCCGCGCAGACCACCACGGCCAACACCACGGGCATCCAGCGAGCGCGCGCTTCGAACCAGCCTGCGAGCACCGCGACACCCCTTCCCGCGAGCACGGCCAGGGCCAAGGTGGTCAGCGTAGCGAAGCGGTAGGGGTGCAGGGAGACCACTCCCCAGAGGGGCAGCAGCCTCTCGAACAGCAGCGCCGGCAAGGGCACCGGGCTGCCAGCCACGCGCACGACCTGCCCGCCGGCGACCAGGTACGGCCCGAAGGAGACCACCAAGGCCACCACGAGGAGGGCTGGCCAAGGCCCGCGGGGTCTTCCCCTCCACCAGCCCAGCAGCGCCAGCCCCAGGACCAGGAAGCCGATGGTGACCATGCCCAGGGTCCAGTAGTCGTAGTAGGTACCGTCGCCTTGCAGGATCACGCGGGGGGGAGACGCGAGCCGCGCCGTGAACAGGCCCAGCAGGTCGGCTGCCGAGTCGGGCAGGGGCACGCTTTCCGCAGACCAGCCCACCCGCCGCCCGTGCAGAGCACCGCCGCCGTGGGCGGCATGCAGGAGCACGACCGGGAGCAACACACCGGCTCCAACGACGCCGGCCAGGGCCACGGCTCGAACGCGGGCTCGCTCGAGCAGCGGCTCGATGTGGCTCACTCCCCACCAAGCCAAGGAGACGGCCACCAGCAGCAAGAGGAAGAACGGGGTGTAGGCGCTCAGCAGCCCACCGATCCCGAAGGCCAGGCCAGCCAGCAGGCCCAGCCGCCAAGAGGGCTTCTCGAGGAGCCTGAGCCAGGCCAAGGCGAAGAGGGGCAGGGGCGCAGCCGCCAACAGCTCCGTCGTGCCGTTGAACGCCTCGTGCAGGAAGAACGGCGCCGCCATGTACGCCGTGCCCACCACCGCACCAGGACACCTGCCCAAGCCCATTCCCCGGGCCAGGACAAGCGCCGCCAGCCCGTTCGAGGCGAAGAGAAACACGACCCAGAGGTCGAGGGCTCGCGCTGGGGACGACATCCCCCCGAGCAAACCCAGCAACGCCGGGCTGACGAAGTCCGATCCGTACAGCCGAACCAGATCGGCGCCGTGGGGGAAGAACAGCAGATCGCCGGGCAACGCACCCGCCAGGCGTTGGCCGGCCGCCCACACCACCCAGGCGTGACAACCCGCCGTGCAGCGCTCGTGGCCCACCAGCCCGTCGAGGGCCAGGGCTGGCCAGCTGACCACCGCGGCCAGCACCACCAGCCAGACCACCGCCGGAAGCTCGCGGTTCCACGACCGGCTCACGGCGCATCCTCGAGCAGCCAAGCGCAGCTTCCGTCGATGCAGACCACCGGAGAGCCCAGGAAACGCTCCAGCATGCCCGCGACCAGGCCTGCGTCTTCGGGCTCGAGCAAGTTGGCGTGCAGCACGACCGTGTCGATGCCGAGCACCGCCAGACGGCCCGCGGCGCCCTCGAGATCCCGCTCCCCCAGATCACCGAAGCGGCGCTCTTGGGCCAGTCGCGCCAGGTCCTCGCGGCGGAACTGTGCCGCGTCCTCGGGCCGCAGGCTGATGGGATCACGGCGGTCCATGGCGGCCACCGCGGCGACGAGGGGCTCCCGCGCCAGCGTGGGGGACAGCCCCGTCATGAGCAGGGAATACGGCACCGGGCGGCCGTGGTGGCGCTGCCAGACCAGATACCGACCTCGGGCATCGTCCCCGAGAAAGCGAGGTGGTAGGTCGAGCACCGCACCCAGCCCGGGAAGGTCCCGATGGATGGGCGGGGGCTCGTTCAGCCCCGCCACCGAGGGCAGCCCTCGGCCCGCGAGTCCCAGACCCGAAACATCGGAGAAACAGGCCAGGTCCACCAGAAACAACAC
>CAZVHW010000051.1:0-15170 GCA_964626835.1 uncultured Enterobacterales bacterium
CTGCGTCTGCGTCTGCGTCGGCATCCGCGTCTGCGTCGGCATCTGCATCCGCGTCGGCATCTGCGTCCGCATCCGCATCCGCATCCGCGTCGGCATCGGCGTCGGCATCGGCGTCGGCGTCGGTGTCGCTGTCGGCATCTGCGTCGGTGTCGGTGTCGGCGTCGGTCTCGCAGTTGCTCGCGCCCACGCAGTCCGGATCGTCGCAGTCGAACAGCCCGTCGCCGTCGTTGTCGGCGTCGTCGCTGCATTCACCCGGATTGCGGCCTTCCCAGAGGTCTTGTGCCGTGTCGTCCTTACCGCCACACGAAGCTATCAGGAACAACGAGAACAAGAGAACCAGGTGCTTTTTCATGACTCCTCCGGGTATTGATGCGAACATCTGTGCTTCCTGAATGTACGGTAATCGAAGTTGCAGTAGCATAGCACGTGAGCATTCTCAACGGGCTGGTGCTTGGCGCTCGGGGAGGGAGGGTAACAGCACGTCTCCGATGCGTTCGGCCTTCCACTGCACGCCTTCGGGCGTCATGTGGCACAGATCCATGAAGTCGTCTTCTCCCCTGGTTGCATGATCGGCGGCCAGGTCGACCAACAGGGTGTCGGGGTGCTCGCGATGGATCTCCCGGACCGCGTCGTTGCAGGCATCGATGAAGATGGCCGCGCTCGTGTGCCGCTGCTCCCGGTGGGGTTGGGTCGTGAGGATCACCTGCATCCCTTGGAGGCTCGACAGATTCACGATGGTCTCGAGGTTTCGTCGGTAGGGCCAGAGCGGGTCCACATCGCCGCAGTCTTGTTCGCTGTGGGCGGCTTCCAAGCCCTTGGCGCTGCCACCCGAACCCGCGGTGTCACCAGGGCCACTGCGGAGAAGGCGCCACACCACGCTGGGTGCCACCCAGCGCTCGATGCTCGGGCTGGCGTCTGGCAACGACTGGCTGCGTAGATGGGCATAGTCTCCGCGCAAGGCGCAGCCCTGCAGCGCCGCCGAAGCATCGTTCCAGGCGTGGTGCACGATGACCACGTCGGGGTCGAAGTCGACGGCGTTGAGCACGAAGTTGACCAGTGAGTGAGCCGATGTGTACCCCCCTACTCCGAAGTTGAGCACCTCAGCGCGGGTGCCTTGGGGCATACGGTCTGCGAGCCATTTCTCGAGCTTTTGGGGATAGCCGCTCACCGTGGTGGACCCTCCCAGGCAGGCGACCCGGAGGGTGCCGGGGTCCTTGGCGTAGCTCGGAATGGGCCCCGGAAAGCCGAACGTGTCGTAGGGATGCCATTCCTCCTCTGGGAGCAGCTCGAGGATGTCGCGCTGGTCAGGGTAGGGGACGGCCAGAAACTCGGGGTTGCCGACGTGGTGGAGGAACGGGTGGTGCAGATGTTCGTGGGCCTGGCCCCGTGCGATGCGTAGCATCTTGTCCAACTCCGAGCACTGCTTGATGTCGAAGGTGGCCCGCACCCAGGCTCGGGTCGAGAGCTCTGTTGCGCCGAGCAGGAGCAGGCTCAACAGAAGTGCAGCGGCCCTGGAGAGCCGCAGCGCACTCATCACGAGGGACACACAGAGCAGTGTTCCCGCTGCCCACCAGAGCCCAGTGGCGTCCTGTGGCAGAAGCGGTGAGACGGAGAAGATGCGATCGAAGACCGGGGGGTGAGGGCGAGAGCGCCGAATGCGCCGAGGCAGCCTACGACCAACGTGGGTAGAGACCAACGTGCCTCGTGCCTCCGAATGTGTGCCAAGAAGTTGGGAATCATGTCGTCACGGTGGGGGGGCTTTGGGACACTATCGCGCGCCGTTGGTCAAGCGCGATAGCCTGTCCAGGATCTCGGGAGCAAGATGAGCGAAGGCGAAAACGAACATTCTCCGCGTTATTATGAGATTTTGGAGCGTTGGGGTCCTTCCGGTTTGCTCGTGGTCGTGGCCGTGGCGATTTTCTCCTCGGTCCTTCCCAGCCTGGCCTCTCGTCTGCCTGCTCCCTACCAGGACGCGCTTCACGGGGACATCATCGTCCACTTGTGGCAGTACTTCTGGCTGGACCGCTTCCTCGAGGGCGGGGTGTCCCTGTTTCGTACCAACATGTTCTTCTTCCCGGCCGAGGTGGATCTCACCACGCTCTGGGAAGGGCATCTGGACTTGTTGCTGGCCGCCCCTTTCGTCTGGCTGTTGGGCGAGGTGGTGACCTCGAACATCGTGGCGTTCCTTTTCGCTCTCGGTGCCGCGCTGGCGGTTTGGTGGATGGCCGCGGGGGTAACGGGTGATCGTTGGTCTTCGGCGGCTGCCGCCAGCCTTTTTCTGCTGTGCCCTCCGGTGCTGCACGAACTCGCCGAGGGCCGTGGCGAGGTTCTGAGCACTGCATTGCTGGCGCTTGTTTTGCTCTACCTCCGCCGTTGGTTTCTCCAAGGGCGTGTCCGTCACCTGGTGCTGACAGGACTCTTCATCTTCCTCTCCGTTCTGGGCTACCTGGCCCTCGGCCCCGTGCTCCTGTTGCTGCTGCCGGTGCTGTTGTTGGGGGCCATCCCATCGATGCTGGGGCGAACCGGTGGCGAGCTTGCCGACTGGGCGCGTCCGCGGGTTTTCGCGCGCCGAGGGGTGCTCCTGGCTGTGGTGCTGCTGTTGGCCGCACTGCCGCTGTTGGCTTTCGCGTTGCGGGGCTTCGGGATGAGCATGTTGCTCGGGCCGCTCACGGGGTCGAGCGTGGGTGCGGAGCAGGCCAGGGAATGGCTCACCATGAGCCAACACAACAGCCACGAGCTGTTGTCACCCTTCGTGCCTTGGCTCATGCCGGAGACCTGCTTCTACCCTGGCGTGGGGCCGCTGCTTCCCTTCATGGTTCTGTTGGCCATCGTCGGGCCCTGGCGTTGTCGAGGTGTGGTGGTGTGGTCCGTGGGGGCGCTCGTTTTCACAATCCTGAGTCTCGGTGCCTCCATCCAGCTCGATCCAGCCGGTCCGCCGCTGGAGCTTCCGTATCGTTTCTTGCCCTGGGTGCTCCCCTTCTTCCACCGTTTTCACCACCCCTACCGGCTGCTCCTGATCGCGGCGATGTTCATGGTGGTGCCCGCCGCCATGGTGCTGGCAGGGTTGCGGCGCCGCGTGGCGGTGGGTCGCCCGTGGCAGCCAGCGCTGCTGCTCTTGGTGCCCGCGCTCGCGGCCGCACAGGGCTTCACCTACTTCCCCCTCCCCACGGTCGTGGCGCCCCAGGCTGGTGAGGTCCATAGTTGGTTGGCCCAAGACAATCCCACGGCGGTCATCGTGGCCATCCACCGCGCGGGGGAGCACCACTGGAACGAGCTGGAGGTCAGCCCGCTGCTGGCTCAGCTCGGCCATGGAGCACCCATCTGCTGTTTGTCCTTGCCGGCTTCCTTGCAGCCGGTGGAGCTGCGTCAGGCGCTGCGGGAGGTACCCCTGTTGGCGATGCTCACCGGTCCGATCGCCGACATCGATGGCTTCCGGCTTCCTCCGGGCAATCCCGGCGACCATGGGTTTTCCCATCTGGTACTCTACGTCGAGGAACCCAAGGACCTGTCGGCCGAGCAGCTACACCGCATGAAGGAAGCCTCCCTCGATCAAGTAGGCATCGGGCCCTGTCCCGCCTGCGACCACTTGGTGCAGCGCTTCGGGCCTCCCAAGGTGATCGAGAACCTCGAGCGCAGCCACCTGTCGGTGTTCCGCATCGACGGGAAGTGAACCCTTCGTTCGGATCAGCGCAGCTCGAAGGCCGCGATCTGGTCGTCCTCGTAGCAGGGTGGTCCGAAGACCGATTCCAGTCGTTCACGGGCGAGGACCATGCGGTCCTTGGGCAGGCCAGGGTACTCGTACTCGCCCGTCGGCTTGGCGAAGGAGGGTAGCTCCGCCAGCCAGCTGTTGAGCACCACGTGGCGGTAGCCCAGTTCGCGGAAGAGCTTGTCGGCTGCTGGCGGAGGCGCGGGGGGCGTGGCCTCTTCGCGGGTGGTGGAGCGCAGGTAGGTCAGCAGCGGATCACCTACGAGCAGGGCCTGAAGGTCCGGGTGGTTCTTGTGCGCCACGTTGAGCCCGTCGCCGTTGAGCGTGGGACGGCCGTGGCTGATCTGAGGGTGGACCAGAAAGTCCGATTCGTCCAGGGGGAGGAGGATGAGCGGAGCTTGGCCGTCTCCCACCGTAGCCAGCCCTGGGATGTCCGGCGGGGGGTGGCCCAGGTGGATGGCGGGTCTCAGCGCGAGGGCCACGCAGCTAGCGGCTGCCAAGCTGGCTAGCAAGGCTTGGCGCCCGCGAGGTGCGGAGATCTTCCGCGTGAGCGTCCCCACCAGCTGTGCCAACACCACTGCGCCAATGGTCATGGGGAGAACGAGCATCCGGTAGGGGTGGGAGAATCCGTCGGCCAAGGGCACGAATCGTCTGAAGACCAGGAAAGGCAGGGGCAATCCCGAGATGCAGCCGGCCTCACCCGGTGCTGTTGGACCCACGGGATAGGGACCCAGGGCCAGCACCAGTCCGAGCAGGCCCACAACCGACCAACGTCGCGCGCGGCCCGGTACGAGCAGCCCCAGAAAACAAGAGGCCAGGAGTGGATCCGCCAGGTGCAGCGGGAGATTGTGAAGCCACAGGGAGTGGGTGAAGATGGGGCAGAAAGGGCTGGGCAGGTCGGTGTGCGCGGGAGCGTAGGCCTGGCAGTCCATGGCGTAGTCCGTGATGTGACCCCAGCTGCCAGCCAGAGGGAGCGCGATGGGGAGGAGCAAGAGCGAGGCACCCGCCACGAGCACGGTCGTGTTCAGCCCGAGCTTGCGCCAACTCGCCGCTTCACCGAGCGCCAGCAGGGGGGCTGCGAGGGCCAGGAACAACGCGTAGTAGGGGTAGACCCAGCCCGCGGTGGCCAGCGCCAGGATGGCGCCGCCGAGCCAGCGTTTTTCGTGGCTCCGCTGGGCGCGTGTCCAGAACCACAGGAAGAGTGGCAAAGGAAAGAGCAGGACCAGGGAGAGGCGTCCGTAGAGCAGCTGGGTGTGCAGGTAGGGTGCGCAGCCGAAGAACAGCCCGGCGAGGAAGGCTGCCCAGGTCGGAGCACCCAGCCCCCTGGCGGCCGCGAACGCTGCCAGGGCGCTGGCCAACAGGACGGTCAACAGGAAGGCGTTGGTGGAAAACGGCGGAGTGAAGAGGGCGGCGAAGGGTGCCGCGATCAGGGGCGCCAGGAAGTCCACCGCGTAGAGCAGATGGGGCTCGATGCCCCAGGGGTATTTTTGCAGGTCGGTGAAGAACCAGGCCGAGGGCTCGAGCAGGTGGTCCGCCAGGTGGTGGTACCACCACAAGGTCTCCTGGTAGGAGCCGTAGCTTGGCTCACCCAGGTAGCGTTTCCACGGCGCCGCAGGGGTTCGGAACCAGAACAGGGCCAGGAGCACCAGCAGACCGGCGGTCGCCAACGCCCAGGGGAGCCATCGTGGTCGCGCGACTTTCAATGGTGCACCTCGTCGGGTGGCGCGGTGCCGTCCGGGGCGAAGCAGGTGTCGATGGCATCCGCCGCCAGCTCATGACCTCGAGCGGTCCAGTGGCGGTGGAGCGGTGAGTAGGCGATCTCGCCCTGCCGCACGGCGTGGGTCATCGTCGGTGTGAGGTCGCAGCTCTCAATCTCCATCCCGTCCAGGAGAGCCTGGACGGCTCTGGGGAGGGCCTCGAGCTGGCTGGCCTCCACCGGCTGGCCTCGGGTCTGGAGCTCGTCGAGCCAGTGCTCGCCGTCGGTGGGATCCACGCCGAACAAGGGAGGGATCAGAACCACGAGGGGCCGATCGCCCCTGGTCCGTACGCTGTCACGGAACTCGCGCAGGGCCTGTCTGGTGGGCTCGAGGAACGGGTCGAGGCCTCGAGGATCCTGGGTGTAGGCAGAGACCATCTCCACCACCAGTTCTTCCATCAACCAATCCCCTGCAGGGCTTCCGAGCCGGGTGGTCCACCAGCTACGCAGCCTCCCCAGGAGCTCGGATCGCTGTAGAGGAGCGGGCAGACTTGCCAGGCGCCGGCGATAGATCTCGGCGCGCTCCAGGCGCGCGAGAGAAGGGGGGAGCACGGGCTTGCGGAAGTCCAACAGCTTGGCGTTGTCGATGGGATCGTTTGCCAGGAAGAAGAGCAGCAGGACCGTGTCCGCGTCCAGCTGCTCGTCCACGTGTTCGTACCAGCGGGTAGCCTGAAACGTGGAGTAGGAGTCCACGCCACCGTTCCAGACCTGTATGCCCCAGCGATCTTCGAGCAGGGCGGGGAGTGTCCGGTCTTCTTCGACCTGCAGAGCGACCGTAAAGGAATCCCCCACGACCAGCCAGCGCGGGTCTTGGGGCGAGGAGGGCTCTGGACCCCTGAGGCCGAGGCTGTTGACCCGGAGCCGGGCTTGGCTGCCGGGCTCGACCACCGTGCCCTCGAACCCAGGGCGCAGGACCCAACCCAGCTCGCGGTGGGGCATGACGTGCTCCACGTCCCAAGGGCGCCCCTGGCCCAGCAGTTCGTGAGGGCCGGCGCCGGGGCCTATCCAGCCTGCTCGCCAACCGATGCGCACACCGACCTCGGCCAGCGTGACCGCCACCGCCGTACCCATCAGGAGCGCCGCCAGGCGCCAGGCCCAGCGGAGGGGGGGGCGATCAGTCCCAGAGGGCACAGCTGGTCTCCTGTGTGGTGGGCTCGGTGCCGTGCGCCAGCCAGTGCGAGAGCCAAGCATGGAGGGACGTGGCGAGCACATCGTGGCCGTAGGGCGTCAGGTGGACGTCCGTGATGAAGGTGCGCAGCCAAACCTCGTGGCTGTCCAGGTATTCGTAGAGTGCTGGGGCGATCGTGGGCTCGCCTGGTGCTGCCTGATGGTGCACCTGAAACAGGGCTTCGGCCTGCCCATCGCTGTAACGGACCACCTGCTGCAGGTCGCCCTGCAACACCAGGCGTAC
Organism: uncultured Enterobacterales bacterium; assembly: GCA_964626835.1. Classification (GTDB taxonomy): domain Bacteria; phylum Myxococcota_A; class UBA796; order UBA796; family JAFGLY01; genus CALDOK01. The sequence goes on from CAZVHW010000051.1 coordinate 6,874, forward strand.
CCCCCGCTCCCGCTCGTGACAGTCCAGGATCCCAGCCGCCTCGAGCACGGGGAAACGGCCCTCCACCTCCTCGGCGAAGATGGCCATGTACTCTTGGTACTCTGCCTTCCAGGGGTAGAAGCTGTTGGCGGGCTCGACCAGGAAGATGGCCTCGGTGTGCGCTTGCTCCAGGTCGTGCATGAGGGTGCGCAGGTTCTGGCGGTAGCCCATGCGAGATTGCTTGAACATGGGAAGTGCGTCGTTGACACCGAAGGCGACGATCCAGAAGTCGGGCTGGTATGTGCCCTGGTGCTGGTGGAAGATGCCGGGGACGAGGTCGCCCGTGACCGAGGGTGCGCCGAGGTTGATGACCTCGTAGAGCGCCTCTCGCGGTGGGCGCTCCATGAGCATCCGTTCGAGGCGCGCGGAGTAGACCTCATCGTCCTTGACGCCCTCGCCGAAGGTCACTCCGGTGCCGATCACGGCGATGCGGAAGCTGCCCTGGGGTTTGGTGGGCTTGTACACCCGCGCACCCCGAAGACCGACCTCGTTGACGATCGCCGAGTAGCGCACGATGCGACGGGTGGGGGGTAGTTCGCCGCCCGCGGGGACGAACTGGGGCCAGGCTGGTAGGGCCATGTCCTCGTAGAGACCCGGTGGGTGCATGATTCGGTAGACGAGGTGGCGGTCGTCGAAGGAGACATCGATGTCTCTCGGCGGGGGAGCGATGTCTCCGCGGGTGAAGGTGTAGGGCTGGATGGACGGGTCGATGGGCGCTGGGAGGTCTTCGATTGTGGGCGGGATCGGCGCTGGGGGATCGGACATGGTGGGACCCGACGTGGGGGTCGCTGGATCGGATGCGCAAGCCGGGAGCGCCGAAACCATCGGTAGAACGAGCATGAGCGCGGCGAGGTGTGGCAGGCGCAAGGACGCACCGGGAGGGTGGGAGCCTTGCCATCATATGGCCGCAGCGGGCGGTCCTCCAGCGGCTCGCTAGCTGGCGCCGGTCCTCCCGGCATCTCGGCTGCGATTTCTGGTGGCCGGTTGTGTTACTGGATGTTCGACTTTTGGCGAAATGGCAGCGCTCACACACAGAGAACGACCGCATGGACAAGCGCACCACCCGCACCATCGAGCTGATCTTGCTGGTGCTCATCCTTGTCGTGGTGGGAGCGGTGGTGTTTCGCCTCGTTCGGCCTCGCGAGCCGGTCTACACCGTGTTCGAGGCTGGAACACCCAACGCCGATGCCCTCGGTGTCACCATCCCAGATCGTCCCCACTCCATCTGGGACTATCTCGAGGAGCCCTCTGCGGTGCGGCGGACGCGCTCATTCGAGATCACCACCAACTCCCTGGGTTTCCGGGGCCCCGAGGTCACAGCGCCCAAGCCGGCTGGTCGTCTGCGAGTGGCCTGTGTAGGGGACTGCGTCGCCTTTGGTAGCGGGGTCGACCACCACGAGACCTACCCTCACCTGCTGGGCGAGCTGCTTTCGCGGCGGTACCCGGAGCGCGACTTCGAGGTCGTCAATGCTGGCATGGCCGGTGCGGATCCCGAGCGGATCCTCCGCAGGCTGACCGAGAAGATCCCTGCCATCGAGCCCGACGTCGTGATTTTCGCGCCCGGCGCCCAGACCTCCTTCCTGCCATGTCACACGTCGGGCGCGCCCGCCCGCGTCATGCTCGCGGACTCCGAGTACGAAGAGCTTATGGCTCGATACCGAACCTTGCTGAACGGTGCCCTGGCCCAGAGTCAGGCGCAAGGCTTCCGGCTGGCGCTGGTTACGCCTACCTTCACTTCTTTCTTCCTCCCGGACGGCCAGCTCTGGGTGGACGAGATGAATGCCTTCGCCGAGCAGCACGCGCTGCCGATCCTGGACTCCACCGCGCTCTTCGTACAGGCCGAGGCCCGCGACGGTCTGGTGTTCTCCGAGCAGAACGGTATGCAGCGTGTGACCCGCTACCGTGATGGCCAGGGCGAGCTGCTCGTCGAGGTGGAGTTTCAGGCCGCCGATCGGCACATAGCACCCGAGATCTTCGCCTGGCTGGATGACAACCCGGGGGTGGGCCAGCTGTCGAGTATCGACGGCAACCACGCCAACACCCGGGGCCACCAGATGATCGCCAGCGAGCTCGCGGACCTGTTGGAGCGGAGCAGCCTACTCGAGCGTTAGCCGGTGTTCCGGTGTCTGCATGAGAGATCAGGCGGCTGCGAGCGGTGGTGATGGCGGGAGATTTCGTGTTCTTTTCGGATCGCGTTGGCCCTTCCATGTCTTGGCTGGCCGGCACCGGGTCGTGGGTGCTTTCTGCCGTGATTTTCATGGTAGAAAGGGCTCGTGTCCCCATTGCTGGGGATTTCTTCGCGAATTCACCCGAGGACAATCCATGCGCACTCCGACCATGGACAAGCTGCTCACCTTCTTCCTCGGGTTCCTCTTCGTCCTCGTGGTGCTGGAGCTGGGCCTCCGCATCACCGGTATGCGCTACCCGCTGTTGGATCCCGTGGCCGAGGTGCCGGCGCGCGTCGCCTCGTGCCCCGAATGCCGTCGCGTCCTCTGCGTGGGGGACTCCTATGTCTACGGCATCGGTGCCTCTCCCGGCATGGACTTCCCTGCCCAGCTCGAGCGAACACTCCACGAAAGGGGTGAGCGGATTCAGATGTTCAATGCGGGGATACCCGGGGCCAATACAGGCAACATCCTGGCTTCGCTGCCACGCTATCTGGCCACCACCGATCCGGATCTCGTGATCGTGCTCGCCGGTGGCGCCAACCGGAACAACCTCTTCGGGCTTCGCGACTACCAGGAGCGGTCCTCGTGGTCCGCCCGCATCGAGATGGCGCTGTTCCGCGTCCGCGTCATCCGCCTGGTGCGCTATGCGCTGACCCGCGCAGGGACCCAGCGCCAGGATCTGCAGGCGCAGACGGAGCACGAGACGCTGCGGGATACGTCCGGGCCGGAACTGTACGCGCGCTGGCGTCGCCGTGACGGCCGTCCCGTCGGCCCCAACTTCGAGCGCGCGAGTGAGCTGCTGGCGGTGGGCGACCTGGACGGCGCTCTCGCAGCCTTTCGGGCTGGGGCAAAGCAGGACCCTGGTGATGCGGCCTATCTCTGGGGCATGGCGGAGTGTGCTCGTGGTCGGCGCGACTACGGCGAGGCACAGCGGCTCTACGAGGACGCCATCGCGTTGGATCCCCGTGACGCCGTCTCTCACTACTCTATCGGTGAGCTCTACCAGGACGCCGACAACTTCTCCGATCCGGCGGTCCCCGCCGTCCATCGTGCTGGTATCGAGGCTGATCCTGGCTTCGCGCGCAACTACTGCGCCGTGGGACGCTGGGTGGTGACGGTCGACCAAGACGTGGATGGTGCGGCCTCTTGGTTCGAGAAGGGCATCGAGGTCGATCCGAAAGAGCTGCTCTGCTGGTCCCAGATGGCGACGTCGCTTCGTGGCAGCCCGCACCTGGTGCGTCTGCAGGCACTGCTGGAAAGACACGGCGATGCCGGGCTCGAGGTCGCCGAACTCCTCCCCTCGGTCGGGCGTGAGATCTCGCAGGATACCCTCGACGCCTGGGTCCGCGACGATCTGCTGCAGATCATTGACCTCTCGCGGCAGGCCGGTGCGCGGGTCATCCTGCAGACCTACCCTCTGTTCTGGCCAGCCAACCCAGCGATCCGCACTGTGTCGCGTGAGACCGATGCGCCGCTGTTGGACATGGAGCGGCACGTGGAACAGCTGGTGGAGAGCGGTGTGGCGCTCGACGCCCTCGTCCTTTCGGATGGACACTACTCCGACGAGGGCAACCGCGTGACTGCGACCGAGCTGGCTGAGTTGGTCATCGACCCCGGCTGACCTTGGGAGGGCTGGTTCGTGTCGGTGGGCACCACCCAGTCGGCATCCCCGTCGGTATGGTGGGTGAGTCGTCTGCACGCATTCCCGTGTTCTACTCCCCCGTTCCCTCCAACAAGGCCAGCACCTCGGGGACCAGGGCTTCGGCCAGCAGCCGATGGCCCCTGGCGTTTGGGTGGCTGCCGTCGAGCATGGTGTACTGGGAAACAGGCTCCTCCTCGAGGAATTCGTAGATCTCGTCGGCCACGTAGTAGGGTCGTTCCAGAGCGACGTTCGCCGTGAGCAGGACCTCGGGGACGCCACTGTGGAAACGCACCAGCTGCTGTTGGTCGCCCAGGTCGGCCAACACGAGGCCGTTGCGCTCTTCCGCTTGGCGCAGCACTGGCTGGAGATCGTACACCGGCACGTCCTGCTCCTGCCCAACACGGTGGACCTCCGCTACCAGTCGTTGGTAGTCGGGGAAGGGGTAGAAGGTGCTGGTGGGTGGGACGAGCAGCTCCACTGCCACTCCCCTGTCCTCGCAGATGCGTACGAAGACGGTGAGCTGTCTGTGATACTGGGCGAGTACGCTGGTCAGCTCGCTCTCCGTCAACGAGAAGCTGCGTCCTCCCTGGCGCCAGGTACCCTCGATGACATGTACGATGTCGTTGCTGGCAACCGCCAAGAACACGGCGTCGGGCTTCAAGGGCAGGACGCGTCTCTGCAGGATGGCCACGGCGTCCCAGGAGCGGTTCGCTGGGACCCCCGCGTTGACCAACTCGAAGCGACCGTGCTCGGCGAGCAGAACGCCCAGCTGGGCCGTGAGGGTGTCGGCGTCGTCGACGCCGTGCCCGAAGACGATGGAATCACCGACGAACGCCACCCGTGCGACGCCGTCTTGGCGCTCTGGCTCGAGCTCCTGACCGCGGAAGCCCAGTGAGTTGGTCGAACAGCGGTACCTGACCTGCTTGGTGATGGACTCAGCGTGATCCCAGGGTTCCTCGAGAACGGGCAGGGCGTGTGGACGGGTGAACGCCCGCAGCCGTACCTCCTCGAGGTTCTTGCGCACCGACATGCCGTCTCGCCCACTCTCGAACAGTGGGTGCTCGTCGGGTATGGACGTGTAGGCGGCGGGGGTAGAGTGTCGACAATGCCAGGCCGTCGCCGAGGCTGCGGTGCCGGCCAACAGGACCAGTAGCACAGTGAGGATCCGGAATCGGGTGTTGCGTGGCATCACCTGCCTCGTGTGTTTGGGCAGCGACCGCCGGGGGGGACACCATCCGCCCAGAAAGGAGTACCGCCGTTCTCTGTGAGCCGCATCCGGCTCGAGGAAATGGGGTCGCAACACCTGCTCACGGCAGCGCCCGTCTCGTCAGATCCCAGGCTGCGGCCCATTGGTCCTCCACGTCGGGCGGTCCGAGGAGGCGCTCGACGGCGGACTTCGCCGCCGCAGCTTGCCGGGCTGGGTCCATTCCCGTGGACCCAACCCAGCAGGAGGTTGCGTAACCGCGGTGGTACAAGCCCATGTGCACGACCACCCAGCGAGGAGAGTGCTCACCCGTCAGTGAAACCTGTGAGATGCCGCGACCGGCGGCTGCATCTACAAGCTTGGCCAACGCCTCGTCCTCCCGCACTCGCTCCACCAGCCCGGCAGGCCTGATGAACGGATCACCATCGGCCATGCCACCCATGATGGGCTGGCGATGCCGGCCTTGGTAGTGCAGCACCTCGTGGGTGCAGAGCAGGGGCAGGTCGAGCACGACACCGGGCGCGGCCCGAACGGCGTCCACGTACGCCAGATCGGGGATGGACGTGGCGTCCAACATGCGACCGGATCCTCGAAGTGGCGCTGCTCCGAGCAGCACCGCGGCAGCCAAGGCGAGCGCGCGGAAGCGAGGGCGCTGGAATCGAGCGTCGAGAGCCTCGGCCAGAGCGGCGGCGGTGACGACCATCAGAGGCGCCCAGAAACGATCGGGGTAGAAGAAACGATCGAACCCCAGCAGGATGGTGTCGGAAATGGTCCAGAACGGGTTGCTCCAGCCGTGCCCGGCCAGATGGAACGACGGCCCGACGAAGGCCAACATGCACAGCGCCGAGGCTGGAATCCAGAGTGAACGCCGACGGCAGGCCACCAGGCTGCAAGCCAGAAGGACCAGGCCCCTCCATGGCGTGACGGTCAGGTTGGTCGTGAAGGCCAATCTCTGCAGGTGGACAGCGCCCCTCGAATACGTGGATGGGGCGTCCCCAGCCCCGGGAAGCTGTTCAGCAGCCACGTGAGCCCCCATGGGTAGCACGAAGGGCATTACCAGCACGATGGCAACGCCGGCCGCCAGCGCCAGGCGCAGCCACCAGCCCTTGTCCTGGCGCAGGCCGAATATCAGCAACAGTGGACCGAATACCAGCAGGAACATGTGGCCGGTGAACCAGTAGGTGATGGCTTGCAGAGCCACGAAGACTCCGGCCAAGACCGGTCGCCACCAGCGGCGGTTTTCGCCCATGGCCAGCAGTTGATGCAGCGCCAGGGGCCAGAACCAAAGCAGCGCTTGAGTTGGGCGTCCGCCGTTCAGCTCGTTGATAACGAACGGATGCAGCTCGAACAACAGGCATCCGGCGACGATCGCCAGGCGGGAGCGCACCAGCGAACGCAGCAGGACGCGCATGGCGAGGGCGTTGCCGAAGAGGATCAGCGCTGTGAGTGGCGCCATGTGGCCGGGTGATCCCAGCAACCAGTAGAATGGGAGCCCAACCAGCATGTCGAGGTAGTTGTTGCCCATGTGGGCGAACAGGTCCATGCCGTCAGGATGGAAGAGCCAAGGCGTGAAGCCCGGATCGGCCCGTGCACTCACGCAGTGGTCTATCCACTCCTGGTACCAGAGCGTGCCGTACAAGTCGCCGCCAGAGCCCACGGCATGCCCCCAACAGCCCCTCACTGCGAGCAGGGCGCACGCCGCAAGAAGCAGCACCTCGAATGCCGTGCAGGCGTACTCGTGGGTAGATCCTGTCTCTGTTGTGGTTCTGCCCATGTCAGCGCCAGCATAGCGCGACTCGCGGAGTCGCGTGAGCGTGATGCCACGTGGCGGCTGGAAGGGGACGCCGACAGGGGATAGTCTGGGTTTCGAGGAAGACGCCATGGAGGAGCCGTTGGACGCTTCCAGACAGCAGCGAGGGCCGCGGAACAGGAGAGCCTACCTCGCCCTGATAGGCATCGTCTTGTCGTGCGCGCTGGGGCTGCTGCTGTACCGCGGGACCCGCGACGAGCTCCCGCAGCCCATCGATCCCGACACGCCGTTCTTCGAGTTCAGGGAAGGTGTGAGCCTGGCACCCCTGCCTGCCGTCTACAGCTTCGAGCATCAGGGCAAGCAGCTGCAGACCCTTCGCCTGGAGCCCGACCAGAGCAGCTCCTATGCCGTGCCGGATCTGCCCCAGCTGGTCACCCTCGGCGGGGCCCTGCCCGCTACGCGGCGGGTGATGTGGTACAGCGGCAGTGTGAACGAGCGCGGCCTGCGCGGCCCTCGCGTCTACGACTACCGTCGCCCACCAGGGGTGTTCCGCATCGGTGTTGTCGGCACCGGGGTCACCTTCGGGGAAGGCGTGGCTGACGACAAGACCTATTGCTATCTGTTGCAGGACGCATTGAACGCTGCGCCTCCAATCGACAAGCAGTTCGAGGTGATCAACTTCGGTATCCCTTGCATGCTCACCGACTTCGCCGCCAATGCCTTCATCAAGCACTCTAGCGAGTACGAGGTGGATCTCTGGATCTTCGCCCTCGGTGTCAACGACGCGTTGCCCATGTTCCATCGCCCCCTGGATGCCTACCGGCAGCACGTACGGGAGCTGGTTCAGGCGGTGAACAGCGCGGACGCGGACGCCCTGGTGATCGTGGAGCCCGCCAACAGCTTCTATCCCTGGATGCAGGAATACGTCCTCTACAGCGCGGCGCTGGTAGAGGAGGTGTCGCCCCACTTCGACATGCTGGACATCCCAGGCATCCTGGACTGTCACGAGCGGAAGGACGGGTTGCGTCTGGAGGTAGAGGATGGACTGCAACAGGTGGTCCAGTACCGCGCCGGGATCGGCAGGGTGATCTTCGAAGACGCCTATGTTGCGGGCCCCAGGGAGCAGTACATCTCGCCAGAGATCTACGAATACCTCGACACGCATCTGGTGTGGCTGCGCACCTTCATCACGGACGTGCACCTCAACGAGCTCGGCAACGAGGTCGTGGCGAGCAGCTTGTACCGGTATGTTTGGGCCCGCCTGCGCCCGGAACCACGGCCTGCTGTCGAGCTGTGCCGGCTGGTCCCGAGCGTGACGCTCGCTGGCGTCAACGGAGACCTCGAGAGCGCGAACTGAGGCAAGGTGCTGCGGGGTTGGATCCCACTGCCTACTCGGTGGCAGGCTCCTCGGCTGGAGTGGGGTCTTCTTCGGCCGGTGCGGGGTCTTCTTCGGCCGGTGCGGGGTCTTCTTCGGCCGGTGCGGGGTCTTCTTCG
>CAZVHW010000051.1:15270-21010 GCA_964626835.1 uncultured Enterobacterales bacterium
GCCGGCGCGGGCTTCTTGTCCTTGGCGGGGGCTACGCAGGGGTTCGGGGCGGAGGGAATGTCGCCCGCTTCGACGAACTCGTGGCTCAGTTCGTCCTCTGGGGTTGGCTCTTGGGCCGTGAGGTCCAGGTAGAGGCAGGTCACGTCCTCGCGACCCACGATGATCGGATCGCGGGTCGTGCACGCGGGCTCCCCGGGGCTGGGACCGTTCATGTCTGCATCGAAGTAGGCCACGATGTTGATGGGCCCGATGTCTTGGGGGACCCGCACCTTCCAGGGGCCCAGCTCTCCGAGATCCTGGACCATCAGCAGCGTCGCCTCTCCCTCTTCCGTGACGGACGCGATCTCGAGGCGAAGCGTGCCGACGGGTTCGGCTTCGTCGATGTAGTCGATGACGCCCGAAAGCTCGATTCCTTCGTCTTCGTCCAGGATGAAGCCTGGGGGGTCGACGCGGCTGAAGGCGGCGGGGCTGGCGCCCGCCTCGTCTTCGGCCGCTGCATCGTCGCCGGCCGCGTCGTCGTTGGTGGCTGCGTTGGCGGGCCCCCCGGGAGGCGCGACGTTCGGCTGGGGACCGGAACAGCCCAGGCTGAGAAGGATGGAAATCAAAGGGAGTTTGTGCGCGCGCATGGTCCTGGTCCTCGATGGATTGGGGTCTTGGAACCTGGAGACGATAGCATGATGGGTCCGCCGGGGGGAGTAGGGCCTGCTGCTTCGGTCAGGGCTCGAGCCCCTGCAGCCAGGTTGGAGGGGAAAACAGGGCGAGAAACAGGGCGGAGCAAGAAGGCAGGCGCATGGGCGCTCCGGACGTGGTGGCGCTGCCATCCCACGCCCAGTGCGCTAGGTTCGGCGAACCCAAGGTCCCGGAGGCCCGTTGGCCCACGCACCGAACCACCCGATTCGCCACCCCTGGTTGGCCATGTTCCTAGGCGGCGGCTGCCCCGGGCTTGGGCACCTTTACGCTGGGTCGGCGTGGTGGGCCGTCGGCCTGCCCGCCGCGTCGCTGGTCGCCGCGGCGGTGGTGGGGCAGCTGGCGGCGGCCGAGCACATCGGCCCGCTCGGTTGGCTCGCCCTGGCGGTCCTCATTCCCCTGGTCACCCGTGGGCTCGCCCCGCTACATGCCGCCTCGCTCTGCCGGCGGCGGCGCTCGAACCCGCCGCTGCCCTTCCAGCGAGCCTGGGTCTACCTCGCCTTCTTCGTGGGGGTGCACGTGTTCCTGCTGCACGGCGTGCGCGTGGTGCGGTCTCTGCTGCTGGAGCCCTACCGCGTGCCGACGGGGTCCATGTCGCCCACAATCTTGCCTGGGGACTTGGTGCTGGTGTCCAAGCTCGCCACGCAGCCAGGGGAGCTCCGCTCCCAGGTTGTGCTGCTGGACAGCGGGAAGCCCTGGGTCAAGCGCGTAGTAGCGCTGTCAGGTGAGGTCGTGGAGTTGCGCGACGGCGTCCTGAAGGTGGACGCCCGGCCCCTGCCGCGGGTGCACTGCTCCCTCGGTGAGCTGCCCGCGGCTCTCCACGGGGGAGCCACCGCCTTCCTCGAGACCGACCTGGACGGCTCGAGCTACCTGGTGCAGTGGGGGCCTCCCCTGTGGAGCCCCGACGTGGAGAGCACCCCGGTGCCCGAGGGGCATCTGTTCGTGCTGGGAGACAACCGGGACAACAGCCAGGACTCTCGCCACTGGGGCTCGCTGCCCGCCGACCTGCTGCGAGGCACCGTGTTGGGCGTGTGGGCCAGCTTCGATCCCGACACGGGCCAGCCTCGTTGGGAGCGGTTCGGGTTGCGGGTGAGGCCGAGCCGGGAGCCGAACCAGCGCTGCGACTGATCGCCCGCGCCAGGCCTACCTCTACTATGACGAGGGTGGAACCGGAGAGGCCTGGGGCGTGGCCGCCTACCTCGGCAACGGGCCCGTGGTCTTCGATCAGGCCGCCGAAGAGAGCGGGGCGGTTTTCAGCGGAACCGTGGATCTGAACGTGTACGGAGGGCAGTAGGCGAGGGCCGGTGCACTACTGGGTGAGCACCAGCCAGGGCAGCGCTACCGTGGTGGTCATGACCGTGAAGAACACCAATGCCAGGCCAAAGGCCAGGGGGAGCTGGGTCAGAGAGGGATTCATGGTTCGCTCCGGCTCGGGGGGGCGTTCCTGTTTTTCGCAAGCTTCGTGCCATGCTCGTTTTCGAGGCACGGCCCGTCCACGCCCCCCTCAGCGCGCAGTCCCCCCGAGGGCTGCGACTCCGCTGCCGTCCCATGGCCGCCCCTGTTGCCCCTCTGGAGTCGCGCCTAGCGGCGCCGTCGTCTCGCTACGCCAAGCAGCGCCAGCAACAGTCCCAGGCCCGCGGGTGTGGCCCCACTCGTGCAGCCGCAGTCCCTGTCGTCGGGGTGGCGCACCCCCGGCCCGTCATCCCCCGTGTCGTCCGGAGCGTTCGAGTCCCCCGGCTGTGCCGTGCCGTCACCCGTGGTGAAGGTCCAGGTTGGGCTCGTGGTCGTGGTGGAGCCGTCGTCCACCTCGACGTACCACTCGTGTGGTGTCTCGGTGTCCAGGTCGTCCCAGGTCAGCTGGGCCGACTCGCCCGCCGCCACCGACACGGTGCCGATCTGCGTGAAGGGGTTCTCCCCCATGTCGTAGGGCAGCACGAAGTCGCTGTCGCTGTCCTTCTGCGACTCGTCCAGCCAGGGGGAGTAGGTCTGGATGTGGATCTCGGCCGTTGAAGGGGAGAACTCCATGAATCGCAACCAACCGTCGCCGCCGTTTCCATCGAACTGGTAGTCGGCCATCAGCGTGTAGACGGTGCCGGTGTCCCCGGCCGGGTCGCTGCGCCAGACCTCGGCCGTCAGGTGGCCCGAGAGCATCATGAAGAGCGAGTCGTGGTGGCCGATAGCCGCATAGACGTCCTGGCCTTGGTCCGACAGCTCGCCGTCTTCCTCGATGAGGTGGTGTCCCACCACCATGACCCGGTGGTCAGGGTGGGCGGTGATGACTTGGTCGGCCCAGTCGAGGACTCCGGTGTCCGCGCCACTCTGGTCGTACTCGAGGTCCAGCACCAGGAAGGACATGCCGCCAGCGTCGAACACCACGTAGTGGTCGTCGTTGTTCTCGTCCCAGTGGTCGCCGTAGTAGGCGCGGTCGGCCGAGCGATCCACTCCGAAGTACTTGTTCAGGAGATCGGTGGTCCCGTTGGGATCGCCGAGGGGGCTCTGGTCGTGGTTTCCCGCCGCGATGCCGTAGGGGATGCCGTCGTAGAGGCCGGTCGTGACCGGATCTTCGAGGATGGACAGCGCTTCGTCGGCGATCAGCCACTGCTCGGGGGCGTCGTCGCCGTCGTTCACCAGGTCACCTTCGTGGGCCACGTAGACGATGTTCAGGGCTTCTCGCTGCTCCACGATCCAGCTCGTCTGGCTGTAGAACATGTCGGCCTGTCCCCCGTAGCTGCCGGAGCAGTAGTACTGGGTGTCGGGCAGCGCCACGATGGTGAAGTCCTCGGCGGGAGGCTCGTAGGGGCGTCCGAAGAAGCGCACCTCGAGGGGATCGCCCTCGGGATCGTCCACCTGGACCTCGAGGGTGGGAGAGAGCGCGATGCTCCCAGCGCCGTCGGCAGGGTGCACCAGGAAGGGTTCGTCTGGGGGCAAGCTGGCATCGAAGGGTGCCTGGCTGGTCCAACTGGCCCCGACCACGGTGCCGTCGACGCTCCACACGTCGTCGCTCGCGGTGTCGCCGCCGCCTTCATCGAAGCCCCAGCGGGCCAGCAGAGCGATTCCCGAGCTGAGGGCTCCGTTCATGTGGGCTTGGATCTCGGCCTGGGTGCGCACCTCGGACCACAGGCGCACTTCGTCGATGGCGCCCCGGAACCGACCCTGGGGTGTGCCGCTGCTGTTCATGGCGGTGGCCACCCCGAAGTGCTGTGCGCTGTCGTAGCGGGGCGTGGCACCTCCGGTGTCCAGCGTGGTGTCGAGGCGACCGTCCAGGTACAGCGCCCAAGTCGAGCCGTCGTAGGAGACGGCCGCGTGGTGCCAGCTTCCGTCGCGCACGTCGGTGATGCCCACCACGGGGTGGTTCGTGCCGCTGGCCATGTCCTCGAAGTCCGCTGCCAGGGCGCCGGTGGCCTGGTCGACACCCAGGCCGAAGTTCATGTCCACGGCACCACCGTCCGACTCGCCGCGGCCCTTCGTGACCAGGGGGTACATGTCGAGACCGCCGGTGCCGGTCTCGGCGACCTCTTCGCCTTCGCCATCCCAGCGGAACCAACACTCCACCGTGTGAGCGGAGACTCCGAGGGAGTAGGCTTCGCCCATGGTGACGTGGTCGTTCACTCCGTCGAAGTGCAGAGAGGACTCGGCGTGGGCGTTCGGTGCGAGCAGGAGCAGGAGGTACAGGCGAGGCATGGTCGTTCTCGGGAGGGGTGGCTCGACCAGTGTAGTCCACCACGGGTCCGGTCGTTGCTCCGACTGGGTGTGGGCAGTGCTCCCGGGATCGGGTACCCAGGTGCACCCGAGGAGCCCGACATGGCGATACGCCCCACCCGTCGCGACCTGCTCCACTCCAGCGGTGCTCTGCTCGGAGCGTCCGCCCTCGCGGCTTGTGCTCCCACCGCGCCCGGTGTGGACTGCCCCGCGCCCGATGCCGGCTTCCAGCCTCGCGAGGCGAGCTCGTTCTGGGGTCCGGGGGGCTGGTTCCGTCACGACACCGTGGACGCGAGCCGGGTTGGGGATGGCCTGGTCCGAGCGCAGCTGTGGGGAGCTTGGCGGGAGCTGTCCCTGGCCTCTTTACCCGACAGCTTCGTGACTTGGTCGCTCGAGGAACGCCTGCTCAAGCTCGACGAGCTGGCCGTAAAGGGCTTCGACACCCGCGACCTGGATGGCCCACACAATGCCTGCGTGGCCACCTACGGCGGGGTGGACCCAGGCTCCTTCACCAGCCTGAACACGGCCTACAAGGGCATGGGCTTCGTGCCCCGACCGGAGCGGCTCGCCCAGGCGGTGACCTCGCTTCGCAACCGCGTGGCGGTCATGGGCAAGGCAGGGCTGGACATGCCTACGCGCATGGCCCGGGCCCTCGATGTATTGCGCGAGCTCTACCGAGACGTCGATCTCTGGGATCGCACCCGTCAGGTGAGCCTGGAGCTGTTCTCCACGTCCGAGTTCACCACCCACACCTTCGCCAACATGCTGGCCAACCCCGTGGCCTCCTGTAGCTTCTTGGCGTTTCCGGCTTACGAGCTGCGGACCGTGCCCCAGCTGCTCCACCCCGACGATCCGGATCTCGAGGAGAGCGAGCGGCTGGTGATGGCCTGGACCAATGGAGTGCACGACCTCGCCCATGGTGGTGGTGGTAGTGGAAGCAGGAGAATCACCTGTATCTATCATCTGGTAGAATTGTACGACGATACCCCGAGCGCGGGCGGGAGAGGCAAGCGGCTGCGCTGATCTGCGGTGCGGGGCCGTTCCTTGGGATAAGCCTGCGGCTCTGACTTTCCCGGAGTCCCCATGCGCATCCCCGATTGGCTTGCCCCCTTCGACCGCCACTTTGCAGAAGCCATCGCCAACCGGCTCAACCCCACCGGGGGCCGCCGCGTGGCGGCCTTCGATGCCGATGGCACCCTGTGGCACGACGACATCGGCGAAGCGTTCGCGCGCTGGCTTGTGGAAGGCGAGCTGTTGAAGACCGTGGACAAGGCCAGCTTTTGGCACGAGTACGAGTCGCGTGTCGCCGAGAGCCGGATCGACGGGTACACCTGGGTCATCCAGGTGATGGCTG
>CAZVHW010000052.1:0-439 GCA_964626835.1 uncultured Enterobacterales bacterium
CGCCTACAGCGATGGCGGGTCGAGTTGGCCGTTCGTCGCCGCGACACGAACGCTACGATGCTGGCCCAGGAAGCGCTCCGCAACGTCGAGGCTGGTGAGTCCCTGATCGAGGCCTGCCGGCTTCGCGCGCTGTTGGTCTTCTGCCAAGCGCGGGAAGGGCGGAACGAGGATCTCGACGCGCTGTTGCCGGCGATACTCGATCCGCTGCGTCACGCCGGTGCGAGCATCGAGCTCGCGTGGGCCCGGCTCTGGATCGCCGAGGCCATGCATGCAGCCGGCAGGTCCGATCAGGCCGAGCGGGAGGCCACGCGCGCCCTGGTGTTCTCCGAGGAAGTGGGGCACGTCAGGCTGCGTGAGCGAGCCCGCTCCATGGTGGAGCGGGCGCGGAACACCCACGGCGAGGAGCCCGGGCGGGCGCAGCTAGGACAGCTCATCGAGT